>NZ_CP098242.1:1657500-1770000 GCF_027118995.1 Oxalobacter vibrioformis
GATCGCGGAAGGTTGTCCGGGTGTTGGAAATCCCGGTTCTTGACTTAGAGGAGGCTGTCAGGCAAATCCGGCAGCGTAATCCAAGGGGTTGAGACGAGTGGCCATGTGCCGCGAAGCAATTGGAAGTGGTTCCAAGAAAAGCCTCTAAGCTTCAGTCTAACGAGACCGTACCGTAAACCGACACAGGTGGGCGAGATGAGTATTCTAAGGCGCTTGAGAGAACTCGGGAGAAGGAACTCGGCAAATTGGTACCGTAACTTCGGGATAAGGTACGCCCTTGTATCTTGACTGGCCTGCGCCAGGAGGGAGAAGGGGTTGCAATAAAAAGGTGGCTGCGACTGTTTATTAAAAACATAGCACTCTGCAAACACGAAAGTGGACGTATAGGGTGTGACGCCTGCCCGGTGCTGGAAGATTAAATGATGGGGTGAGAGCTCTTGATTGAAGTCCCAGTAAACGGCGGCCGTAACTATAACGGTCCTAAGGTAGCGAAATTCCTTGTCGGGTAAGTTCCGACCTGCACGAATGGCGTAACGATGGCCACACTGTCTCCTCCCGAGACTCAGCGAAGTTGAAATGGTTGTGATGATGCAATCTACCCGCGGCTAGACGGAAAGACCCCATGAACCTTTACTGTAGCTTTGCATTGGACTTTGAACCAATCTGTGTAGGATAGGTGGGAGGCTTTGAAGCGTGAACGCTAGTTTGCGTGGAGCCAACCTTGAAATACCACCCTGGTTTGTTTGAGGTTCTAACCTTGGCCCGTTATCCGGGTTGGGGACAGTGCATGGTAGGCAGTTTGACTGGGGCGGTCTCCTCCTAAAGTGTAACGGAGGAGTTCGAAGGTACGCTAGGTACGGTCGGAAATCGTGCTGATAGTGCAATGGCATAAGCGTGCTTAACTGCGAGACTGACAAGTCGAGCAGGTACGAAAGTAGGACATAGTGATCCGGTGGTTCTGTATGGAAGGGCCATCGCTCAACGGATAAAAGGTACTCTGGGGATAACAGGCTGATTCCTCCCAAGAGTTCATATCGACGGGGGAGTTTGGCACCTCGATGTCGGCTCATCACATCCTGGGGCTGTAGTCGGTCCCAAGGGTATGGCTGTTCGCCATTTAAAGTGGTACGTGAGCTGGGTTTAAAACGTCGTGAGACAGTTTGGTCCCTATCTGCCGTGGGCGTTGGAAGTTTGAGGAGGGCTGCTCCTAGTACGAGAGGACCGGAGTGGACGAACCTCTGGTGTACCGGTTGTCACGCCAGTGGCATCGCCGGGTAGCTAAGTTCGGAAAAGATAACCGCTGAAAGCATCTAAGCGGGAAACTTGCTTCAAGATGAGACTTCCCGGAGGCTTGACCTCCCTAAAGAGTCGTTCGAGACCAGGACGTTGATAGGCTGGGTGTGGAAGCGCAGTAATGCGTTAAGCTAACCAGTACTAATTGCTCGTGAGGCTTGTCCCTATAACATTGATTGTTGTAGGAAGCTAAGCTTACATAAAAAATATAAGCGTATGTCGTTATGCATCACGCCTAAGCTTCTTTACTTTATTCCCAGATTGGATCATCTGATTTATACTCAGGTGGTCAACAAGTTATGCCTGATGACCATAGCAGGTTGGTACCACTCCTTCCCATCCCGAACAGGACAGTGAAACGATTCTGCGCCGATGATAGTGCTGAAACCAGTGTGAAAGTAGGTTATTGTCAGGCAATTATATGAAAACCCCCATATCCGTAAGGATGTGGGGGTTTTACTTTTAAAGCTCCCTTCACACATCCCCATGATGTGTTAACCACCAAAAAATCCACTGGCCCATAAAGCAGTGGATTTTTTTTATTTTAGGGGGCGCCAGTGGATGCCGGTGTGCCGGAAGGGGCCTGGTATTGCGGAAGCAGCGCGCTGTGCGTCAGAAGAATTTGCTCATGGCCTCGGCACAGGGATGTTCTTCCAGATGGTGGCCGCGCTGGGGCTGGGTGCAGATAGAGTGGCTCATGCAGTAGTTGTATCACCCGCAGTTGACGGTCAATCTGTGAGGCCTTATTGCCGTCTCTACCGGTTTGCCGGAGAATATGTCCGCCATTGCACGATAGCTTCATGCGCTGGGCGAGACAGAAAATATTAGGGAATTGGTAGCACCAACTTTTTCGGCGGACCCCATTGATCTCCATGCCTTTGGTATCTTGGCTTGCGGTATCGGGGAGGCTGACGCCTTTTATGTGGCTGATTATGGTGATGGTATGCTGGTCGCAGTGTTGACGGGCGACCTGGTCAGCTCAGGTTGGCAACCGGATCATCAGCGGGCACTGCTGGTTTTTCCGTAGGTTATCAGCACTTTTGAGCTGGACCATAAATCCGCACTGGTGAATTATCTGCAGGCACTGGGCTATGAGGTAACAGCCGATAAAGGAGTGGTTGCTACAAAGGGTTCACAGCAGATTCAGGCGGATTTTGATGACGTTGGAAGGCTGACCAGTCTGAAGGGATAAGCGGTTTTTTCAGAAAAATTTGGCCATGGTTTCCGCCCAGGGATTGAGGATCATCCATTCTTCAATGGGCTGGTATCCCCGGTCAACCGCTTCCTGAAAATGAAAGGTGAGTGAATCCAGCGCGAGCTGAATCGTGGAGGGAATGTCTTTGGCCCAGGCCGGGTCCTCAAGATGGTTGCCACGTTGCGTCTGCGTACAGATGGAGTGGCTCATGTAATAGTTGTACCCGCCTTCCGGATTAACGGTCAGAATCAGCCGTATCCGGGTCTGCAAGCCCTTCATGTTGAATAGGTAGCCATCGTGGCATTTTTGAATATTTTCGATATATTCATTATTCTCAAATACCCTGTCTGCTTCGATTCTTGTATCCATATCTCATTTGTCCGGCCTGAAAAGCGGATAGGCTGTTTTGCCTGTATTGTTTCTGGCACAGGCGTAAGGTACTATCGTTCGTCAGCGATGATCCTGGCTTTTGAACCATACAGGATCAGCACTTTCTGGCCTTTCGAAAAAACGGGACTCGCTCCCTGTGTCAGGGTCACCAGTGAGCCCCCTTCTGTTTCCACGACATATTCAATACCGCCCTGTGAGGTAACGCCTTCTTCAATAGCACCACCGGCAACTCCGCCCAAAAGGGCACCGCCTATTGCCCCCAGAATGTGGGAGCGTGTGCCACCACCAATGGCAGAACCTGCTGTTGCGCCTGCCAGTACACCAACCGTTTTACCGGTACTGTTTGTGCCGGCAACAGCAACCTGCCGCGAGCTGACAATAACACCAGGTACGGTTTTGCTGACTTTACCGGCCCCTTCGACAGAGTAGGTGTCCGGATTGATATTTTGTGTACACCCGTGACAAGGCAAAGGGCTGCAATCAGTAATAAAAATCGGGTTTTCATGATCACGGTGCTCTAAAAAGTTTATTCACGTTAATTTTGCCACGGTTCTGTGGAAACTGGCAGCTTTATTTTATACCGCCTCTTTCCCTTTGGCCTTGTTTTTTATTATGGAACTCCCCTTCTGAAAGACATCTTCTTTCAGAAGGGGTAATGGTTTGCTAGCGCCTTACCGGCTGGCTTTGCACGGGGCTGAAATCAATACGGTGGACTTCGCTGATGCTGTTGCCGCTGACCTTGCCTTCGACCAGATCGTAACCCATCAGGGCGAAAACCCGGCCTTTCAGGAAGAGCGGGCGGGAGTTGCCATACCAGTCCACGCAGGATGCCTTGCAGTTGTCGTTGGTGTTCGGGTTCGGTGAAGCGCCCAGTATGCCCATTTCGGAAAGTGACAGGTTATTGTTTTTTACATAAACAATGCCGCTTGACACATTGCGAAGCTGTTTCCAGCCGGAAGAGCCGCTTTCCCTGAAGGGCAGCCCGAGGATACCGTTTTTCTCGTTTTCCGGCTTATAGAAGAAACCATGGCTGCGGGTTTCTCCCTGGGCCGCATTGGCCAACTGGAAAGTGCTGACAGGATTGGCGTACACCATCCGGTCAGTGCCGCCCAGTGCTATGGTTGTGAAAACCAGGCTGGTATTCTGGGTGCCGACCAAAAGCGCGTTTTTGCCGAGTGCCTCAATGCGGTCGACACTGTGTGACGGCGTGAGTTTGACGGACCCGCTTTGCGGGTTTTTCCAGGCAAGTACATAGGCGGTATTTTCTGTGGACTGGCTACGTCCCCAGGTATTGCCTGCGCCATAGAGGAGATAGTTGCCGATGTACCGGTTCTGGATGCTGTGTCCTCCCTGTGGTGAGGGCAGCGGATGGTAATTGGCAACAGGGGCGGATTCGGTGCCGTTGCCAAACTGGCTGACAGGCACACGTAAAAGCGCCAGATCCTTGCTGCTGCCTTCGGATGACCACATGGAAGCGGCAGGGCCTTCTGAGCGCAGCATGACATTCAGATAGCCATCGTCACTTTCCAGGAAGGAAAACTGGTCAATCGGGCTGCCCATTGTTTTGATCGCGGTAGGAGCCTGCCTGGTATCCAGCGGCAGCCTGAAAACAGAAGCGCTTACAGGAGGAGCCGTATTGGCAGTGCGGTGGTTATAGCGGGCATAAGACGCTGTCCAGATATAGACAGCATCTTTTGAGACATAAAACTCACGGCCGGCAGGCGCCAGTACACCGGTTGCCGTGCACTGCATATCCGGTTTTGAAAGATCACAGACTTGTACGGTATGAAGGGCAATCTGGGTCCGGGTCGGATCAAGGTCTTCATCCGTGCGGTATATCTGTGTTGCCGGCGCGATTCGTTTGAAGTCACCTGCTTTGCCGTCCTGCCAGGAGCGCACGGCCGGGAAAAAATCCAGCGGATTGGCCGCATGAAAATTGAGGTAAAGCGGTGTATAGAAGATCAGCTTGTCTCCGATCAGGCGGCTTGCATAGTTGCGTGACGAGTAATAATCGTTCGAGCGCAGCACATGCGTGGACTTGTAGCTGAGTTGGCCGTTACGGTCGATAGTGAAGAGCACCACTTCCGTGCCGCCCTTGCTGTAGCTGTAGCCGATAACAGCAATGGTGTTGCCGGATATCAGCATTTCATCGTACCAGGCATGTCCGGATGAGCCGGGCGCATAGGCGTCAATCATGGAAACCGGTGCGAGACGGCTGTTGCCGACATCAACCGTGAAAAGCCGTCCCCTACGGAGAACGACTAGATGATTGCCGTGCACCTTGACGATACCGCCTTCATCCACGCCGGCGGTCTGCGTATTGGTGACGGATTCGGATTCCTCTTGTGCCTTATCCGCAGCAACAGAATCCTGCGCCATCATGGCCATTGGCGCTGCGGCTACGGCTGATTCTTTTTTTGTCATTGCCATTTCGGATTGGCTGCGTGTCGGCTGTGCATCGATCTTGCTCTTTTTGCCGGCCAGCCATTCGTTGAGCTCGGCCTCTGATTTGAATGCGGTAAGGGTATTATTCTGTTTGCCGCCGAAGATGCTCCAAGCCGTTGCCGGAGACGCAGCGGTGAAACCGACCACGATAATCAGGGCAGGTTTCAGGAATAGACGGGAAAACAAAGAACGGGTCATGGTGGCTCCTGTATGCGGGTTATTCTGTTTTTTTGTGGATACTTCCTGCATGTTTGTCCGGGCGGAAGGTAAAACATTTTCAGGATGGCACAGGCGTCACGATCTGCATGACACGGCAGAAAACGCCACCGCCATTACAGCATAAAATTTTTCGAACCCCCTTGATGAGCTGCGGGGATTTGTAACAAAAGATAACGGGGCGAAGACCATGCCTTCCCTCCTGTATGGACAGTGGAGGATGAAAATACCCGCTGGCCGGTTTACAAAATGTTACAGCTGTTCTTCTGCCTGGACATTTTCAATCTGCTGGCGCATCCATTCCTGCAGCCCGTCAACCCAGCGCTTAGCCAAAAGGCCGGTTTCCAGGCGGATGATATCTGCCTTGTCGTAGAGTTCGGAAAAAGCGATACCGGGCGCCTGCTTGAAGGCAAGGGCGACGATGTTCGCACCATGCACTTCAGGCATCCAGATAACTGCGTCAAAAGCGCCGTATATGGCTTCCAGGCTTTTGTGCCGGTTTGAGTCGGCACCGAAAATATTCACTGTCATCATCCCGTCCGGGGTGAGGCAATTGGCACAGGCCTTGTAAAACTCGGGGGTATCGATAGCCGGTGCGAGGGCGTGCTCATCATACAGATCCACCTGCAGGATATCGATGTTGTTCTTTCTTGCCTGTGACCGGACATAATCCATGGCATCGCCCTCAATCACGCGAAGCCGTTTATCATCGGGGGGCAGGTAAAAGGATTCATGGCAGATGTTAATGACATGCGGGTTGAGCTCGACGGCGGTTACTTTTGCTTCCGGGAAGTTGTGATAGCAGAATTTGGTAAGAGCGGCGCTGCCAAGACCGAGCTGGACGATGTGCGCAGGCTGTTTCTTAAAAAGCATCCACATCATCATCTGCTGGATGTATTCGAGCACGATTTCCACCGGGTTATTTATGCGCATGGCTCCCTGAATCCATTCGGTACCCAGATGCAGGACAAGCAGGCCATCCTGCTCAGACAAGGTCGCTTTGGGGTAATAGTTTTTACCACTTCCGGTATTTTGTTTGTTTTTCTTTTTTTTCCGCATTTAAAGTCTCAATTGCTGTGTGCTTTCAAAATAGCGTTGTGCCCCGGTGACCGGGTCTGTAAAGGCAATGGCTTTTGCCAGCAGTTGCAGCGGACTGGCAAAAGCGTCATTCCGGCTTTTTTCATCGGCTTCTTCCGGCCACAGCTCAGGGTATATCCGGTCATTGAGAATAGGAAGACCCATGCCCATCATCTGAACCCGCAGCTGATGTTTTTTCCCTGTCAGTGGTTGCAGGGCATATCGTGCCAGCGCGTTTTTTGATTCCAGCAAACGGATTGTCGTTTCGGCATTGGGCTTTCCCGGGACTTCTTTCATCTGCATGAAGGACTCCCCGCTTTGGACAAGACAGCTGCGATAAAGAGAGGGCAGGGGGATATCCGGACGGTGTGGCGCAATGGCTTCATAATGTTTTTCCACCTGCCGGCCATGAAAAAGTACCTGATAGCGTGAACGTGTGGCGGGCTGGACAGAAAAAACCACCAGGCCGGCGGTTTCCCTGTCTATACGGTGTATGGGGGAAAGCGTGTTGATATTCAGGCGGCGCTTCAGGCGTACCAGCAGGGTTTCCTGTAGATAGCGGCCCGAGGGGATGACGGGTAAAAAGTGGGGTTTGTCTGCAACGACAATCCACTCATCCTGATAAATAACGGTTTCGGTAAACGGAACCAGTGTCTCTGCGGGCAGACTCCGGTAATAGTAAAGCAGATTGCCATGCGCATACGATTGCCCTGGCTGGATGCGTCTGCCGCTGGCATCCAGTACCTTCCCCTGCCGGATGCGTGATTGCCAGTCATTGCGGCTGACTGCCGGAAAACGTGCTGCCAGAAAATCCTCATAGCTTGTCCATGACCCTGCCGGAAGAAAGACACGGCTGGGGCTGATACCATCGCGTGTCGGTGGTGCAGCCTGACGTGTCTGTTGGCGGGGCGTCTGCATTGTTGTGCGGGATGGTCCGGTTCTGGTGTTACACGGGATTATTACATATTGCGCCTGAGGAAGCGACGTCAAAAGTCATTCGTGTCAGGCTGGCGGCGTTATGAAAAAATGGCGACATGATGGTGCTGAATACAACAGTCAGGGAAAAAATGTTCACAGGTTGTTGCAATCGGTTTGGTCATTTGCGCAGATGGCGGTAACCTAACAGGAAATCAGTCATTCATGCGAATAAACAACCGGTGGTTTCGGGGGATGGGAGAATGTCATGAAAGGAAGGAACGCTTTTTATGCGCAGTCCGGTGGTGTAACGGCTGTGATCAATGCCTCAGCCTGCGGGGTGATTGAAACGGCGCGCAAGCATCCGGACAAAATCAGCAAGGTCTACGCCGGTTTGAATGGCATCGTGGGTGCGCTGACGGAAGAGCTGGTTGATACCAGTATTGAGACGGATGCCGATATTGCGAAGCTGCGTTATACCCCTGCCGGGGCATTTGGCTCCTGCCGCCTGAAGCTGGCGGACCCGCAGGTCGACAGCCGGGGTTTCGAGCGTCTGATTGATGTTTTCCGGGCACACGATATCGGGTATTTCTTTTACAACGGCGGGGGAGATTCTGCCGATACCTGTTTCAAGGTATCCCAGCTTTCCACACTGATGGGTTATCCGGTACAGGCGATCCATGTGCCAAAAACCATTGATAATGATCTTCCGCTGACAGACAATTGCCCGGGATTCGGATCCGTTGCCAAATATGTTGCGGTGTCCACACTCGAGGCATCTTTTGACGTGCGGGCCATGTCAAAAACCTCAACCCGGATTTTTGTTTTTGAAGTGATGGGACGGCATGCCGGGTGGATCGCTGCGGCTGGCGGGCTGGCAATGGATTATGGTATTCCTGTTGTGATCCTGTTTCCCGAGATCGAATTTAATGAGGAAAAATTCCTGGCGCGAGTGGATGAAAACGTCAGGCGTTTCGGTTACTGTACGGTCGTTGTGTCAGAAGGATGCAAATACCCGAATGGTGAATTCATTGCCGATCAGGGGGCACGTGATGTATTTGGCCATGCGCATCTGGGCGGGGCCGCGCCGATCCTGGCAAACATGATCCGCAACAAACTGGGTCATCCTTTTCACTGGGCGGTAGCCAATTACCTGCAGCGTGCGGCCCGTCATCTGGCGTCAGCGGTGGATGTGCAGCATGCCTATGAGCTGGGGTGTGCTGCCGTCAATCTGGCACTGGAAGGCTGCAACTCGGTGATGCCGACCATTGAGCGCGTATCCGATGCGCCTTATCAGTACCGGATTGGCATGGCAGACCTGAAAAATGTGGCCAATGTGGAAAAGCACATGCCCATGAGTTTTATCAGCGATGATGGTTTTGGCATTACCGAGGCGTGCCGGCACTACCTGCTTCCCCTCATACAGGGCGAGGATTATCCGCCATATGGGAGCAATGGCCTGCCGCAGTACATCACACTGAAAAACGAACTGGTTCCCCGAAAACTGCCGCCCTTTCAGATCGCCTAAAAAAGCCAGTCTCCATTGGTAATCCCCCCACAGAATAGTTTGAATTGGAAGTAGAATTTTCTTATGAAGGAGGTTCTACATGAAGAAGTCGAGATTTACCGATAGCCAGATCATGGCGATATTAAAGCAGGCCGAATCCGGGATTCCCGTACCGGAGTTATGCCGGGAACATGGGATGAGTTCAGCAGCGTTTTACAAATGGCGAGCCAAATATGGCGGCATGGACACTGCCATGATAACCAGGATGAAAGAACTCGAAGCTGAAAATACCCGTCTCAAGAAGATGTACGCTGAAGAGCGCCTCAAAGCCGAGATACTCAAAGAAGCCATCGAAAAAAAGTGGTAAGGCCATCTCAACGGCGGGAGATGGCTAGGCGAGCCGTTGCCGACAAGAGGATATCCATCCGTCTGTCCTGCGAGACATTCGGGGTCAGTCAAACTTGTTACCGGTATCAAAGCCGGAAAAATGCCGAAAACGAACAGATTGCCCAATGGCTGATGCGACTGACAGACAACAACCGCAACTGGGGATTTGGCCTGTGTTATCTGCACCTGCGCAACGTCAAAGGATTTGGCTGGAACCACAAACGCGTCTATCGCATTTATCGTGAACTTGAATTAAACCTTCGTATCCGTCCCAAAAAGCGCATGACAGGGGAAAAGCCGGAAATCCTGAGTGTTCCCCAAAAGAGCAACCAGGTCTGGTCGATGGATTTCATGCATGACCAACTGGAAGATGGCAGAAGCTTTCGGTTATTGAACCTCATTGATGACTTTAACCGGGAAGCGCTGGGTGTCGAAGCCGACTTCTCCATGCCTTCAGAAAGGGTTATTCGCTGTCTGGAACAAATCATTTCATGGCGAGGGTCGCCTCAAGTGATCCGTTGCGATAACGGCCCGGAATACGTCAGCGCCACATTGCAGAACTGGGCACATAAAAGAGGCATCCGAATCGAGTATATCCAGCCGGGGAAACCCCAACAAAATGCTTATGTGGAGCGCTTTAACCGGACAGTGCGATATGAATGGCTGGCTCAATATCTGTTTACCTCAATTGCAGAGGTACAGGATTTCGCTACCCGATGGGTCTGGCATTATAATCATGAACGCCCAAACATGGCCTTGGGCGGCATCACACCTAAACACCGGTTGGCCATGACCGCATAACGCTACTTCCGATCCACCCTAAAAAGGGGGGATTACCGCAGGGCATCTTCAATGGATGCAGACTGGATCATATTGACAGCCGGGCCATAAGAACTGATGCCCAGCATCATAATGAACAACAGGGATAAGGTAGCAATGATACGGGTTTTGATTGTCATTTCTTTTTTCCTCAGGGGTGAAAATTGCCTGAAAGAAACAATCCTTATTGTAAGCGATATTTACAATTAAGTTTGAAAGCTAAACTTTTGGCTTGGTGCAAGAGGAAATAACACTTGCCTTTTAAATGGTTGAGAATATATAAATTTTCAGAAAAGAAGAATGAGAGCTTTTGTAACGGTATGAAAACAATGAAAAATAAAATGATGCGTTTGCCTGATAACAAAAAATAAATTTTAAAAAAAGTGACATGTTCGGAAATTTTGAGGTATTCTATAATCATGCAGTATGCGATTAACGAGCCTCCTGTTATTCGCAAGCTGTAGTTTGTCTTATCCCCTGCCTAGAGTCATCCTGTCAGGCGGCCAAAAAATATCGCATCACAATATCTTCCACACACAATTCAACAGGTGCTTTATGGACCAACTTAACCTCTATGACAAATCAGGCGGTGCCCTCGTGTACCTGAACAATGACAATTATATTTACCAGTATGGGGGAACACCGGTTGCATCCGTGCTGGATAGTGCAGTGTATGACCTGCAGGGAAACCATGTCGGATGGTTTTTCGATGGCTGGGTAACCGACGTGAACGGCAAAGCCATTCTGTACAGCAGGGGTTCCAGTATGCAGGCGATCCCGAAGCCGGGCATGCGGCCGGATCCCCCCAAAAAAGAAAGGAAGCCTGTCCCGGCGGCTCCGGAGAGAAAGCCGACGAATACCATACCCGCAAAAATCACCACCTGGTCAAAGCAGGCAGCAGGGGATGTTTTGGGAACACCCATGGAATATGAAGTCCAGCCTAACTGGCAGTTTATTGATATCCGTGATGTCATGATGAAAGGGCATGACGTCAAAAAATAAAGACGTCTGTCCACAACAGCAGGCGTCCAATGTGCTATATCAGGCGATTGTCAGAGTGATTCACGCGGGGTGACCGGAAGGAGGGGGCAACCCCGCATCAGGTGAAAACCGTCAGGTTATTCGTGGAAAACTTTTGTCTTGTTAAGGGTATAACCCCAGGGTAAACCGCTGTTTTTCCAGCCATTGACCAGACGCCAGTTTTTTTTCTCCCCTTCCTTGAGCGCGACGCCTTCAAATCCGTCGGTGACGATGTAAACCTTTGCATAGCCTTTGCCTTCCAGTGCTTTTGCACTCGGCGCACCACGTTCACCGCCGGATCGGCACATCAATATGACGGGACTGTTTTTCGTCAGGTTTCTGGATGCCAGTGCCCTGGCAATGCCTGCTTCAAAAGCCGGGTTGACCTCCATCATGAAAACGGATTTTTTGTCGTTCCATTTCTGGCGGTTGGCCGTCATATACGGGATATTAATGTCAACGACATCAGAAAATCCGGTAAACATGATCTCGATCGGATCACGGACATCGACCAGCAGTATGTTGTTGCCTAGCGCACCGGTTTTCATCTCATAGGCTTCACGGGCATCCACATAAAGTCCCCAGGATGTCTGTTGTGCCGGGTCTTTCGGCGCATCTGCGGCCAAGGCCTGGGCCAGGATTCCCATACCCAAAAAAAACAGTATGATCAGTCTTTTCATCATTTCTTCCTTTTAAAGTCGGTGTTTTGCCGTGCGGGGCGGGAAATCAAACCGGTCACTCTGCCTGACGGTTTGACGACATGCGCTTAACCATACCATATATCATCTGATCAGACCCGGAGCGGCTCAGGGGGATTGCCAGGATGCGCAGAAATGCGCCGATGCTGTTTTTGCCCCGAGTATTGAGAACAAAAAAATATCCGCTGAATGATGGCGCGGATTACAATAGAAGCATGAAACACACGCACCACAATGCAATGGGGGATCAATGAGTAACTGGGATATGTGCTTTTACTGCAAAATGAAAGTATGTTCACTGGATGAGTGCCCAAGCCGGGACAGAAAAACATACGTCATGCCATCCAGCAAACCAAAACCACAAGTACCGGATGATTCCCGCATGCAAAGCCCGCAAAAGCCGTTGCATGGGGCTTGAACGTCCGCGTTACTTATTCCCTTGCCGCCCTTTCAGTATCCTCCCCATTTTTCAGGAGGAAAGCATGCGTTTAGCCAATTGGATTCGGTCATTATGCCTGGCAAGGGCTATTGCATAACAGCCAAAATATTCGGGCTCAATCACCGGCCGATTTCAGCAAATCATACTGTTCGGTCGCCCATACATAAATGACGCCACAGGGAGTCAAAAACGGTTCTTTCCATATGTTGACTTTCTCGCTGCCAACAGGAATTTCCGCTGACTCGCCATGCTTTTCATATGGGAATTCGACAAATCTTACCTCTTCAAGGTGTCCGTCACAGTGCCGCATTTCATTGATACAGAAAACCCTCATGTCTTGTCCTTTTAATGTGCGCCATCAAAACAGGCGCAGCGGAGTTTGTATAGCGTCATTATAGGGCCAGGGATTATTGCTCACAGGTTTTTGATTTGCGCCCCTTCTTTGATGATGAACGGTCTATGGTTAATATAGGGTATTGAAGTGAATATACGGCAAGGGATCCAGGGGGGTATATGGTGGAAGGCGAAAAGCTGCAATCCGTAAGAGATGAAAAAACAGGCCTGCTTGTATTGCGCACTGCCGAAGGAAAACCTGTTGGAACAATCGGCACTGTCAGAAACATTTCCGGTGCGGGCATCATTGAGCCCGGCAGCTTCATCGACCGGACCAAATATATATTTGTCACTACAGCAGGAGAAATTGAACAAGGCGTCTTCTATGCAACGGAAGAGGACGCCTTGTTCTTCCCTGTTTACTGAGGTGCTATCGGTAGTGCTTAAAAATGTCTGGAAGCGTGTATGCATCTTTTGTGTTTAGGAGATTCCATTTGTTACGGCGACGGGGTGCACCCGGATCAGGCCTGGGTATCCCTGCTGGCTGCGGAACTGGCGCAGCGTCACCCCGCAGTGCGGGTACATAACGCGGGCGTTAATGGCGAAACGGTACAGGGCGGCCTGTGGCGTTTGTCCGAATGCCTGGTGCCGCTTGTACCGGATCTGCTCTATGTGCAGTTCGGACTTAACGACGCCTGGATCAACATCTGCTCTGCCGAGGAATACACGGACATGATGTGGGAGATCGTGTTCCGGGCGTTGGAAAGCGGCGTACGGGCCGTGGTGGTGGGAACCAACCATCCCGTGTGGGCGGGACAGGACGTATACGGCGCCGCCGATTATCCGCAACGTGTCCGGCATTTCAATGCCAGCTTGCGGAGCCGTTTTGCACTGGCGCCGGAACGCGTATCTCTGGCGGACGCCGAGGCGCACTGGGATGGGCTCGGCAGCAGAGAGGCGCTCGTTCCCCTTCTGCAAGCCGATGGCGTGCACTTGAGCTCTCAGGGTAACCGCGTCTACGCTAATTTTCTGCTGCCCGTGTTTGAATGGTCGCTCTGAGATGTTCGCGCCCGAAATTTCAATTTATCACTGACGGGGATCGAACGATTTGCTGTAGTCCGCTTTGGCGCTTGGTTTGCGCTTTTCGATTTTTGGAAATACTGCAAAAAATACTGTAAAAAAGTATTGCTACTCAGGTAAACAAGACATGGAAACAACGGCGCTTCATACGTCAAGCTGTTCGATTTCAATGCCAAGCGCAACAGCGATTTTCTCTTTTGATGCCTTTCTCAATCTCAGACTATTTTCCTGTTTGGTGTAAGCAGCCTGGGATATGCCAAGCCTTTCAGCCACTTCACTTTGCGTAAGCCCAAGATATTCCCGCCAGGCACGAATAGGCGTCATATCCAGCTTAATGACTTTTCCGACAACCTCATTGGGAATGGTAGGGGACTTTTTTCCAGTCAAAGAGACATACTCATGGTAAGGAATAACGGCAAAAGCAGGAAGGCCGTCGCTTCCTTTCAGAATTTGAACATTAGTACGTGCTTTCATTTCGTTTTCCCACCTGCACAATATTGATAATGATAGGGCTTCCGCTTTGGTCTATTTCAAAGATAACCCGAAAGTCTCCAACACGAAGACGATAACCATCACGGCCTTGCAATTTCTTGATATCGGCATTGCAAGAGGGCCATGTGGCAAGAAGCTGAACAGCGTCATAGATCGTTTCACGCAAGCCCTTGCTCTGGATTTTGCGTAACTGCCGAAATGCCTTTGGCTGCCATTCAATCGTGTTCATGTTCGCCATTATATCCCAAATATAACCTTAATAAGGGAAAATGGTTATATTTGCATCAGAAATGCCGGGTTTTCGGAGTGGTGGTTTTTGAGGAAGACCCTCCCTCATTCGGTCACATCAATGAAGCCTGACCGATTGGCTTGACGCTTATCCCGTAAGGTAATGAAAGCATTTGCTGATATAGAATAATCGATGATAACCAGTATATAAGGGGACAAGTCGTGGGTGAATGGGTGAACCTAGACCAGGAAGAAATAAGAGAAATCAAAACCGAGGCAGCCTTTGGTGGGGTATGGTCTGATCGTATTAGTCGTGCACTTGCGTTTAAATTGCTGGATCGATCCAATCCATATTTTTGCAGATTCAGCGTGTTAGATGAAATAAATCATCTAGAGGAGAAGTGGCCCCGGGAATTAGGACAGATTTATAAGTGAGTTTTTTGCTTCACAATAGTGGCTGCGAAGCAGTCAAAGGGAGCGAAATCATGAGCAAAAGAAGCAGAAGAAACCATTCAAGCGTATTCAAGGGCAAAGTGGCGCTGGCGGCGCTCAGGGGAGACAGGACGATAGCCGAGATAGCACAACAGTATGAAATTCACCCCAACCTGGTCACCGAATGGAAACGACAGTTGCAAGAGAACGCTGGCCATGTTTTTGAAGGCAAGAAGCCCGTTGGCAAGGCAGATCCGGATTTGAAGGTACTGCATGCCAAGATTGGTCAACAGGCGCTGGAAATCGATTTTTTAAGCGGCGCGCTCACCAAGGCGGGATTGCTGAGCGCAAAAGAATGATAGACCGTACCCACAACTTGTCGGTTGTCCGGCAATGCCAGATATTGTCACTTTCCAGATCGACGGCCTACTACCGATCCTGTGAGACAAGGCCGGAAGACCTTGCTCTCATGCGCCGAATGGACGAGTTGCATCTTGAGTATCCGTTTGCGGGCAGCCGGATGCTGCGCGACCTGTTGCGTTTTGAGGGGTATGAAGTTGGCAGAAAGCGCATTGGCACGCTGATGAAGAAGATGGGGATATCGGCGATCTACAGGAAGCCCAATACCAGTCGGCGTCATCCGGCCCATCCGGTTTATCCGTACCTGCTGCGCAATTGGAGATCACCCGTCCCAATCATGTGTGGGCAGGAGACATCACCTATATTCCGATGAAACGCGGGTTTGTTTATCTGTTCGCCGTGATGGATTGGGCCAGCCGCAAAGTGCTGTCCTGGCGTATATCGAACACCCTGACAGCGGACTTCTGTATCGAAGCACTCGAGGAAGCAATCCACCGCCATGACAGGCCGGATATCTTCAATACCGACCAGGGCAGTCAGTTCACCAGCCTGGAATTTACGCAGCTGCTCAAAGCCCATCAGATTGCCATCAGCATGGATGGCAAGGGTGCCTGGCGGGATAACGTGTTTGTTGAGCGCCTGTGGAAAACCCTCAAGTATGAGGATATTTATCTGCGTGCCTATGACACGGTAAGCGCGGTAAAACAGGGGATCGGGCGCTATCTTGATTTTTATAACCGGAAACGGCCACACCAATCGCTTGACGGCATACCACCGGATCGGTTTTACTATGACAACCTGCACCAGCCGGAAATGGCAGCGTAGGTGATGAACGGGTTACCCACCGCACTCGCCTCCAGCACCTTTATTGCTGAAGGCGGCACCGTGGATAACCCTTTAACCGCAAGGAACACACTTAAGCAGGACAAAATCCTGTCCAAACAATCGGAGCCACTTCTCCTGCAGAAAGTGAAAGCATGCTGCTGGCAAACCTGTGCGGGATTTCCCAGGACACCCTTTATGACCTGCCGTTGAAGGATTACAAACTTTTGCAGACGGCTTTTTTAGGTTTTTTGGCATAATCCTGCCGGTTGATGAGTTTAAGGCACCCCTTCCGGCAGGCGCACTTTACCAGGCGCTTTTACCGCTTGACCACATAAGGCACTGCATACTGGCCCTGGCAAGTCATACCGGGTGGAGCCGTGCCGAAATCATCGCTTTAGGCATTTCTGAATTTCTCTGGTGGGTAAGGGGGCTGCCAAAAAATGGCAACTAAAAATCTATCAGCAACCATCACCATAGGGGGACTTGTTGGAAGTTCCCTTAAATCCGCTTTTGGGCAAACCGAAAGGGGTGTAGACCAGATTGGCAGTAAAGTTAAGCAGCTGACTGCCAGGCAAAAAGAACTCAATAACGTCATCAAACAGCAGGAGCAGCTGGGGCGCGCAGGATCCGCACTCAAAGTCCAGTATGCACAGAAGGAACTGGCGGCACTTGATAAACAGATTGCCAAACTCACCCGCATAAACAATCTTGAAAAAGCCCGCCAGGCCAACGCGGCAAGGGTATCAGAAGCCCGCTCAAAAATGGTTGGCGCAACCGTGGGTTTTGCGATAGCTGCCGCCCCCCTGGTTGGTGCCGCAAAGGTAGCATCTGATTTCCAGTATGAAATGCAGATGATCGGCAATACAGCCGATATGACAAGCGCCGAAATCCTTGCCCTTGGCAATTCCATCCTTGAGTTAAGTTCCCAAACCGGACAATCATCACAGAACGTACAGAAGGCCATGGGCTTTTTGGTGGTTGCCGGTATGGACGCCAAAACAGCAGAAGCCAGCCTTTTCAATATCGGCAAAACGGCAACGGCTGCCGGCGCCGAAATTGAGGATGTGGCAAAAGCGGCATTCACCCTGGTTGATTCCTTGAATATCAAACCGGGCCAGGAGTTGCAGGATGCCCTGGATACCCTTTCTGTGGCGGGTAAAGAGGGAAATGTAGAACTGAAGGACATGGCCGCGCAGCTGCCGGTTTTGGGCGCCAGCTTCAAGGCTATGCAGATGGGCGGACGCGAAGCGGCAGCAACCATGGGCGCGGCCCTGGAAGTGGCAAGAAAGGGCGCAGGGGATGCCAACGAGGCGGCCAACAACCTGAAGAATTTCATGCAGAAGATCGTGAGCCCGGTAACACTGAAACGGGCTCAGAAGAATTTTGGTATTGATCTTTACAAGGTGATTTCTGACGCGCAATCAAAGGGACAAAACCCGTTTGAGGCCGCCATGGAAGCGGCCATGAAAGCCACCCAGGGCGATCAGAAAAAAATCGGTGAATTGTTCAATGATACCCAGGTACAGAATTTCTTCCGGGCGGCTTCGCAGAACTGGGACGAATACCGGCGCATCAAGGATAAGGCGCTGACGGCTACCGGTGTTGTGGATGAAGATTTTGCAAAGATCATGACCACATCCCGGATGCAGATGGAGATTTTCAAGAATGAGGCCGGACGGCTGGGCATTACGGTAGGCAGCCTGCTTTTGCCCATGCTCAATGATACGCTTTCTGTAGTCACCCCGATTGTTGGAAGCATTGCCAAATTCGCCCAGGAAAACCCGAAGCTGGTTAAAACCATCATTGCCGTTGGTGGCGGCCTGCTGGCGTTTAATGTGGCAACAGCTGCTGCCCGCTGGGGTGTCCTTTCGCTGATAGGTGCCGGGCTCAAATTGTACGGAAACATCCTGGCAATCCCTGGCGCAATTGGCAAGGTTGGCACTGCCATGCGCGTCCTGGGCACCATATTCACGACAACACCCGTCGGCCTGGTAATTCTAGGCATTGCGCTGGGCGCCACCCTGATGATTGCATACTGGGACAAGGTGGGCATTTTCTTCAAGAAGCTATGGGAAGGTATTACCTTCATTTTTACCAAGTCCTATGACTTCATTGTCGGCAAGATTAAAACACTGCTTAACTGGTTTGAAAAAGCTGGCCAGGCCAATGCGGATGCCTTTGGCGGTGAAAGTGCCGGCATCAGTTCGGAAACCTATCAGAACTTCGGGCGCAAGGATTTACCACAGCCTGCCATGGCGGGCGCACGTTCCGGCCAGGTGGTAAACGATAACAGTCAAAACACCACCAACATTTACCAGCAACCAGGCCAGGATCCGAAAGCACTGGCAGATGAGATGGAAAAACGGCGGGCGCAGCGTGCCGGTGTATCCGCGCGCAGTTCCTACGCAGACGGGACTGGATTATGAATATCATGCTTTCCCTTGGCGGTTTCCAGTTTTCGCTTAATACTGCGGCGTATCAGGAATTGGTGCGATCAACCGCTTATCGCTGGGCGTCACACGATCGACTGGCCCAGCCGGCCGCAAAGCAGTTTACCGGGCCCGGTGATGATTCCATGTCACTGACGGGGGTTATTTACCCCGAATGGCGAAGCACACGTTTTCAGCTGGATAACCTGCGATCACTTGCAGCACGGGGGCAACCGCTTTTGCTGGTTTCAGGTGTTGGCGCGGTCCTGGGGCGCTGGGTTATTGATAAGATCGACGAACGGCAAAACATCTTTGCGGGATACGGTATCGCCAGAAAGCAGGGCTTCACCATTTCCATCCAGTATTTCGATGCCGGCCAACAGGCGGGCCTGCTGGATGCGCTGGAAAGCCTTTTAAACTTCTTTGACCCCGAAGCGACAAACGCGCTCGAAATAGCAAAGTATGATGCTGATGGGGTTTTGCAATCCACGACCAGCGCAGCAGGTACGGCAATTGGTTCCTTGAATACTGCCATGGATGGCCTGAAAGCGGTTGCAGAGACTACCAGCGCGATCGTGCTGCCGGTTATGAACACGGTAAACAATGGCATCCGTATGGCGGCCAATGTACGCGAAACCGCCCAGCAGCTGAAAAACAGCCTGAAAAATATCAATGATCTAAAGACACTGGGAGCGCAGCTTTACAACATTTCCAGCACGGTGGCCACAGCAGCCAATGCCGGCACAATCGCTTCCCGTGCAGCAACCGATTTGCTGGGCACCATCACCCAGGCATCAGACCCCGAAACGTGGAAAGCGGTATCTACTGCTGTTTCAGCATCGGGAACGCTGGCCACCGGCATGGGGCGTTCTTTTGGTTCCCTGATTGATACAGCCCGGAGTTTTGAATAATGGCAATGCTCACTTACATAACCAAAGAAGGTGATACGGTAGACAGCATCACATGGAGGCAATACCAGACGCGTGCCGGTAGTGTCCTGGAAAACGTGCTTTCCGCCAATCCAGGGCTGGCTGATTATGGCCCTGTGCTTCCGCCTGGCATCAAGGTAAAACTGCCGGAACTGCCACAGCCTGCCGTTCATAAATCCGTTAAGTTATGGAACTGATGCGCCATGGCCACCCCCTTTTCCTTTGTCGATGAATCCAGAAACCTGCAAGCGGTACCGGATGAACTTTCAACGCCACCTATCAAGGAAACCCCTGTAAAACCCTCTTACCGGCTGGTGGCCAATAACCAGGACATTACCGATTTGATCCGGGACCGGTTTATATCACTCAGATATACCGATGCAGTAGGGTTTGAATCTGATGTGTTGGAAATCGAATTATCAGACCATATTGAAGCGGAACCGATCGAACTGCCGCCAACTGGCGCTGAATTGCAGCTTTACCTGGGCTATGACGATGTGGCGGACTTGAAAGGCATTTTTATTGTCGATGAACTTAACCTTGGGCGGGGAACTTCACGGCCTGGCCGCATGGCGATAAGGGCACGCGCAACCCCTTTTGACCGCAGCAAGGGAGGCAAAAGCACACTGCAATCACAAAAGCGCAGGATCTGGAAAAAGGGAACCCGCATTGGTGATATGGTCGCTACGATAGCAACAGAACACGGCATGGAATATGCCGTTTCGGCATCCCTGCTTAAAGTGCCGTTGCCCACCATTGACCAGTCAAACGAAAGTGATATCAATCTGCTTTTACGTATCGGAAAAAAGTATGATGCCCTGGTGAAACCGTCCGGTGGCAAATTGATTTTTGCCAAACGCGGGGAAATGAAGACCCTGGGCGGGGAGCAATTGCCACCGGTGCCATTAATCGAAAAAGATGTTTCATCATGGGATGTGACTTTGACCATGCGGGATTCTGCCGGGCTTGTTGTGGCGACTTGGCATATTCCAAAATCTGCCAGAAAGCATCAGATCAAGGTGGGTACCGGTGAGCCAGTCCACAGGATAAAGCAGCTTTTTCAGACAGAAGAGGCGGCATTAGCAGCTGCCAAGGCGGAATATGCCAAACGCCAGCGCGAAGGCACGAAGCTGACTTTTGAAATGACTGGGCGGGGTGATGTGATTGCCGAAGCCCCATTGCAACTTTCACAATGGCGGCAGGATGTGCCAACGGATTGGATTATTTCAAGCGTGGATCATAACCTGGACCCGGCAGGCGGATGGACGATGAGCATACAGGCTGAATTGCCGGATGATCCTGCCACGGCCAAGGTTGAAACGGTGACAGTACCAAAAAAGGTTCGCAGCTAATTTTAAATTCCGGGCGGTTTCTTTCGTTACGATGCCTTTTATTTCAGATTTTCGGCAGATGTTAAAATTGGTACCTGTGAAATTTTATTTATGGTGATGTGATGGCGAAAAATTCCAATTTGAGGGCGTGTGTTTACTTAACTCGTGACTGTTATTTTCACGAATTTGGTACAAAACCTGTTTACAGCGATAAATCCGGCGAAGTTGTTGGGGTTATATCGGTGGCCATTATTGAGGAAGCTAATGGGCAGGTCAAAATGGTTGACCCCAATGACATAAGATTCATTGTGTAGCCGCACCTATTCCTACATGCGCTAAGTTAGCTGGTGCTAAAATGCCATGTAGAAAACAGATCAGATAGGGGAAGCCTGTCACTTGACCGGCTTTTTCTTTATTTGCTGGAAACAAGGCGAAGATGTGGAATCGCTTTATTTTTGCGGCGTTGCGCAATGTGGCGATTTTGTCTATCAAGTAGGTATCCTGCCCCCGCCAAGGTTGAAACGGTATCAGTACCCAAAAAAAGCAGGTGAGAATGCAAGCATCTCGGCCCTGCAGCATGTATTTATGCGGGTTTCGATAAGGCCGGATCCAGGGAAATCAGAATAATTTTCTGATACAGGACGTAACAACCCCCCAAACCTGCATTTCTTGCCCTTCGTGAAAATCAATCGGATCATATTTCGGGTTTTCAGGGATAAGGCGCACGATTTTTTCCTTTTTGAATAATCGCTTCACAGTGAAGCCGCCATCAATGACGGCAACCACGATCATGTTATGCCTGGGTTCGATGGACTTGTCGACCACAATCACATCACCATCAAATATTCCTACGCCTTCCATGCTGTCGCCGGCAACGCGGAAGAGAAAAGATGAATTGCGATTTATGAAAATCTGGTCGTTTAAATCAATCTGTTTTCCGTTCCCGCCAATTGCTTCCTGGACGGGGAAGAGAAGTGGCCCCGGGAATTAGGACAGATTTATAAGTGAGTTTTTTGCTTCACAATAGTGGCTGCGAAGCAGTCAAAGGGAGCGAAATCATGAGCAAAAGAAGCAGAAGAAACCATTCAAGCGTATTCAAGGGCAAAGTGGCGCTGGCGGCGCTCAGGGGAGACAGGACGATAGCCGAGATAGCACAACAGTATGAAATTCACCCCAACCTGGTCACCGAATGGAAACGACAGTTGCAAGAGAACGCTGGCCATGTTTTTGAAGGCAAGAAGCCCGTTGGCAAGGCAGATCCGGATTTGAAGGTACTGCATGCCAAGATTGGTCAACAGGCGCTGGAAATCGATTTTTTAAGCGGCGCGCTCACCAAGGCGGGATTGCTGAGCGCAAAAGAATGATAGACCGTACCCACAACTTGTCGGTTGTCCGGCAATGCCAGATATTGTCACTTTCCAGATCGACGGCCTACTACCGATCCTGTGAGACAAGGCCGGAAGACCTTGCTCTCATGCGCCGAATGGACGAGTTGCATCTTGAGTATCCGTTTGCGGGCAGCCGGATGCTGCGCGACCTGTTGCGTTTTGAGGGGTATGAAGTTGGCAGAAAGCGCATTGGCACGCTGATGAAGAAGATGGGGATATCGGCGATCTACAGGAAGCCCAATACCAGTCGGCGTCATCCGGCCCATCCGGTTTATCCGTACCTGCTGCGCAATTGGAGATCACCCGTCCCAATCATGTGTGGGCAGGAGACATCACCTATATTCCGATGAAACGCGGGTTTGTTTATCTGTTCGCCGTGATGGATTGGGCCAGCCGCAAAGTGCTGTCCTGGCGTATATCGAACACCCTGACAGCGGACTTCTGTATCGAAGCACTCGAGGAAGCAATCCACCGCCATGACAGGCCGGATATCTTCAATACCGACCAGGGCAGTCAGTTCACCAGCCTGGAATTTACGCAGCTGCTCAAAGCCCATCAGATTGCCATCAGCATGGATGGCAAGGGTGCCTGGCGGGATAACGTGTTTGTTGAGCGCCTGTGGAAAACCCTCAAGTATGAGGATATTTATCTGCGTGCCTATGACACGGTAAGCGCGGTAAAACAGGGGATCGGGCGCTATCTTGATTTTTATAACCGGAAACGGCCACACCAATCGCTTGACGGCATACCACCGGATCGGTTTTACTATGACAACCTGCACCAGCCGGAAATGGCAGCGTAGGTGATGAACGGGTTACCCACCGCACTCGCCTCCAGCACCTTTATTGCTGAAGGCGGCACCGTGGATAACCCTTTAACCGCAAGGAACACACTTAAGCAGGACAAAATCCTGTCCAAACAATCGGAGCCACTTCTAAGCCAGCCGGTACCGGGCTTTCACTCATTGTTATGCAGATGGGGTTTGGATGTATCTGTATTGCATTCATGGGGTCAAGTGTTTTAACTGTATGGGCGTACAGTATAGTACCGGCTTGAAGAAAAGGAAAGCGGGCGCAACATTGCCTAAATTTTCAGCATCACAGGCACAGATACAGAGGATGCAAAAAGGGGGAAAAGATACACAGGGTTATACCCGGAAATTGTGGATAACTTTTGCAAATTCTGGACGAACGCAAAAGTTATATTCCAAAAAAATGCGATTTATCTTCCAAATTTTGGAAGATGGCAGATGTTGGTTGGTGGTTACTAACCGGGAAAGCTAGGCTGGGTGGGGTACTGACGGGGATCGAACAAATGGCTGTGATCCCTATGAATAGCCGATATGCGTATTTCGATTTTTGAAATTACCCCTAAAATTACCCCTATTATGATTTGCTACTCATTAAAAGCCATGGGGACGGAAAAGGGTTAAGCCAAAGAAAAAGCCGATCACTGACCGGCCTCTCCCCTGATTTGTTTTCGCATTTTGATCGTGCCCAGACATTTTATCACCAAATATCCCACCAAGGCTTTAACGGTGCCACAGATGAAGCATTGGCGCACGAAGTTGAAAGATTGACCGCCATTCCTTTAACGGTGCCACCGCTGAAGATCGCCCGTGCAATCGCCAAAGGTGACTTCACCCGGACACTTTGCTACGGCTACAGTTGCTACACTTGCTACAGTTGGGGCTGAAAATGCACAAAATGGCGTATTGACGGAATCAGCCAGGGGGTTTGCGACAGCGACACCTGCGACTTTTGCGACACATGGAATCTAGGGTTTCCCGTTCGTCTGATTTCTGACTAACGGGGATTTTCACCTGAACCTTCTACTGATTTCAGCGTAGGGTCTACCGGGCGTGATACGCCTAATAGCTCGGCTTTCTTGGCGGCGCTTTTTGTCTGGTGGTAGTCTGGTCTATCGGGTGTAGCCTCAATGTGAGGCTGAACCCGTGTTTCAAATTCGCCGGTTTCTGTTCTTGGCTGTTCCTTCGCAGCCTCCGACCTTGCCCTGTTGGCTTCTGCTGCTGAATATGCTGACTGGCTTGCGGTGGCGTGGTTGTTCGTGACCTAGTGAGTCGATAGTTGTTTCAACGTGGGGAATTTCTCCGCGTGTTTTCATTAAGCTGGCAGGAATCACATAATCCGCCGAAAGGTGCATAAATAATGAGCTTATCATTTTTCACTTTTCAACACACTGTCAAAATGATTTGCTTACCGTAAAAAGCCCACCAGCATGGGTGGGCTTTGATGGAGCATTGAGGCCTTATTCGCTTCGCTTTAATCTGAAGTTTTCATCATCTGTGACGTATTGAAGGGAATCACGAAGAATTCCAGGGATTCGCATGAGGTGCTCTGGCTGCATGATTTTCACCGTATTGCCAGCACCAACTTCAAGGCCGGCTCGTTCAATTTCCCGGCGCCTTTCATCTGTAATGTCGATCGGCAGGGTAATAATCGGCTCACGCCTGTCACCGTTGTATCGGAACAACCAGCGATTCGTTTTCCCATCATAAAGTACAGTGTAGTAGCTCTCGGTGTCCCTGGCGACCAGACTATCAGCTGCTTCTGGCAGCAGTGATTTTGTGATCTCATACATCTGCCGCTCTTTGTACGTCGTAACGATCTTCGGGTTGTCCGGGTCAACCTGATCTGCAAATTCATCAACCACAGTTGGTGATTCTTTTGGCTTTTCTGGCTCCGGCTTCGCCGAAAGACCGGTAACGACCATATCGCTTATCGCCAAGCCGACAGATCGCTTGACGATTGGCGTGATACTTTCAATGAACCTTGCGTTAAATTGCCGCTGAATATTGGCCTGTCCAGCCACAAATCGGACAAAATCCGCGCCGGGGTCTCTTAGGTTGTTTCTAATGACATCGGTAAACTGGTTCAGATAAACGCTTTCTTCTGCGATCTCTTTGATCTGATCCGGCTTGAAATCATCGTGCCTGAAATTGTAGAGGCGGGATATTTGTGACTCATCCAGTTTTTCAAAATCCACCACAAGGAATGGTTCTGCATCCATGGTGTTTTTTTCATTCAGGTCCGTGAAAAATCGCCATTCAACACCATTTGTTATGGCTGCGATAAGAACATTTGTCGCAGAATTGAAATACCTTTCAAGCTGGCCTTCATGATTTATCAACATCTCACCATAAGGCTTTGCCTCAATAAACAAAACAGGGGTTCCTTTAAGCATCAGGGCATAATCAATGCGATCAGTTTGTTTTACACCGCGATATTCAGCACGGTATTCAGCCTGCACTTTTGTTGGATCGTAAGCATTGAAACCGAGAATATCCAGCAGGGGAAGAATAAGAGCCTGTTTGGTTGTTTCTTCTGTTTTGCAATGCTCGGCCACATTTTTGATGTGTTCGGCATGTTTATGCACCTTGCTTATAAACTCGTTCATTTCCTCTCCCATTTGAATATTAGTTCATTGTCTATGCGCGCTGCACGTTGATAATACGTCGTACAGTATATATCGCAGACGTCCGATAGCGTACAGATCATGATAAAATACAAGTGCTGCTGAAAAAGAGGCGGCCAGGGGTGAGAGCCTGAAAATACACGCAAGACTGATATACCGCCATCAGTGCGGTTTTTTTGTATCAGTGTCATGGTTTCCTATGGGCAGCCGTGAGGGGCACTTCGGTGCGCCGGTTTACTTGCGTTCCGGTCTCTCAACCTTCACGGTTTGCCCACCCGTTTGAGAGCGGGCGGGTGATGAATAATCGCAACGTAAGGAAATGCCATGAATCAACCCAAGTCCGGGGAAACCCAATCAGTAAAAGACCTCAGAGCCACCATAGAATGGATAGACGGCTTATCACAAGAAAGCACCGCCAAAATCATGGCCATTGCAAATCTGGCTTTGCTGGCAATGGAAACGCCTTCATTTCACCTTGAAAGTCTGGCACAAGCGTTTAAGGCTATCGCTGATCTTGCCTTCTCATTGGAGGAATGTATCGGCTATCACGCAAATACTGCCGGTTGCAATTCCACATGCCAAAGAAGCATCAGGCGGCATCAGGCTTACATTGCAATGAAGGAGGCGCAGTCATGAACCCAAAAGCAATAGCGCACCACAGGAAATATGGCGGCATGTGGTTTGTCGTTCATTCAGACCGAGACATGTTCTCAAACGCGGTTTCCGATTACTTCATGACGGAGCATGAGGCACAGGTGGCAAAGGCGAATCTGTCCGGACAGTACCCGGCAGACCAGCTTTTCATTATCCGGCACAGGACACTGGAAGAAGCGAAAGCAATCGCCAGAGAAAGCAATGAACGCCACAAGCTGGATGTTACTTATTACCAAGTAGCGATCAGAGTGCCGTACCAGGGTAAAACGCTGCCGAAGAATATTTCCGGGATGATTGGCAGTCGGTTTAAAGCAGTTCGAGCATTGCGGAGCATCAGGAGGACATTGCCCGGTGCGCTGCTGGTGCAACACACTCGCTTTTACCAAGACGATGAGTTGACAGGCCGCCAGGAGCATTTACGCCGGATCATTCGTTGACCTGTGAATAAACCCAGTGCTTTCGGTATAATGTGCTATACCGGATTATTCTGGACGATACCGTATAAGCTGCGCCTATCCTTCGCGAGGAGAAAACACAGTTACCTTGCTGTGCTGGCGCGGCTTCCCCAACAAGGCTGACGTGAAGGTGCGTTATGAGTAAAACACAATATGAGTATATTCCCATCATATTTGCTGCGGCATTTATCACAGGACAAAACAAAAACCTTCGCCAGAAAAAGGTGAACTGGGTAAAGGGGCTTAATCTCCTCATCGAGCAGATAAATGGGGTAGAAAAATCCGGGGTAGAGCAATTTTGGGGAGGCCTGACGCTCAAACAGCGTGTTGAAACCCCGGAAGAAAGAGAGCGAAAAAAAAAGGATATTCTTGAGAATGGAAAATTCCTGGAAAGTCTGATAGAAAAAGGAATTTTGTCGGCGAAAGAGCATCCCCATTATTTGCATCTCATCAGTGTTTCTTCCTTTTCGACTATGTTCGAGAATTACTTTCCAAGAGATAAAGATCGTCTAAATGAGTTGCTGCCTTCTTTTGAAGCATTGGTTCAAGAGACTGCCCCTGCTGCCTCGCCATCCGACCTGCAAAAAAAGCAATTAGAGAATGGCGTAGATGATGAGCAAGCTGAAGTCACGCTCACATGGAAAGATGAAATCAGACCTTATGCCGACGGTCTTTTTGAGGACAACCCTGATATTACTGAAGCGGACATGACGCGAAGAATCGATGCACAGCTTCGAGCAAAAAACATAAGAAAAAGCAAAAAAAGTAATGCCGGTTTTTATTCGCAAGAACACATCAGAAAAGACTTTGTGCGATCGTTTCTTGAAGAAAAACGCACTGGGGAAGTGGGGGAATAATTATTGTTTTTTCCCCAACTCATTTCCCCAAAAAAGAAAAATGAAAAAAATACAGTAAAAACAGCAACCTGAGGGTTTTTGCAAAAAACAAATCCTCATCTAGCGGGGAAAAATTTCCCCACAGAAGATTACCTCGTGGACGGCAATGAAGCCGATCATATTTTTTCGGAGGTAATCAGATGACACTGCAACAAATTCACCATCAATCAAAAAGAATCTTGCGTAAGCGAGAGGTTCTTCATCGTACGGGTCTGTCAAACGCTACCCTGCACGAAATGATAGCTGCCCAGCGGTTCCCGGCTCAGATAAGAATTTCGACCCGCAGCGTTGGCTGGATCGAATCTGAAGTCGACGCCTGGATAGATGAGCGTATCGCGGCCAGCCGCCAAAAAGCTGCATAAGGGGGCCGCCATGAGGAACAATTTTCAAGCGCAACGCGAGCGCGTCCTGCATCGTCTCGCCGAGGGGCCGATGACCACGCACGAAGCGAGAGAGCAAATCGCTGTAATTCATCCTGCAGGGCGTGTCATGGAACTCCGCAGGCAAGGCCATGACATTCTGACTCACTGGACAAAAGAACCCAACGCCCAGGGGCACATGCACCGGGTGGCGAAATATGTTCTGCTGAGTCGCAAGGGGGTGCAATCATGAATGCGCTCGCAATCCAAAATGAAAAGCTGGTCTCTGTGAACAATCAGGAGCCAGTCACAACCAGCCTGATTGTTGCCGAGAAATTCAATAAGCGCCATGACCATGTCTTGAGGGCGATCCAAAATCTTGAGTGTTCAGACGGGTTCCGACTCCTCAATTTTGGGGAGTCCTCATACCGAAATGAGCAGAACAAAAAGCAGCCCATGTATCACATAACCCGTGACGGCTTCATGTTTCTGGCGATGGGTTTCACAGGCAAAAAAGCGGCAAGGTGGAAGGAATGCTTCATTGATGCCTTCAGGAAAATGGGGGCAACACTTGTCATGCGCTCAAGTTCAGAATGGAATGCAGCAAGGATTGAGAACAAGACAGGCCGCCGGGTACTCACAGACGCAATACAGTATGTTCTTATCCCTTATGCCATATCCCAGGGCAGCAGGAACCACGGAATGATGTTTGTCAGTTATACCCGGCTGGTTCAATCCTGCACCAGTTCTGACAAGCGCGATTCCCTTCCTGCGCACGTTCTGGCGAAGATAAGCGTTCTTGAGGTGAGCGCCGCCACGGAGATATTGAAGCTGGTGGCGAGGAATGTTCACTACAGGGAAATTTATCAGGCCGTCAAATCAGAGATCAATGAAATCGTTCGCCTTTGGAATGCGTTACCAATAGCGAACGCCAACATAAAACAATTGGAGGCGGCATGATCACGGACAAAAAAAGACCCGCCAAGGCAGCAACCGAAGCGGGGCAGAAAATAACTCTCAGTTCCAATTATAACCCGCTTCCCGCCCTTTTCAAGCGCTTTATCGTCATGCTGGCAGCACGGGAAATCATCAGCAAAGACCGTGCTGTATGGCTTCTGTTTCAATGGAGGCTGACACATGATTGATCCCATTTCCCAATTCAGGGACGCCATTGCCGCTGCTGGCCTGACCGTACCGGAAACCATCGAGACAGACGGCATGTTGCACCGATTTGCCAGTAACGGCAATCCTCGCGATACGGCAGGCTGGTATGTCTATTATGGCGATACAGTCCCCGCTGGTGGTTTCGGCTGCTGGCGGACAGGCGTCAACCAGACATGGCGTGCAGACACCGGCAAGAAACTGACACCATCAGAAGACGCCGCACACAAAGAGCGTATTGCCGCCATCCAGCAGCAGAGGAAGGAAGAAGAAGCCGCCCGGCGTGCAGAGGTCGCCACCAAGGCCAAAGCGCGATGGGAAGACGCTTTACCCGCTTCTGACAACCATCCCTATCTCGCGAAGAAAGGTGTCCTGGCACACGGCATCAAGGAGCATGACGGCAATCTCATCATCGCCTTGCGTACCGGCTCTGATATCCATTCCCTGCAAACCATCCGCGCTGACGGTGATAAACGCTTCCTGACTGGTGGCCGCATATCCGGCTGCTATTACAGTATCGGCAAACCGGACCAGTCGGATATCCTCTGCCTGGCTGAGGGCTTCTCTACCGGCGCATCTGTCCATGAAGCCACGGGCTACCCGGTTACAGTTGCCTTCAATGCAGGGAATCTTGAGCCGGTCGCCAAGGCTATACGCACCCTTTTTCCGGGCAAGCGGCTGGTGATCTGTGCTGATGATGATTACCGCACAGACGGCAATCCCGGTATCGCCAAGGCAACAGAAGCTGCGAGGGCTGTCAACGGTATTGTTGCCATTCCTGACTTTGGAGAGGATCGGCCCGATGGTGCAACAGACTTCAATGACCTGCATCAGCACAAAGGACTTGAGGCCGTTCAGGAGGCTATCCGGCAGGCTATTGAATTGTCTGCTGCTTATGGCATTACCGGTTCAGGGGAAGGCAGTACAGCACCAGAATCGTTTTTATGGCCTGATCCACAGCCGCTGGAAACAAAGACTGATCCCATGCCCTATCCAGTGGAAGAGTTGCCCGACACCATCAGGCAGGCGGTTACCGAGGTACAGCACTTCGTGAAGGCTCCCGTTTCACTGGTGGCGGCATCAGCTATTGGCGCATTGTCTCTTGCCGTACAAGGCCATATTGACGTGGAAAGGGCTACCGGGCTGAAAGGGCCTTCCGGATTATTCCTTTTGACCATTGCCGATTCAGGCGAAAGAAAATCCACCTGTGACAGCTTCTTCATGACGGCAATTCGCAGTTACGAAGAATCACAGCGGGAACTGGCAAAACCGGCATTGCAAAGCTATGAATCTGACCTTGCTGTGTGGGAAGCCAGAAGAAACGGATTAAAGGACAAGATCAGGGCGCTGGAAAAAGATGGGAAAGACTCCAGCAAACAAGAAAACGATTTTCGTGAGCTGGGGAAAGAAAAACCCGAACAGCCCAAATTCCCCCGTCTGCTGTACGCCGATGTTACCCCCGAAGCGCTGGCCTATGGCCTTGTCAGGAACTGGCCTTCTGGTGGTGTCATATCCGCTGAAGGCGGCACCGTGCTGGGTTCTCATGGCATGGGCAAAGATTCCATCATGCGCAATCTGTCACTGCTGAACCAGCTATGGGATGGTGGCCAGATATCAGTGGATCGAAGAACATCGGAATCATTCACCGTGTCAGGGGCAAGGCTGACAGTCGCCTTACAGATACAGGAAGCCACCTTACGCGGCTTCTTCAACAATACCGGCGCGCTGGCAAGGGGAACCGGCTTCATGGCAAGGTTTCTCATTGCATGGCCAGAATCAACACAGGGTACTCGCCATTTCACCGAAGCACCGGATGATTGGCCTGCTCTTGGGGCTTTCAACCGGAAATTGACCACCATTTTGGAAAACCCGGTTGATATTGATGAGAACGGCTCCCTGTCACTATCGACCATCACGCTTTCTGCCGATGCCAAAAAAGCATGGATTGGCTTTCATGATGCAGTGGAGTCCATGCTGACAAGTGGTGGTGATCTGTATGACATCCGGGATGTTTCCAGTAAAGCAGCAGATAACGCGGCCCGGTTGGCGTCACTGTTTCATGTCTTTGAGCATGGTGTTGGCCCGATATGCGCGGACTGCTTCAGAAAGGCCGCAACGATCATTACCTGGCATTTAAACGAATCGAAGCGTTTCTTTGGTGAAATGGCCCTGCCGGAGGAAATGGCAAATATGGCTCGCCTGGATGAATGGCTCATCCGGTATTGCCGGGAAAACAAAACCAGTGGTGTTTCAACCCGCCGGGCGCAACAGTTTGGCCCCGTCAGGAAAAACAGCGAACTTAATGCCGCACTGGATAATTTACAGGAACTGGATCGTCTATCTGTCAAACGAGATGGCAAGCAGAAAATGATTCTGGTAAACCCTGCATTGCTGGAGGGGATGTCATGAATTTAATCGATCTTTGGGCAAGCCTGAAGTCCCAGACCAGAGCAGTTGCTACAGCTACAGTTGCTACATCTGCTACAGATGAGAAAGAAATGCCCAGAAATGAGGCAAGTGTAGCAAAAGTAGCAAGTGTAGCCGTAGCAAACCATGAAGACATGCCCCCAGAAACATTCATGCAATGGGAAGTTTTCACTTCAAATCGGGGGACAGTCAAGGTGATATGCAGCGAACCCATGACGGAGAAAGAAGTTTGCTGGTTTCCTGGTGCGGTATCGGCTGTTCCATTATTGGAGGAATGACATGATGAAGAAGAAAACCAGCGTGGCAAAGAAAAAGGCAGCACCTAAAAAACCGGCGCTGACCGAAAAAGAAAAAAAGGAGTTTTATGCCCGTTACGCCATCCGGCCAAGTGCCAATGCAGCAGGTATTGTGGGTAAATACGGTAAATTCCTCCTTGGCGACAACCTGGGGCAGGATGAGCTTGTCGAATCACTCTCTCAGGCCATGACAGACATTAATAACGGCGACATGAAAAGAGTTGAGAACATGCTGCTTGGGCAGGCCATGGCACTGCAAACCATGTTCACGAATCTTGCCATACGCGCTGATTCGCAGGATGGACGGCTGGATAATATTGAAAGTCTGATGCGCATGGCACTACGGGCACAGAACCAGTGCCGCATGACACTGGAAACACTGGCGAATATCAAAAACCCACCTGTGGTCTACGCCCGCCAGGCCAATATCTCCCAGGGACATCAGCAAGTGAATAACGGTGTGCCTGTGGCTGCCACGCCCGCACGCGAGGAAAAAGTGATTGAATCTAACGAATTATTGGAGGTACTCGATGGCAAACGGCTGGACACCAGAACGAAAGGCCAGGCAGGCAGAAGCGATACACCGCTGGAAACCGTGGAAACAGGCCGGGGTAAAAACACCGGAAGGTAAAGCGCGTAGCAAAATGAACGCTCTGAAACATGGCGAATATTCTGCTGAAGCAAAGGCACTCAGAAAGCATATCAATGACTTGTTACGACAGCACAGAGAAGCACTGAAGCGCATAGCCTGATTCGGTAGTGATAGTTTTTGGAGATTTTGGAGAGCGCCCTTTAGTGCGCAGTAACTCCGCACTTAGTAAAAAATAATCCTGTTTTAATACATGGGGTTGCCACTGAAAATTAGCGCAAAAATCAGGCGGCAAGTGGCAGTTTGGTGCGCAAGGACAATCAGCGATATGCGCTCAAGCTGATAATGTCTGCTCCCGCTTTCAGCCTGTCCAGGTAATCGGCCCATTGCTGCATCATCTTCTTGCGCTCCGGAAGGTGTGCCGTCCGGTTGTAAGCGCGGCCATTCGGATCACGGACAGCATGGGCAAGCTGGTGTTCGATCAGGTCAGGCCGCACCCCCAGCACTTCGTCAAGGATGGTTCGCGCCATTGCACGGAAGCCGTGGCCGGTCATTTCTTCTTTGCCGATTCCCAGGCGGCGCAGCGCGGCCAGAATGGCGTTATCGCTCATGGGGCGTTCTTCTGTCCTTGCGCTGGGGAAAAGGTAACGACCATACCCTGTCAGTGGGTGCAGTTCCTTCAGGATAGCGACCACCTGCCGTGCCAGCGGGACAATGTGCTGGGTATCTGTTTTGGTGACGGTGTATCGCCACTCAGCCGCCTCAAGGTCGATGTCAGCCCATTGAGCAGCCCGTAACTCACCGGGACGAACGAACACATATGGCGCGATTTTAAGGGCGCAGGCGACCGGAAAGGTGCCTTTGTAGGTGTCGATGGCTCGCAATAATTCTGCAACTTGTTGGGGTTCTGTTGTTGCTGCATAGTGTTTTACTTTGGGAGGCTGCAATGCGTCTCTCATTTTCGGCACAGTGTTGCCGGTAGCAAGGCCCATATCTACGGCATAGTCCATGATCTGGCTGCACAGGGTCTTGATAGCGATGGCTTCCGCAGATGAATGATCTGCGATTTTAAGCAGAACCTTTCTGAAGTCCGGCGCAGCAATTTCTGATACAGGGACGCCTCCAATCCATGGAAGGACATAGCGGCTCAAGCGGCTCAATACCTTCTGCGAGTAACCTAGCGTCCAGGGCTTTGTGTGGTTGTCGCCGCTGGAGCGCTTTTCATGCCATACCCTTGCAATAACTTCAAAGCTGTTCTCCGCTCGTTCTTTGCTGGCGGCTTGCTGTGCCTTCTTTGCTTGGATAGGGTTAATACCGGCAGCACTCAGCTTTCTGGCTTCTTCGCGGTGTTTGCGGGCCTGTTCAAGCGAGACATCCGGGTATTTGCCGAACGACAGGATGTTTTCCTTGCCGTTGTCCTGTTTCACCTTCATGTGCCACAGCTTGCTTCCATGAGGGTAAACGGTAAGGTACAGGCCGCCACCATCAAAGAGCTTATATGCCTTTTCCTTTGGCTTGGCATTCTTGATCTGTACGGGTGATAAGGGTTTGACGATCCGAGCCATAGGGGTAACTCCTTTTAGGGGTAATGACTTTTCGGAATGGGGTAATTACCCCTAACATTACCCCTATATTTTCTGTATGTCAACGGACGTTATCGGACGATAAAAGACGCAAAATGGCCTAAGAGCCGCATATTCTCTAGGGTTTCTGGACTTTATCGGATGTTATTGGAGGGGGTAATGGGGTGACTGACGGGGATCGAACCCGCGACAACAGGAATCACAATCCTGGACTCTACCAACTGAGCTACAGTCACCACTGGGAAGAGATTTACTGCTTTTCAACGCCAGTATAACCCGAGCGCTGAGCAGATGATTATAAGGAATTTGTCTGGCGCTGGCAAGGAGCCTTTATCTGTCCAGCAGCGTATTGATTTGCTGGACATCGTTATCGTTCAGGATACCCGCCGCATACTTCAGTTTCAGTGCATTCATGATGGCGTCATGACGCGCGACTGTCAGGTCCCTTCTTGTTGAAAAGACCTGCTGTTCGGCGTTCAGGACGTCGATATTGATTCGCACGCCGACTTCATAACCGAGCTTGTTGGATTCCAGTGCGGAAAGGCTCGAGATTTCGGCGGCTTCGAGCGCCCTGATCTGTGAGAGGCCGCTGTTCAAGCCCAGGTAGGCTTCCCGTGCGAGCTGAGCGGCATTGCGCCGGGAGGCAACCAGATCATTTCTGGCCTTGTCTTCCAGGGCTATGGATTCCCGCACCTTGCTGGTGATGGCAAAGCCGGAGAAGATCGGGATGCTCATTTGCACACCAACGGTGCTGTAATTATCCGAACGGATGGTGCCACCGCCGCTGCGCTGGAATTCACGCTCCTGGTTGGTGTGGTTGTAACCCGCTACCAGGTCAACCGTGGGGTAGTGGCCTGCGCGGTTAATCGAGATATCCCGCTTGGCCATTTCCAGTGCCAACTCGGAAGCAGCGACAGCGTAATTCTGCCTTTCGGAATAATTGACCCAGGTATCCATTTTGTTGGGTTCCGGTGCCGCGACATTGATGCCCTTGCGAAGCGGGGAAAGATGGTCGGGCAGCCGCCCGATGATCTGCTGCAATGCGGCACGCTTGATTTCGAGATCACTCGCAGCCGCATACTCTTGTGCATCGGCAAGGTCGTAGCGTGCCTGTGCTTCGTGTACGTCGGTAATGGTGGTTGTGCCCACTTCAAAGCTGCGTTTGGCAGATTCAAGCTGCTCGGCAATGGCGACTTTCTGCGCCTGGGCAAAAACGAGCACATCCTGCGCGGTAAGGACATCAAAATAAGCCTGGGTGACACGGATGATCAGTTCCTGCTGCGAGGCGGCAAACTGGGCTTCGCTGACGGAGACGGCCAGCTTGCTTTTTTCGTAGTTCTGGTAGCTTCCCCAGTTGAAAAGCGGCTGGGTCAGGTTGACGCCATAGCGGGTTTCGGAAGTATGCTGCACACTTTCATATTTCGTCCGGCTGTAGGTGCCTGAGCCTGTCACTTGCGGGAGCAGCTGTGAGAGTCCCTGGACGCTTTGCTCCTGTCCGGCCATGAGTGATGCGCGGGCGCTGGCATATTGCGGGTCATTGACCAGCGCTTCCTGATAAATTTGCATCAGGTCGGCCGCTGACGCGTTCAGCATGAACCCAAGGCTGGCAATCAGTGAAATGATGAAACGGTTACGCATATCTTTCCCATGCAATGATGCCAGTAGTATAAGCCAAGTTCAGGCTGCTTCAGAATCGGAAGCGGGAAATTTTTCGCTGTTCACGAAGAAGGGGTGCCGATGTACCGAAAAGACTGATGATTTCATAGTGGGCATCGTGGATTTTTCTGATCAGCTGGGTCTGGGTGAAAGGCGCGTCTCCGATAAACGCCACGATTCGCCCGCCAGAGTTCAGTATCATCCGAAATGAATCAGCCAGCTCATGAAGCGCCCCGGAAATAATGATCACATCATACATGGTGTCGCTTTTCCAGCCATTGGCGCCATTGCCCAATTCGACCGTGACATTGGTTATGCCTGCCTGTCTCAGGTTTTCTTCAGCAAACCGTTTCAGTTCGGGCTTGATTTCCACGCTGGTGACATGGAGCGCCTTGTAGGCAAGGAGAGCGGCCATAAAGCCGGAGCCGGTGCCGATTTCGAGCACCTTGTCCGTGCCCTTGATGCCTGCCGCATGCAAAACGAGGGCTTCTGTGCGGGGGGTTAGCATGCATTCATTGTAGATCAGCGGGATTTCGGTGTCGGCGTAGGCGATGTCGCGGTAGGCTTCCGGGGCAAATTTTTCCCGCTGCACAGCAGTAAAGGCATCAAATACATCCGGGGAATTGACGCCTGTTGCGCGAATCTGGCCTTCGATCATGTTGATCTGCGCCTGACGGATATCCATGGCCGGTGTTTTTCTGTAGAGGGTAGCCGCCATGTTTTCCACTTCCCTGTCCACATAAAAGCCGGTTGATGTTTCGTGTGTCGGAATCAGCATCGTTCTTTCCTCACTCATCAGTGTCATCTCTTTTTGAAAATAAACCGAAGCGGTATCGCATACAGGCGCCCTGTCCAGGGTTCGGGATTTCCAGCCTGTCCTGAAAAAAATTGTCGTCTATCTAATTTATGTGTTTACGGATGAGGTGGCATGATATGGAACAAGTTGTTACAAAAGAGACGCCTGTTTTTGCGCGCTTTCATGGTTTCTTTCAATGGTGTGGCTTATGTGCAACAGCGGTTGTCCGGCGGAAAAATATCGGACAAAACGTTTTTCCTTCACCTGAGAAAAAACAAGAAAAGGGAAGTCTTTGCCTGCTCATCCATGGTGATGGTGGTATTTTTGCTGTGCTCAGAGGGAAGATCGGCTGGCGCTGGCAAACAAGTTGTTACAAAAGATGAGCCCATTTGTGACAATTAACAGTAAAATCGATTTTATTTGTTTCCGGATATGGCATGAATTTGAAGCAATTCAACTGGCAGGGCATAAGAGGGAAGTGGGCGGATATGCCCAAAAAACAGCGGCTCGTGCTGATTGGCGGTGTCGCTGTCCTGGTGATCATTGTGGCGGCCTGGATCATGATGAGTGGCAATGGCCAGGTCCGGTACAAGACAGCAAAGATCGAAAAAGGCACCATTACCGCCAGCGTGTCTTCTTCCGGTACGGTCAATCCGGTTATTTCGGTGCAGGTCGGCTCCCAGGTATCCGGCCAGATCAAGGAAATTTTCATCGATTTCAACAGCGAAGTGACCGAAGGCCAGCTGATTGCGCGAATCGATCCGGAAACGTTTGAATACAAGGTCAGGCAGATGCAGGCGGATGTGGATTCTGCCCAGGCGCAGGCCATGATGCAGCGTGCCGAGCTGGCGCGTCAGAAGGTGAATCTGGCCAATGCAAAAATTGACATGGAGCGCCGCTTGAAACTGGTCGACAGGGGCTTTTTGTCCCCGGCAGAGCGCGATACGGTAAAGACCACCTACGAAGCCCAACTGGAACTGGTAAGGGTGGGTGAAGCGAATGTGAAAAATGCACAGGCGTCAGTCAAGCAGAAAGAGGCGCTTTTAGCCCAGGCCAAGGTCGATCTTGAGAGAACATCTATTCGCTCACCCGTGAATGGCACGGTGATCCAGAAGACAGTTGAGGCCGGGCAGACTGTGGCCGCCAGCCTGCAGGCGCCGGAGCTTTTTGTGATTGCGGAAGACCTGACAGACATGCAGGTGGAAACATCCATTGATGAGTCGGAAATCGGCCGTGTGCGCGTGGGCCAGAAAGCCACCTTTACGGTGGACTCCTATCCGGGGCGCACTTTTGAGGGGGAGGTCAGGCAGATTCGCCTGGCAGCGCAGAATGTGTCCAATGTGATCACCTATATTGTGATTGTCAGCGCACCCAATCCCAAAAAGGAACTGTTGCCGGGCATGACGGCCAATGTGCGGATTATCCTGGACACGCGGCATGATGTGAAACTGATTCCCAATGCCGCCATGCGTTACCGTTTGCCCAGTACCGAGACGGCTGGCAAGGGCTCTTCCCGCACTTCACGTGGCAACTGGATTCCGGCGTTTCTTGAGCGGATGACGACCGAGCTGGCCTTGAATGAAGAGCAAAAGACGCGGGCAGAAGCCATTTTGACCACGATGCGAAACAAGATTGCCGTGGCACACCAGGCGCCTGAGGCAGACCGTAAAAAACAGATTGAGGCGGCACGAATCGAGATGCGCCAGCAGATTGCTGAAATCCTCAATGATGAGCAGCGGGCCAGGTTTGAAGAAATCAGCAGTGAGTATGATGAACGGCGCAGCAGCAGCACGACAGGCCGTATCTATGTGCTGGAAGACAAAAAACCCGTGGAAATGAATGTGCGACTGGGGCTGTCTGATGGCTCCATGACCGAGCTGATGAGCTCTAATCCGCCGGAAGGGGCCGAAGTGATTATCGGTACTGCGATAGCCGGTGAAAATGGCTCAGGCAGCAGCAGTTCGGTTCCGCGCGGGCCGCGCATGTTCTGATAAACAGGTTCCCATGACAAAACTCTTGGAAACACATCATCTGGTCAAGGAGTATGTGACAGGGGAAAACAGCGTTTTTGCCCTGGATGATGTGTCCATCAGTATTGAGGAAGGGGAATTTGTCGCCATTATGGGGCAGTCGGGTTCCGGCAAATCCACGTTCATGAATCTGATTGGCTGTCTGGATATCCCGACTTCAGGCGAGTATTTTCTGGGGGGGGCCAAGGTATCCGACATGGATGGCGATCAGCTCGCGTTGATCCGCAACCAGCAGATCGGCTTTGTTTTCCAGCAGTTCAATCTGTTGCCCCGGACGTCGGCACTCGAAAATGTCGAGCTGCCGCTGCTGTATGCCGGTGTGCCGGCTGAAGAACGCAAGGAACGGGCGATGGCCCGCCTGGAGGAGGTGGGGCTTGGCGGTCGGGTTGACCATACGCCGGCTGAGCTCTCGGGGGGCCAGCAGCAGCGGGTGGCGATTGCCAGGGGGCTGGTCAATAACCCTTCCCTTATCCTGGCTGACGAACCGACCGGGGCGCTGGATTCCCGTACCAGTATCGAAATCATGGCATTGATGCAGAAGCTTTCGCGTGAGGGAATGACGATTGTGATCGTTACCCATGAGCCGGAGATCGCCGCTTTTGCCGACCGCATTATTACCTTCCGTGACGGGAAGGTGCTCTCGGATGTGCCCAATACGTCGAATGATGCCGAGAAAGAGCTGGAAAAATATCCGAAACCGGAGGTGCGCACATGAATCTGCTTGCCACTTTCCGGATTGCCATCAATGCGCTGCGCTTGAACAAGATGCGTTCCATGCTGACCATGCTGGGCATAATCATCGGTGTTGGCGCGGTGATTACGATGATTGCGGTCGGGGGTGGCGTGCGCGAGCGCGTACAGAGCCAGATCAAGAGCCTGGGATCAAACCTGATCATCATCCTGCCGGGGTCGACGACGGCTTCCGGTGTGCGAATGGGAGCGGGGGCCAATCTGAATCTGACAGAGGATGATGCCATTGCCATCGCACGGGAGGTGCCCGAAGTCCAACTGGCTGCTCCGATGAACCGGGGAGGGGCACAGGTGGTGGCCGGGGGAAACAACTGGGCCACGCAAGTGTATGGTGTCACGCCGGACTGGTTTGAGGCGCGTGACTGGCCGCTGTCAGAGGGCCGGGTTTTCGAGCAGACGGAAATGCAGGGATCGGCCAAGGTGATTATTCTGGGGCAGACGGTTGCACAGGAGTTGTTTGGCGATGAAGACCCCGTTAACCAGAGTGTGAGGGTCAAGAATATTCCCTTTACCGTCATTGGCGTGCTCTCGCGCAAGGGCCAGAGCATGATGGGAACCGACCAGGATGATACGGCGGTTATCCCGATTTCCACGCACCGTAACCGTGTCTTTGGTAACCAGCAGGGCAAGCTTCGCCGGGTGAATGTCATCCAGATCAAGGTGTGGGAGGGCCAGAGCATGAAAGATGCCGAGGCGAGCATCCGCGACCTGATGCGCCAGCGTCAGCGCACACAGCCCGGCCAGGACGACCAGTTCACCATGCGCAACCTGACGGAAATCCTGCAGGCGCAGGAAGCGTCTTCCAAGGTGATGACGCTGCTTTTGGCCGCCGTGGCATCTGTTTCGCTGCTTGTGGGCGGTATCGGCATCATGAATATCATGCTGGTATCGGTGACGGAGCGGACAAGGGAAATCGGTCTGCGTATGGCAATTGGTGCAAGAGCAAGGGATATCCTGACGCAGTTCCTGGTAGAGGCAATCACGCTGTCGCTGATAGGTGGCTTTATCGGGATTATTGTCGGTATTGCCGGCTCTTATCTGATTGCCCATTTTGCCGGATGGGCAACGAAACTGTCAGTGGATTCGATTTTCCTGGCGGTGGGCTTTTCAGCCACTATCGGCATCTTTTTCGGTTTTTATCCCGCACACAAGGCATCCAAGCTGTTACCGATTGAAGCGCTCCGGTACGAATAGCTTTTTTTCCGGCTTCTGCCCGAAAAGGCTGGGTTCGGGGGTGTTAAACGGGTAAAATACGGCTTTTTTGTTGCCTGTTCTCACCTGACACCTTCATGGAAACGATCTACGCGCTCAAAGCCTTCATCATGGGGCTGGTTGAGGGGTTCACTGAATTTCTGCCGATTTCATCCACCGGCCACCTGATTTTAGCGGGAAGCCTCTTGGACTTCACCGGGGAAAAGGTCAAGGTTTTCGAGATTGCCATCCAGTCGGGCGCCATGCTGTCGGTATGCTGGGTTTATCGCGAACGTATCATTAATGTGATCCGGGGTTTTACCACGGACCCAAAATCCCGGAAATTTGTCATTAACCTGATGATTGCGTTTATTCCTGCTGCGGTATTGGGCGTGCTCTTAAGCAGCATGATCAAGTCAGCGCTCTTCTCTCCGGTTCCGGTTGCCACGGCCTTTATCGTAGGTGGCCTGATCATTATGTGGGTAGAACGCCGGAATCGTCTGAATCCGTCGCTGGCACGGATTGATTCAGTGGATGACATGAGTGCAATGGATGCGTTGAAAGTCGGGTTTGCCCAGGCATTTGCCCTGATTCCCGGGACAAGCCGCTCCGGGGCGACCATCATGGGGGCCATGCTTTTTGGCATGTCACGCAAGGCAGCAACGGAGTTTTCCTTTTTTCTTGCCATGCCGACACTCTTTGGCGCCAGCGTGTATTCTGTCTGGAAAGAGTGGCATATTTTTTCCCTCTCGGATGTCCCCCTTTTCACGATCGGCAGTGTCGGGGCATTTATTTCAGCGTTTTTGTGTGTGCGCTGGCTTTTACGCTATATCAGTACGCATGATTTCACCATTTTTGCCTGGTACCGGATTGTCTTCGGTATTTTCGTCATCACCAGCGCCCATTTCGGATGGGTAAGCTGGGTGGATTAGTCTATAGGCGGCAAGAAGCAGGACAGGAGCAGGCATGCCGGAAAATCAGCATCAGGTAAACCGCGAGGCGTTAACGCTCCTTCAGACGGTTTTTGGTTATCCCGCTTTTCGTGACCAGCAGGCGGCCATTATTTCACATGTCGCATCCGGGCAGGATGCGCTTATCCTGATGCCGACAGGCGGCGGCAAATCATTGTGTTACCAGATCCCCGCGCTGATCCGCGAGGGTGTCGGTATTGTTATTTCTCCCCTGATCGCCCTGATGCAGGATCAGGTGGATGCACTGGCGGCAATCGGGGTGAAGGCCGCTTTTCTGAATTCATCACAAACTCGCGCCGAATCGGCAGCAGTAGAACGCGCTGCGCTCAACCAGGAGATTGATCTGGTTTACATTGCCCCCGAGCGATTGCTGACCGAGCACTGTATGGGGTGGCTCAGGCAACTGAAGATAGCCCTTTTTGCCATTGATGAAGCGCACTGCGTTTCACAGTGGGGGCATGATTTCCGACCGGAATATGTACGCCTGTCTGTTCTGTCGGACGTGTTTCCGGATGTGCCCAGGGTGGCGCTCACCGCCACAGCGGACAATCTTACCCGTGCCGATATCCTGCATCACCTGAAGCTGGAGTCAGGCAGGCAATTCGTCTCTTCCTTTGACCGGCCGAATATTCATTACCGGATTGTTGAAAAGGATAATCCCCGGCAGCAGCTGCTGGATTTTATCCATACCGAGCATAAAAACGATGCCGGGATTGTGTACTGCCTTTCACGGAAAAGGGTGGAAGAGACAGCGGACTTCCTGAACCGTAACGGTGTTTCTGCACTGCCATACCATGCCGGCATGAGTAATGCAGACAGGACGAAAAACCAGGCGCGGTTTTTACGTGAGGAAGGTATCGTGATGGTGGCGACAATTGCCTTTGGCATGGGGATTGATAAGCCGGATGTGCGTTTTGTGGCGCATCTGGATTTGCCGAAAAATATCGAGGGGTACTATCAGGAAACGGGGCGTGCCGGACGAGACGGGCTGCCGTCCAATGCCTGGATGACGTATGGCCTGCAGGATGTGGTGCAGCAGCGACGGATGATCGACGAATCGGAGGCCGATCCGGAGTACCGCCGGATTCAGTCCGGCAAGCTCGATGCCCTGTTGGGATTGTGTGAAATCCTGACCTGTCGGCGGATTCGCCTCCTGGAATATTTCGGAGAGAGTGCCGGGCCTTGCGGGAATTGTGATGTCTGTCTCTCGCCGCCGGTTTCCGTGAACGGTACGGTCATCATGCAAAAGCTGCTGTCGACGATTTATCGCGTAGGACAGCGTTTTGGTGCCATGCATGTCATTGACGTGCTGCGGGGGAAAAAAACAGAACGTATTGAAGAGTGGGGGCACCATACGCTATCCACTTTTGGCATTGGCAGTGAGGAAAGTGACGCCGCATGGCGCTCGGTGCTGCGGCAGGCGATTGCACGCGGGCTGGTGACCGTGGATGCGGAAAATTTCAATATGCTGCGGCTGACAGAAAAGGCCCGGCCGGTACTGAAAGGCGAAGCCGAAATCTGGCTGAGGCCCTATGAGAAACCGCAGCGAAAGAAAAAAGCCGCCTCCCGGAAAACCTATACGGAAAAAACACTGCATGCCGATGACCAGCCACTGTATGAACGGCTGCGCTGGTGGCGTGTCGAAACTGCCCGGCAGCAGAATGTGCCTGCCTATGTGATTTTTCAGGATGCCACTTTGCGTGAAATAGCCCATGCCAGGCCGCGTTCACTTGAGGAGTTGGCGGCGATTCCCGGTATGGGCGCAAAACGGCTGGCAACATGGGGAGATGCGGTACTGGCGCTGATACAGGAAGAATAATTGCCTGTTTTTCCCCGCAGATCACCAGGCTTTTTTCTTTTTGGCAGCGGGTGGTTTGGCGATGGAAAAAAGTTGTCGGCTCCCGGGATTGACATGAATTTCCAGCCATTTTGAACCGGCAGCGGCGATACCAAGATTGTTTTTCCAGGTGATTGCCTGGTTTTTCTGCCTCGCCTCACCATGAATGATCAGGACTTTTCCGGAGAAACCGTCAGCAAGCTTGGTGAGCAGCTGGCGGATTTCCTGAAAACCGTCACGTGCTCCCGTTTTTCTGGCAGAGTCGTTTTCAAACGGATTTCCATCGCAGAAAATCACGATGCCATCCATGCGATTGCGTGAAGCCAGGGTAAAGAGTCGATGCAGCCAGTAACGATTGGCAACCAGTCTTTCCTCAAATTCATTGTTCCTGCCTGCGGCGTTGAGATAATGGTTGTTGTCAGCCGGCAGGTTGACTGTTGCAAAGAGAACAGCATCCTGCTGCCAGTAGGTGTTTTCCGGGTAGTCACTGTATTTTGCGATGTGGGACTGGCGCGTGAGCGGCATGCTGACCATGCCGAATGCCGTATCGTTTTCAAAGAGGATTTCACGCAGGCGCCGCAGGCGGTCACTGTGAATATCGCTGCCGTCCTCGTTTTTGCAGCCGATCCAGTCGCTGCCTGCCAGTGACAGGAAAAGCGGTTTGTCAGATTCTTCCAGGAGACTTTTCCGTTCGCGGTACAGGGCATCGGTGCAGGGTTCATCTTCTGCGCGGACACCGTTGGCAATCACAAAAGCCAGCTGCTGAGGGCGGATACGGTCGATTTCCGCCTGCAGATGAATATCGTTGCTCACCGTTGGCTGGTCGATGACGGCAAAGTAAAACCCCTGCATTTCATGTGCCGGGGCGGCGTGAAGTGCAGTGATGAAACCAAAAACAAGAAGAAAAAGCAGGAACGGTTTTTTCATGGTTTCAGGTGAGCGTTGTTTGTTTTTATCCGATGGCCTCTGTTTTTCTGTTTGCGGTGAAAGGGCTAAAGACTATTCCTGTTTTTTACTGTCTGCCAGTTGTTCTTTCAGGCGGTACAGGGTGTTCAAGGCTTCCCGGGGTGAAAGGGAGTCAATATCCATGTTTTCCAGATGGTCTGCCATTTCCTTTGCCGGAGAAGGTAAAGCATGCGCAGGCGCATCGTCCGCTTTGAGAGCAGGCGGGACAAAAAGGTTCATCTGGGACTGGGTCGGTATAAAGTGGGATTCCAATGTGGCCAGATGGCGGCGTGCGATCCGGATGACCGACTGGGGAACGCCGGCAAGCTGTGCGACCTGGAGGCCATAACTTTGTGAAGCGGGGCCCGGCTCGACAGCGTGCAGGAAAACGATATTGTCCTTGTGCTCAACGGCAGAGAGATGAACATTTTCTGCGGTTTCATGGGTTTCGGGCAATTGGGTCAGCTCGAAATAATGCGTCGCAAAAAGCGTGAAACTCTTGCTGGTTTCAATCAGGTGGCGGGCAATTGCCCAGGCAAGTGCCAGGCCGTCAAATGTCGAGGTACCGCGCCCGACCTCATCCATCAGGACGAGTGACTGGCCGGTCGCACTATTTAAGATAGCGGCGGATTCGGTCATTTCCACCATGAAGGTTGAGCGTCCTCCTGCCAGATCATCTGCTGCGCCGATACGGGTAAATATCCGGTCAATCGGCCCGATAATAGCGGCATTGGCCGGGACAAAGCTGCCCACGTAAGCCAGAAGCACGATCAGGGCGGTTTGCCGCATGTAAGTTGATTTCCCGCCCATATTGGGGCCGGTAATCAGGAGAAAACGGCGGGTGTCTGACAGGTCGCAATCGTTGGCAATAAAGCGTTCAATGCGGGCCTCTACCACCGCGTGGCGACCCTGGATGATATGAATGCCGGGTTCGGTTACGAGCTGCGGCGCGCACCAGTTGTTGCGCTGCGCATGGGTTGCCAGGGCAATCAGCGTATCAAGCTGGGCGGCCTGCCGTGCGATTTTCTGCAAGGGGTCGATAAAAGGTGCCAGATCAATCAGCAGCCTGTCATACAGTGTTTTTTCCAGTGACAGTGCCCGCTCGCGTGCGGAAAGCACCTTGTCCTCAAAGGTTTTCAATTCCGGCGTGATATAGCGTTCCGCATTTTTGAGTGTCTGGCGGCGGCGGTAGTCATCCGGCACCTTTGCCGTTTGCCCGTGGGTGACCTCGATATAAAAGCCGTGGACGCGGTTGTATTCCACACGAAGGTTGGCAATGCCGGTTCGTTCGCGTTCACGGGTTTCCAGATCAATCAGGAATTGCCCGGCATTGTCGGCCAGTTCGCGCAATTCGTCGAGCTCGGCACTGAAACCCTGCTGGATGACGCCGCCATCCCGGATCTGGGCAGCCGGTTCCGTTGCAATCGCGCGCTCCAGAAGATCCAGGCATTCGGTTGGGGTTGCCAGGGCTTCATGGATGGAAAAAAGGAGAGGCGCCCCATCATTCATGGCGCATTGTGCCAGGTAGGAGCGCAGATGCGGCAGCTGTTTCAGTCCATCCCGCAGGGCGGCCAGGTCGCGGGGCCGCGCTGACAGGAGCGCAATCCGTGCGGCAATCCGTTCAATATCCGGAAAATGGGACAGGGTGCTGCGCAGTCCGTCTGTCACACTGGCTTCCAGGAGGGCCGAAATAGCCGAGTGCCGGGATTGTGCCACCGGCTGGCTGCGGCTGGCGTGATGCAGCCAGTGCCTGAGCATCCGGGAGCCCATTGCCGTGCAGCAGTGGTCCAGTTCGGGAAAAAAGTGTCGGGGAAAGGGCACCGTTTTCACTGGCGCGAATGGGTTCTGTCAGTTCCAGGTTGCGCCGGGTGGCGGCATCCATGCCGATAAAATCCCCTTCCGTTTCCACAACAAGCTGCCTGATATGCTGCAATCCCTGTGATTGGGTGGAAGCCGCATAGCGGAGCAGGGCGCCTGCAGCCCCTGCGGCGGAAGTCAATCCGCTGCCGCCATAGCCATCCAGTGTGGCAACACCCAATTGCACCAGGAGGGATTTCTGTCCGCTGTCACTGTCAAAGTGCCAGTCCGGGAGCGTAACCATACGGCCCGGTATGGCGTCGGGAAGCCATTCGGTGGTCCCTTCTGCCAGCAGGATTTCCGCCGGGCCGATGCGTTCGGTTTCCTGCAGGAGGCGTGCGGGCAACTGCTTTTCATCCAGCCCGATCTCCAGGAGTCGGATGATACCGCCCGAAAGAGAAAGCCAGGCAAGCCCCAGGGTCAGATTTTTCCGCTCCCGTGCGACAGACAGGGCCAAAAGGGGGCGGTCGGCTTTTTCCGGAAGGAGTCCCGCGTCGGTTAGTGTGCCCGGTGTGACAATGCGCATGACCTTGCGCTCAACGGGTCCCTTGCTGGCAGCCGGATCTCCGATCTGTTCACAGATGGCAACTGACTCACCCGCAGCAACCAGCCTGGCCAGATACTGCTCAATGGAATGAAAGGGTACCCCCGCCATATGAATGGGCTTGCCGCCGGACGAACCGCGCTGGGTAAGAGTGATGCCTAAAAGGCGAGCGGCATGAACGGCATCGTCATAGAAAAGCTCATAAAAATCACCCATGCGGTAAAGCAGCAGTTTGTCCGCATGCTCGGATTTGATGCGCAGATACTGCTGCATCATGGGCGTGTGTTTCGCCTGATCGGATGACGGTTTCGCCATGGATGAGTGTTCTGGTTATGGTTGAGTTTAGGCTGAGCCTTGGGCTAAACATACATTGTAATGCCTGATGTGCCCATAAAGAAGGGTGGTCGGGAAAAACACAAAAAAAGCCCGGCAGAAGCCGGGCTTTGTATCTGATATGGCAGGATCAGTTCTTGCTCTGGTCAACGAGCCTGTTCTGGGTGATCCATGGCATCATGCCACGCAGTCTCGCACCGACGACTTCGATGGGGTGCTCGGCATTCAGTCGGCGACGGGAAATAAGCGTTGGCGCGCCGGCCTTGCTTTCCAGGATAAAGCTCTTGGCGTATTCGCCGGTCTGGATGTCTTTCAGGCATTCACGCATGGCTTTTTTGGTTTCATCGGTAATGACTCTCGGGCCGGTGACATATTCGCCATATTCCGCATTGTTGGAAACGGAATAGTTCATGTTGGCAATACCGCCTTCGTAAATCAGGTCAACAATGAGTTTCAACTCATGCAGGCACTCGAAATAGGCCATTTCAGGCGCATAGCCGGCTTCCACAAGGGTTTCAAAACCGGCCTTGACCAGCTCAACGGCACCGCCGCACAGGACAGCCTGTTCACCGAAGAGGTCAGTTTCCGTTTCTTCCTTGAAGGTGGTTTCGATGATGCCGGCACGGCCGCCGCCATTAGCCATGGCGTAGGAGAGGGCGATATTGCGGGCAACACCGGAACGGTTCTGATAAACCGCAATGAGGTGAGGGACACCACCGCCCTGGGTATAGGTGGAGCGAACCGTGTGACCTGGTGCTTTCGGCGCAATCATGATGACATCCATGTCCGGACGGGGAATAACCTGGCCGTAGTGGACATTGAAACCGTGGGCAAATGCCAAAACAGCACCCTGTTTGGCATGGGGCGCCACACTGTCATTGTAGACATCGGCAATATTTTCATCCGGCAGCAGGATCATGATAACGTCAGCGACCTTGATCGCGTCATTGACTTCTGCAACGGTGAGGCCGGCACCTTCTGCCTTGCTCCAGGAACCGCCACCCTTGCGCAGGCCGACAATCACGTCGCAGCCGGAATCATTCAGGTTGAGTGCATGCGCATGGCCTTGTGAGCCGTAACCGATAATGGCGACTTTTTTTCCTTTGATCAGGGAGAGGTCGCAGTCCTTGTCATAAAAAACATTCATGATTTTTCCTAATTTTTCGTAAAGATCTGTGGTTGATAAGAGCGGTTTAAAGTTTCAGGATACGTTCGCCACGGCCAATGCCGGATCCGCCTGAACGGACGGTTTCCAAAATGGCTGTGCGGTCAAGGGATTCGATAAAGGCATCCAGCTTGGCCTTGTCTCCGGTGAGTTCGATTGTATAGGAACGGTCACTGACATCCACGATACTGCCGCGGAAAATATCGGCGGTGCGCTTGATTTCCTCGCGTTCCTTGCCGACAGCACGGACCTTGATGAGCATCATTTCCCGCTCGACATAGGAGCCGTCGGTCAGATCGACAATCTTGACAATTTCAATCAGCCGGTTCAGGTGCTTGGTGATCTGTTCGATCACATCGTCAGAGCCGGTGGTGACAATGGTCATGCGTGACAGGGTCGGGTCTTCGGTCGGGGCGACATTGAGGGTTTCAATGTTGTAACCCCGTGCGGCGAAGAGGGAAACAACCCGTGCCAGCGAGCCTGCTTCGTTTTCCAGAAGGATAGAGATAATGTGTCGCATGATTACAGTTCCTCCATGCTCAAGATCATTTCAGTCAATCCCTGGCCGGCACGAACCATTGGCCAGACATTTTCATCCGGGTCGGTCTGGATGTTGACGACAACGAGCTTGCCTTTTTCGGCAAACGCGTCTCTCATGGCACCTTCCACATCGGCGGCTTTTTCTACCCGGATACCGACATGGCCATAGGATTCGACCAGTTTTTCAAAATCAGGCAGCGCGTTCATGTAAGATTCCGAGAAACGGGATTCGTATTCCAGGCGCTGCCACTGGCGTACCATACCGAGCACCCCATTGTTGAGCAGGATGATTTTCGGGGTCAGGCCGTACTGCCTGCAGGTCCCCAGTTCCTGGATATTCATCTGGAATGAGGCTTCGCCGGTGACACAGGCAACAGTGGCTTTCGGGTTGGCCAGCTGTACGCCCATGGCATACGGCAGGCCAACCCCCATGGTGCCAAGGCCGCCTGAATTGAACCAGCGGCGCGGCTTGTCAAACGGGTAGTACTGCGCAGCCCACATCTGGTGCTGTCCTACATCAGAGGTGATGAACGCATCGCCTTTGGTGACTTCCCAGAGCTTTTCGATCACAAACTGGGGCTTGATGATGTGGTCGGTCTTTTCGTATCGCAAACACTCAATCGACCGCCATTCATTGATCCGTTTCCACCAGGCTTCCAGTGCCTTGGCGTTGTTTTTCGGATGCGCGCCATCAAGCTGTGCCAGCATTTCTTTCAGCACATCCTTGACGTTGCCGACAATCGGCACATCCACGCGGACCCGCTTGGAGATGGACGACGGGTCAATGTCGATATGAATGATCTTGCGACCGGACTGGGAAAAGTGATCCGGATTGCCAATGACACGGTCATCAAAACGGGCACCAATCGCAATCAGGAGATCGCAATTCTGTACTGCCTGGTTGGCTTCATACGTGCCGTGCATGCCGAGCATGCCCAGATACTTGTCGCTGCTGGCCCGATAGCCGCCAAGACCCATCAGGGTATTGGTGCAGGGATAGCCCAGACGATCCACCAGTTGGTTGAGCTCGGGCGCCGAATCGGAAAGGATGACGCCGCCACCGGCATAAATAACCGGGCGTTCCGCCTGGAGCATCAGTTGCAGCGCTTTCCTGATCTGTCCGGTATGGCCTTTGTCAATCGGCTTGTAGGAGCGCATATCAATCTCTTTCGGATAATGATACGGCGCTGTCAGCATGCTGACATCTTTCGGCACGTCAATCAGGACCGGGCCGGGGCGGCCGGAGGAGGCAATGAAAAAGGCCTTCTTGATCGTTTCGGCCAGATCCCTGACATCCTTTACCAGGAAATTATGCTTGACGCAGGGGCGGGTAATGCCGACGGCATCGCTTTCCTGGAAAGCATCCTGCCCGATGTAATGGGTTGGCACCTGGCCGCTGAATACCACAATGGGAATTGAATCCATGTAAGCCGTCGCCAGGCCGGTAATCGCATTGGTGACACCGGGGCCGGAGGTAACGATGGCTACGCCTACCTTGCCGGAACTGCGTGCATAGGCGTCAGCGGCGTGAATGGCTGCCTGCTCATGGCGTACCAGAATATGCTGGAATTTGTCCTGATTGTAGATGGCATCGTAAATATACAGTACAGCGCCACCCGGGTAGCCGAAAACATGTTCAACACCTTCTTCGGCCAGACAACGCACCAGTATTTCGGAGCCTGTCATTTCTAAACTCATACTTCTTCCTTTCAAGGTCCATTGGAAATTGATCGGATGTCCTTTCCTGTCGAAACCCGCCGATACGCCAACTGCTTCCCACACGCACAGTCATGCGGCAGAAAGCACCGGGTTATTCTTAACGGATTTCTCGCGCTTGTGGCGCGGGTCAGAACAAACAGTTTTATAACGCAAATTTCGGGCGGCATTGTGTGCGGCCGTCAGGCAAATACCTGTTCCAGGCTGATAGCTGAAACAGGCAGATTAATTCATGCAATATCCTATGTTGATTCCATTGTATAGGAATATTGAAAACCAATCATTCTACACCTAATCTGCACAAACGAGCCGTTATTTGTTAGGATTTACAATAGCCTGAGAAATTTTACAGAAACGCTGATTAAATGGCTTTGTAAGCGAATTGCTGCGCTCCGTGTGCCTTGCACTTCATCTCCCAAAATCATTTAATCAGCGTTTCCTTGGATTTCTTGTCTGTTTTTTGCGGGTGGCTCCGCATCACTCGCAATGCTTGATGGCTACTGATAAAGAGTTATCCGATTTTCTTGCCGGAGTTGAACGCCGTGCTTTTAAACAGGCAGTTTATGCTGTGAGAAAGGACGAGTCCGCGCTTGATATCGTTCAGGATGCCATGATCAGCCTGGCTGAAAAATACGGGGACAGGCCGGCGTCTGAATTCCCGATGCTTTTCCAGCGCATTTTGCAAAATACTATCCGCGATTATTTCCGGCGTGAAAAGGTCAGGAATACCTGGGTGACGCTGTTTTCCGGCCTGTCGGACAAATCATCGGATGACGATTTTGATGTGCTTGAGGTCTATCAGTCAGAAATTGCGGGAGGAATGGCGGAATCAAGTGCAGATAAGCTGGAACGCACGCAGATTCTTGTTATTATTGAAGAAGAACTACAAAAGTTGCCGGCACGTCAACGGGAAGCATTCCTTATGCGTTATTGGAATGATATGGATGTTGCTGAAACGGCCCAGGCCATGCAATGTTCGGCGGGAAGTGTGAAAACACACTGCTCACGGGCAACGCAGGCGCTTGCCAAGGCACTCAAATCAAGAGGTATAGAGTTATGAACGCGCAAGAAAAAAATTTCGCATATAAAGTGCGACATGCGCTAAACGAGCGATTGGACGATTTGCCCGACAGTGTGACGGAGCGGCTGGCGCATGTGCGCAGTGTTGCCGTTTCACGCAAAAAGCAGGAGGCGAGTGTCCATGTCGCGGTATTCAAGAAAGCTTTTGCCGGCATTACCGGTAGCGCATCCGGCCATTCATCATGGTTTGGCCGGTTGGGGCTGGGTTTGCCGGCGCTTGTCCTGGCCGTCGGCCTGATGGGTATTGTTCATTATGAAGAACAGCGCCAGATCAGGGAAACGGCTGCCATTGACATGGCTGTTCTTTCTGATGAGCTGCCGCCGGCTGCGTATACGGATATTGGCTTTAATGCCTATCTTGAACGCAACGGGGCCTGATCAATGAGATGGTTTAGCCATCGTACGCGGATTTTCTTTTTCGCTGTCATTGCCTTTTTGGTACTGACAGTGGTTGCTATTGGTATTCTCAGGGCAGTTAGTCCCGAACTGAACCTGATGGAAAAAATCGGGCTGGTCGATGATGAACATCTCACCACATTAAGAACCAGGCCCTACTGGACCAAACTGACCGAAAAACAAAGAGATTCGCTTGCTCCGCTTGAAGATGTATGGGACAGGATCACGTCTGCCCGCAAGAAAAAATGGCTGGAAATCGCCGAGCGGATGGAAAGCATGTCACCGGAAGAAAGGGGGCGCTTAAAGGAGCGGATTCAGATGTGGGCCAACCTGACGCCTGAGGAACGCAAGGAAGCGCGGCAGAATTACCTGAGCGCCAGAAAACTGGGGGTCAAGGACAAGTCACTCCAGTGGCTGGAATACCAGAATCTGCCGGAAGAGAAAAAGAAGGAACTTGCGGCAACCGCCCGTAAAAAACGCAGCATCGTCAACCCCAAGCCGGAAGAAGAAGCACCGGTTGCCCAGCCTGAGCCGGTTGAGGAAACCAAGCCGCCCCAAAAAGAGGAATTACCGGATTACTGGCGCTGATGGCGGTATGCCATCAGCATCAGGCCATCACACCGGCACGGATTTCAATCTGCCTCATGCAGCGTCCGGCAATCTCGAGATCATGGGTAACCAGAATCAGCGTGGAATCATGTTCCTGATTCAGATCAAACATCAACCTGATTACGGCTTCCCCTGTCTGGGCGTCCAGGCTGCCGGTCGGTTCATCGGCGAAGAGCATGGGCGGATTGGTCACAAACGCCCGGGCCAGCGCTACCCGCTGCTGCTCGCCGCCTGAAAGATAACGGGGATAATGCTGGAGCCTTTCCGACAGGCCAACGCGAGACAGGATGGCAGCGGCTTTTTCCCGTGCTTCCGGGTCGTGGAGAAGTTCCAGCGGCAGCATGACGTTTTCCAGGGCATTGAGATGATGCAGCAACTGGAAGGACTGAAAGACAAACCCCAGGTTTTCTTTACGCAGCCGGGCGCGACCATCTTCATCCAGCGCATAGATATCGGTGCCATTTAACATGACAGTGCCTTCTGTCGGGGTATCAAGACCGGCCAAAAGACCCAGCAAAGTGGACTTCCCCGAACCGGAAGCACCGATTATGGCAAGAGTTTCCCCTGCATCTACGGTAAAATGGATGTTATTTAATATGGTCAGCCTGCCGGCGGCGTCCTCGACCCGTTTGGTAAGGTGGACCACTTCAATGGCAGGGATTTTTCTGGAAAGGTTTGACATGCACTCTTCGGATAAAAAAACAGGTTGGATCAGACGATGGTTTCAGCGTTCCCTGTTTGCGTTGCCATTATGCTTTATTTTTTTCAGCGTCAGTGCCCATTCTGCACCAAAAAACATTCTTGTGCTTGGTGACAGCCTGTCAGCCGAGTACGGCATTGAACGCGGAACCGGGTGGGTTGCGCTTTTGCAGCAGCGGCTGGATGAAAATAAAAAAGAGGTCAAGGTCATTAATGCCAGTATCAGCGGGGATACCACCAGTAGCGGAAACGCCCGTTTGTCCAAGCTGTTAAGGCAGCACAAGCCGCAGATACTGATCCTGGAACTGGGAGGTAATGACGGATTGCGCGGACTCCCGGTGGATTCGATCAAACGGAATCTCCGTGCGATGGTCAGTATGGCTCGCCGCGCTGACTGTCAGGTGCTGATTCTGGGGATGCAGATTCCCCCCAATTATGGACAGACCTATGCGACCCAGTTTGCCGAGAGTTATGAGCAGGTGGCCAGGGAAAGCAATATGCCGCTGGTACCGTTTTTCCTGGCGGGTGTGGCAGACGATGACGGGCTGCTCCAGTCTGACCGCATCCATCCCGCAGGGAAAGCACAGCCCATCCTGCTGGATAATGTGTGGCCCCACCTTTTGCCTATGCTGAAATAAGCTGTATGCCGCTTTCAGGTGTCGCCCGGCCTTGCCTGGCTTTTTGATGCGGTTTTGGTTTTGCCCTGTTCAATGCGTTTTTTGCGGGTTTCCTTGGGGGAGGCGACAAGCGGGCGGTAAATTTCGATACGGTCGTTTTCCTTCACCGGGGTATCAAGCGGCCTGATTTCACCGAAAATACCTGCCCGGCCTTCGACCAGGCGGATATTTTTTGCGATTTTCCGGATACCGCTCAGTTCAAATGCGTCGCGGATGGTTGTTCCGGGTTTGACGTTGACGGTCAGGATAATGGAGGTGTCCGGGCCGGCATAGCTGACCTGCACCGGAAAAAGGTCGCGGTTTTTCGATTGCCGGCGGATAAGGGATCGGGGACGTTTTTGCTTATCCATAGACTGTTCTTGCTCGCTGGTGGAATGAATCAACAAGGGTGATGGAAACCATGTCAAAAATAGGCGCCAGCATTTTTTCAAAAAGGCGGTTGGAAAATTCGTAATTCAGCTCGAGGTCTACCCGGCTTCTGCCTTCCGGCAGCGGTGTAAAGGACCACTTGCCATCAAGCCGTTTGAATGGACCTTTTTCCAGGATCATGGAAATTGATGTTGACGGCATATTGTGGTTCCTGGTGGTAAAGCTGTGCTTTAAGCCATGAAAATCAATAAACAGGGTGGCTGAAACGGTATGATCCTGGCAGTGTGGTTCAAGGGATGTCTTGATGCACCAGGGTAAAAACTCCGGATATTTTTCAACATCCTCGACCAGGGCATACATTTTTTCTGCGGTGTAACCAACAATGGCTGTTTTGTGTACGTTTTTCATGAACCCGCTTTGTTTTGGAAACGCGGATTAAATGGCTTTGAGAGCGAATTGCTGCGTTATGCGTTGCTCACAACCTTCGCCTATCTTAAGATATGTCCTGGTTGCTGCTCCGTTTGCCTTGCACTTCATCTCCCAAAATCATGTAATCAGCGTTTCCATTTGATAGAATCGCTTTTTCTGCTGACACGTAAATCAGGTTTGACCATGACTATAACCGATAATAAAAAAGCATTTCATGATTATTTTATCGAAGAGCGCTTTGAGGCGGGCATGGTCCTGGACGGCTGGGAGGTCAAATCGATCCGGGCGGGACGTGTGCAATTGAAGGAAGCCTATGTCATTGTGCGCAATGGCGAGATTTTTCTTTTTGGCGCGCATATCAGTCCGCTGCCCACCGCATCTACCCACGTTAACCCGGATCCGGTACGGACCCGCAAGCTGCTGTTGCATGGGTCTGAAATCAGCAAACTGATTGGCAAGGTCGAACGCGCGGGTTATACCCTGGTGCCGCTGAACCTGCATTATTCCCGTGGGCGGATCAAGTGCGAGGTCGGGCTTGCCAAAGGCAAAAAACAGTATGACAAGCGAGACACGATCAAGGACCGCGACTGGCAGCGTGAACAGCAACGTATCATGAAACAGAACCGGCGATAGAGCGCCTATTTTGTCTCGTCGATCCAGGCCATCTGGATTGCTTCCAGAATACGTTCATTGGACCGCTCGGGATCATCGTCAAATCCCTCCAGTTCACATACCCATTGATGCAGGTCGGTAAAGCGGATGGTCAGCGGGTCGACAGCCGGGAATTTATCGTAAAGTTCCTCTGCGATGCGAAGGGTGTCTGTCCATTTCATGGAAATATCTCCCCGCAGAAATTAGCCGCGTTCCCGAACACGGTTGACCGAGTATCGTGGAATTTCGACGACCAGGTCTTCTTCCCCGATTTTTGCCTGGCAGGAGAGGCGGGAAGTGTCTTCCAGCCCCCAGGCGCGGTCGAGCATGTCTTCTTCTCTTTCAGACGGTGGCGAAAGTGAGTCAAAGCCTTCCCGGATAACAACATGGCAGGTAGAGCAGGCATTGCATTTACCACAGGCATGATCGATTTCCACCTGGTTATCAAGCAGTGCATCACACAGCGACTGGCCTTCAGGAGCGTCAAATTCGGCACCTTCCGGGCAGAGGGTTTCGTGGGGCAGGACGACAATACGGGGCATGTTTTTCTCCGTGGTTGTGGTTCAGGGAAGCGCTGCTTAAAAGGCTTTGAGAGCGAATTGCTGCGTTACGCGGTGCTCGCACCCTTCGCCTATCTTAAGATATGTCTTGGTTGCTGCGCTCCGGGCGCCTTGCACTTCATCTCTCAAAATCATTTAATCAGCGTTTCCTCAGGTGATGTCGTGGATGGATTTGCCGGCCAGCGCCTGCTGGATATTGCGGTTCATCCGGCGGGCGGCAAAGGTTTCGGTTCCCTTGGCAAGGGCTTCCACTGCCGTATGAATGACAGCAGGGTGTGTGCTTTCAGAAAGCCCCTCCATATCCGAGAGCAGGGTTTCAATCGTCTGGCGTTCTTCTTCGGAGAGCAGTGCGGCATCGCTTTCTAGTGCGGCACGGGTGGCATAAATGATGCGTTCGGCTTCCAGCTTCGCTTCCCGCAGCATGCGGGCTTCCATATCCGCTTGTGCCGACTGCCCGGATTCTGCCAGCATGCGGGCAATTTCCGTATCGGTTAAGCCATAGGATGGCTTGACGACAATGGATGCCTCTACATTCGCGTGCAGTTCACTGGCCGATACAGACAAGAGGCCATCCGCATCCACCTGGTAGGTGATGCGGATGCGCGGCATGCCTGCGGGCATCGGCGGAATACCGCGCAGTTCAAAGCGCGCCAGAGAGCGGCAATCGCTGACGAGCTCCCGTTCGCCCTGAAGCACATGAATACTCATGGCAGTCTGTCCATCCTTGAAAGTGGTGAATTCCTGGGCAAAGGTGCAGGGAATGGTGGCGTTGCGCGGGATGATTTTTTCGACCAGTTCGCCCATGGTTTCAACACCAAGGGATAGCGGGATAACATCCAGGAGCAGCCAGTCATCTCCCGGGGAACGGTTACCCGCCAGAAGATTTGCCTGCATGGCAGCTCCCAGTGCCACGACTTTTTCCGGGTCAATATTGGCATGCGGCGTTTTGCCGAAAAGCTTTTGCACTTCCTTGCGGACGTGTGGCATGCGTGTGGCGCCGCCAATGAGTACCACACCCTGCACATCCTCCGGAACAAGCCCGGCGGCATGAAGTGCTTCCCGTGCCAGCTTCGCTGTCTTGCAGACAAGATGATGCGTGATTTGTTCAAAGGTTTCTGCCGTGATGTCCAGATTGACGTGTTCGCCGGATTGAAGCGTGGCTTTAAGGCGTGTTTTGACCCGGGAGGAGAGTCGTTCTTTCACCTCCCTTGCTTTGCCCATCAGCGTACGGGTATCTTCAGGTGACAAGGGCTTTAACTGCGCCTGCTCGATGATCCAGCAGAAAAGACGGTGGTCGAAATCATCGCCTCCCAGTGCGGAGTCGCCACCGGTTGCCAGCACTTCAAACACCCCACGGGAAAGCCGCAGGATGGAAATATCAAAGGTACCACCACCCAGATCGTAAGCGGCATAAATGCCTTCCGGCGCATTATCCAGCCCGTAGGCGATAGCTGCAGCTGTCGGCTCACTCAGCAGGCGCAGCACATGAATACCGGCCAGTTTTGCCGCATCCTTGGTCGCCTGCCGTTGCGCATCATCAAAATAGGCCGGAACGGTAATAACAGCCCCCACCAGTTCATCACCCAGCGCATCTTCAGCACGCTGGCGCAATGTTGCCAGGATTTCTGCGGATATTTCCACCGGGCTTTTGGTGCCGGCAACCGTCCGGATCTGCACCATACCCGGCTGGTCCACAAAATCGTACGGCATGTTTTCGATATGGGTGATATCGCTGATGCCTCTTCCCATCAGTCGTTTGACGGACACAATGGTGTTCTTGGGGTCAGTGGTCTGTGATGCCTGTGCGGTGTAGCCCGTTTTGGCATATCCATCGGGCAGATACTGGACGACGGAAGGTAAAAGCGGGCGTCCTGTTTCATCATCCAGTACTTCGGGGATGCTGTTTCTGACGGTGGCCACCAGGGAATGGGTGGTGCCGAGATCAATGCCTGCCGCCAGTTTTGACTGGTGAGGGAGAGGGGCCATGCCCGGTTCGGATATCTGGAGAAGTGCCATGATCAGGTCGGGTCGGTTTTATCGAGCGCATCAAAGGCAAAACTGATTTCCTCAGCGAATTTTTGCAAAAACATCATTTTTCTGACTTCCTGTACGGCTGAAGAAAACTGCCTGTTGTTGAGCGCGTTTTCAATCAGCGTCATCTGTTCTGCTGTGCGTTTGCGCAAATGTTCTCCCAGGGTTTCAAGCGCCCCCAGATCCTTGTCGATTTTTGCATTGTCCAGGTGTTCCCGCCACTCGATCTGCTCGAAGATGAAATCAGGCGGCATGGATGGGCCGGATGTTTCCGCATCCAGGGGGAAGCCATTCAAACTGCACAGGTAGGCGGCACGTTTGAGGGGATTGCGAAGGGTCTGGTAGGCATCATTTGCCAACGATGCCCATTGCAGGGCGGCACGCTTATCAGATGCCGGGGCGTTGACAAAACGGTCCGGATGCACCAGCCGCTGTATTTCGCGATAGGCTGTATCAAGCGCCTGCCTGTCCATGGCAAACTGCTCAGGCAATTTGAAAAGGGCGAAATGATTCTGCATATCCCTGGCAATCGGGGCTGGCGCTATTGGCGTCAGATCCTGAAGCTGTCACCGCAGCCGCAGGTATCCTTGACGTTGGGATTATAAAATCGGAAGCCTTCATTCAACCCTTCACGGGTATAGTCAAGCTCGGTACCATCCACATAGGGCAGGCTTTTTGCATCGACAAACACCTTGACGCCTTGTGACTCAAATACCAGATCATCCGTTTCTGCTTCATCCACGTATTCCAGCTTGTAGGCCATGCCTGAACAGCCGGTTGTCTGCACGCCGAATCGCAATCCAATCCCCTTCCCACGCTTTTCCAGGAAACGGGAAATGTGCCGTGCGGCTTTTTCTGTCAGTGTGACTGCCATATATGCTCCTTTAAAACTCAGGGAAACGCTGATTAAAAGGCTTTGAGAGCGAATTGCTGCGTTACGCGGTGCTCGCCACCTTCGCCTATCTTAAGATATGTCTTGATTGCTGCGCGCCGTGCGCCTTGCACTTCATCTCCCAAAATCATTTAATCGGCGTTTCCTCAGGTGTTTTCCGTATCGGTGTTGCGCTGACGATAATCCGCCACTGCCGCCTTGATGGCATCTTCTGCCAGGATGGAACAGTGGATCTTCACCGGGGGGAGGGCGAGCTCCTCGGCAATTTCCGAATTCTTGATTGCCAGCGCTTCATCCAGGGTTTTCCCCTTGACCCATTCCGTCACGAGCGAGCTTGAGGCAATGGCTGAACCGCACCCGTAGGTCTTGAACCGGGCGTCTTCAATCATGCCTTCCTTGTTGACCTTGATCTGCAGCTTCATCACATCGCCACAGGCCGGGGCGCCAACCATGCCGGTACCCACGGTTTCGTCATCCTTGTCAAAAGCGCCGACATTGCGCGGGTTTTCATAATGATCAAGTACTTTATGCGAATATGTCATGTGTTACTCCGTTTCCTTGGCTTTTCAGTGGGCTGCCCACTGGATAGTCGAAAGATCCACGCCTTCCTTGTACATGTCCCACAATGGGGAAAGTTCACGCAACTTGGCAACCCGTTCCGTTACCAGGGCAATCGCATAGTCGATTTCCTGCTCGGTCGTAAAACGCCCGATGGTAAAACGGATCGAACTGTGTGCCAGTTCATCACTTCTGCCCAGGGAGCGCAATACGTAGGAGGGTTCCAGAGTGGCCGATGTACAGGCTGAGCCGGAAGAGACTGCCAGGCCCTTCATGGACATCATGAGCGACTCACCTTCAATGTAATTGAAGCTGACATTGAGATTATGCGGGACGCGGTGCTCCATATCGCCGTTAATCACGGTTGCCTCGATTGCAGACAGGCCTTTTGCAAGCCGCTCCGAAAACACCCGCATCCTGGCATTTTCCTCATCCATTTCTTCTCTGGCAATCCGGAAAGCTTCACCCATGCCGACAATCTGGTGGGTGGGGAGCGTGCCGGAGCGCAGTCCACGCTCGTGACCGCCGCCATGCATCTGGGCTTCCAGGCGCACACGCGGACGGCGGCAAACGTAAAGTGCGCCAACGCCTTTGGGGCCATAAACTTTATGTGCCGTGACAGTCAGCAGATCAATTTTTGTTTTTTTGAGGTCGATTTCTACCTTACCGACAGCCTGGGCCGCATCACAATGGAAAATAATGCCGCGTTCCCGGCAGAGCGCACCGATTTCGGCAATCGGTTGAATGACGCCGATTTCATTGTTAACCCACATGACCGATACCAGGATCGTATCGGGACGGATGGCTTTTTCCAGTTGCTCCAGTGTGATCAGGCCGTTTTCCTGCGGATCAAGATAGGTTGCCTCAAAGCCCTGGCGTTCCAGTTCCTGCACGGTATCCAGTACCGCCTTGTGTTCCGTATTCACGGTGATAATGTGTTTGCCGCGATTCTTGTAAAAATGGGCGGCGCCTTTCAAGGCCAGGTTGTTGCTTTCTGTTGCGCCGGATGTCCAGATGATTTCGCGTGGATCAGCATTGATCATGTCAGCAACATGGCTTCTGGCTTCTTCTACCGCTTTTTCCGCTTCCCAGCCATACATGTGGCTGCTCGATGCCGGATTGCCGAAACGCTCAACCAGGTAAGGAATCATCTTGTCGGCAACACGGGGGTCCACCGGCGTGGTTGCCGAATAATCCATGTAAACAGGATGAACAGGCTCTGACGTCATGTCCGGCAGAATAATACTGCATGCGGTTTCATTTACTGGTGTACTCATGGCTTGTCCTTTACTCCCCCTGAAAGACGATCGCCTGGTTGATGGCGCCGGCAGAGGGCCTGGCCGGTTTTCCGCGCTCCTGTCCTGCCAGTTTCGCAAGGGAGACGGATTCCAGATAGTCAACGATACGCTCATTCAGGCTGGCCCACAGGTTGTGGGTAATGCATTCAATATTGCCTTTTGCGCTCTGCTGGCAATTGCCATTGCCCTGGCAGCGGGTCACATCAAGCGGCTCATCCACGGCAAAAACAATATCGGCTACCGTGATATCTGCAGCATCCCGCGAGAGACGGTAGCCACCGCCAGGCCCACGGATGGATTTGACTAGGTCACGGCGGCGCAGCTTGGAAAAAAGCTGTTCCAGATAGGCAACCGAAATATCCTGCCGATCACTGATACTGGCAAGCGTGACCGGGCCGTTACCCTCGTTTCGGGTCAGGTCAATCATGGCATTTACGGCAAAACGGCCTTTTGTTGTCAGACGCATAACGTTATTTCCGGTGAATTATCCGAACAGGGATAGGATAATACTTGAATTTTTTACTCAAGTATAGCAAAAGTGAAAAAGTTTTGTTGGAGGTCATGCCAGACGGAAGAGGCTGGCTTCAGGAGACAAAAAAGGACGCATGGCAGCGTCCTTTTCGTATGGCAGTTTTATCAGGGCGCGAAGGAAGAGCCGCAGCCGCAGGTGGTGGAGACATTCGGGTTTTTGATGACAAACTGCGAGCCATTGATATCTTCACGATAATCAATTTCAGCGCCGACCAGATACTGGTAGCTGATGGCGTCAATCAGCAGTTGTACCCCGTTTTTCATCATGGTGGTGTCATCGTCATTGACGGATTCATCAAAAGTGAAACCATACTGAAAACCTGAACAGCCGCCGCCCTGAACAAAAACACGGAGTTTGAGATCCGGGTTGCCTTCTTCTGCGATCAGCTCAGCCACCTTGTTTGCCGCGCTGTCAGTGAAGTTGATCGGTGCTGGCATTTCAATTGCTGCATTCATTGTGTACTCCAGAATAAATAAGATGGTTTTATTATAAGCGACCTGTTATTTTCCTGCTTGATCGCCATCAGGGGACGAGAGGCGCATGGATAAGGCCCGTGGTCTCGTCCAGGCCAAACATCAGGTTCATGCACTGGACACCCTGTCCTGCCGCGCCCTTGACCAGATTGTCCTCTACCACGAGGATGACCAGTGTATCGCCGTTGCCCGGACGGTGCAGGGCGATGCGCAGGAAATTGGAGCCCCTGACGGAGCGGGTGTCCGGATGGCTGCCTGCCGGCATGACATCCACGAAAGGATCGGTGCGGTAATGGTTTTCGTAAAGTGCCTGGAAATCCATATCACGCGCTTCGGGTAAAAGGGTTGCATACAGCGTGGAATGAATGCCCCGGATCATGGGGGTCAGATGCGGCACAAAAGTCAGGCCGATTTCCCGCCGGTTTTTTGTCATCGCTTTCAATCCCTGCATGATTTCCGGCTGATGACGATGCCCGGAAACACCATAAGCCCGGAAATTGTCCGAGGCTTCTGCCATCAGCATGCCGATTTCTGCCCGGCGTCCGGCACCCGAGGTGCCGGATTTGCAGTCGGCAATCAGCCGGGATTCATCAATGAGGGGCTTATCCTGACGCAAAAGCGGTGCATAGCCAAGCTGGACGGTTGTCGGGTAGCAGCCGGGAAGGCCAATCACACGGGCTTTTTTGATGGCTTCACGATTGATCTCCGGCAGGCCATACACTGCTTCTGCCAGAATGTCGGGCTGGGAATGCGGCATGCCGTACCATTCCTGGAAGACGACCTTGTCCTGGAAACGGAAGTCAGCCGCCAGATCAATGACTTTTACGCCGCCTAAAAGCAGTTCCGGCGCCTGTTCCATGGCGACACCATGCGGGGTGGCAAAAAAGACGACATCACAATCGGTCAGCCGGGTTTCGTCAGGCGAGGTGAAAGCCAGGTCCACCAGGCCGCGCAGGGAGGGATACATTTTCGCGACATGCAGGCCGCTCTCGTTTCGGGAAGTGATGGCAGTAAGACGCGCCCGCGGATGGGCTGACAAGAGGCGCAGCAGTTCGACGCCGGTATAGCCTGTTCCTCCTACGATTCCAACCTTGATCATGATAATCCTCACTGAACATGAAATGAATGAGCCACATTGTAAAGCCTGTTTTTCTTTTCTGCGTTAAAAACCCGCATGCCGGATACAAAAAAGCCGCCAGTACAGGTACTGGCGGCTTTGAAAGCGATAAAGGCCTGTGCCGTGGCAGCAGGCCTTTTGCAAACAATTAACGCTTGGAGAACTGCTTCGCTCTGCGCGCTTTGCGAAGGCCGACTTTCTTGCGTTCGACTTCACGGGCGTCACGAGTGATGAAGCCTGCTTTGGACAGGTCCGGTTTCAGTGCGGTGTCATAGTCCACCAGCGCACGGCTGATACCATGACGCACAGCACCTGCCTGGCCGGATTCGCCGCCACCATGGACATTGACCATGATGTCAAAACGCTCAAGGTTGTCAGTCAGTTCCAGCGGCTGACGAATGATCATCAGGCCGGTCTGGCGTGAAAAATAATCTTCGGCCGGCTTGCCATTGACGGTGATTTTGCCGGTGCCGCTTTTGAGAAATACACGAGCCACTGCACTTTTGCGACGGCCGGTTCCATAATTGTAGTTACCGATCATGTCAGCTCCTTAGATGTCGAGTGGCTTGGGTTGCTGCGCGGTGTGCGGGTGGGTGTCACCACCGTATACCTTCAGCTTTTTGATCATGGCGTAGCCAAGCGGACCTTTCGGCAGCATGCCCTTGACGGCTTTTTCCAGGGCACGGCCAGGAAAACGCTGCTGCATTTTTCCAAATGTCGTTTCATAGATGCCACCGGGATAGCCGCTGTGGGTATAGTATTTCTTGTCGGTGTTTTTTGCGCCAGTCACACGCAGTTTGCCGGCATTGACCACGATGATGTAGTCGCCGGTATCGACGTGCGGGGTGTACTCCGGCTTGTGTTTGCCGCGCAGTCGGCGTGCCACTTCGCTGGCAACACGTCCGAGCACCTTGTCGGTTGCGTCAATCACAAACCACTCGCGCTGGACTTCATGGTCCTTGGCGGAAAAGGTTTTCATGGTTATTCCTATTGGTTTTTATTCGCTCAAACGGGTGGTTCCGGCGTCAAAAACGGACGGACTCAGCCTTCTGTCATATTCCCGAGCGTATGGGAAGCCTTGCATTATAGACCCTGCTTTCCTCCGGCGTCAATTCAGGTGGCTGATTTTTCATCAAAAAATGCAACAGGTGATTGGCGGCAGGCAGGGCTTGGGGTATCCTTTCTTTCCACACGTTTCTTTTACATGAATGCCGCATGATTCCGTCTGATGTCCTTGTTACCTATTTTATTGCCTGCATTATTCTCGCCATTGCGCCCGGCCCGGACAATATCTTTGTCCTGACGCAGTCGGCACTTCGCGGCAGGAAGGCCGGTATCCTGGTTGTGCTGGGTTTGTGTTCCGGCCTGCTGGTTCACACGACCGGCGTATCCCTTGGGGTTGCCGTTATTTTCCAGACGTCTGAGTTGGCCTTCACGCTGTTGAAGCTCGCTGGTGCCGGTTATCTGATTTATCTGGCATGGGGCGCTTTCCGGGCGGGAGCTACAGAAATTGAAGGCGAAAAAAGCACGTTGACACATGCACAGCTTTTTCGCCGCGGGATCATCATGAATATTACCAATCCCAAGGTTACCATTTTCTTTCTGGCGTTTCTTCCCCAGTTTGCGAATCCCGCCCGGGGTTCGATTTCCATTCAGATGCTGATTTTAGGCGGCTTTTTTATATTGGCGTCCATTCTGGTTTTTGGCGCCATTGCCCTGGCAGCCGGTACGCTGGGCGACTGGCTCAAGCGCTCAGAGAAAGCACAAAAGGTTATGAACCGCGTTGCGGGTGTGGTTTTTCTGGGACTGGCGGCCAAATTGCTGTTATCGGAAAGATGAAACCGGATTTCCCCGCGGCTGTTTTTTAGCCGATGCATCATTTCGACGCCATATTTTTCCGGAGAGGCCGGGGAAAAACGCAACAAATTCCTCGCCGCCATACCGGGCAAGGCAGTCACTTTGCCGCAGTCCGGTGGAGAGGGCTTTTGCGACAGCTTCCAGTACGATGTCGCCGAACGGATGGCCGTAGGTATCGTTGATGTTTTTAAAATTATCCAGATCGGCCATCATCACGGTGACAGGTATTTTTGTTCTGCCCGCTTCGCCGATCTGCCTTTTGAGTGCGTGAAGGAAATAGGATTTTTATAGGCGCCCGTCAGGCCATCACGCATGATCGTTTTTTCAATGCGTCCGCTGGATGCCACAAGGATGGTCGCCCTCAGCAAAAGCATCATGCCGATGGAGCCCAGGATGATCAGGAGTTGATAATCAGTGATCTCATTGTATTGACCCGGGGAAACATCCGAGCCAGCCAGGCCGATGAATTCTCCCGTTTCCTGGTTGGTGATGGGTGCGTAGGCAGACAGAAGCGTTCCCCATTTATTGGTGACAAAATAACCCATGTACGGTGCTTTTGTTTCATACGCTATGCGGCGGGATTCTGTGAGGGAGTCTGTTGAGCCTGGAGGGGAAAAGGTGCTGCTGCCCTCCTTTTCTCCATCGAGGATATACATCATCCTGTCATCTGACAGGCGGATCTCCGTATACAGATAGATAATGCTTCCTTCATTGTCCGTCCGGATATTTTCCATAATGGACTTGATCCGCCAGTAATAAGGCGAGCGGGTATCCCGTGTTTTGATAAATTCTTTGTATCCGGCAATATCCTGTTCAATGACAGTTGCGGTTGCTGACGCGATACCGTAGCATTTTTTCACCATCTGGCGTTTCAGGGCAGTGGTTTTTCCTGGTAAATGTAATATCCGCACAGAGCCATTCCCAGGGCGAAAAAAGCAAAGATATAGAGAATAAGAGTCGTATAGATAGTTTTTCGTTCGAATATACGCGACCTCAACACGAGGGTGTCAGGGTAAGAAGCCTAATAGCAGAGATGAGGGGGAATTCATCTGGTGTTGCCTCCTTTTCCGCCACCTCCTGGCGTACCCGGAAAAAATCGGGCAGAGACTTTTCAGGGTGTGTTAATACGCCCTAATGCGCGTGTCCATGCATGCTGCTGGTAATGACAAAAATAATGGCAACGCCCACGGTAATCAGGATGATCTGGGGAATGGTTTCCCTGATTGACGTGCGCCGCTGCATTTGGGGGATAAGGTCGGAGACGGCAATATAGATGAATCCGGCTGAGGCCAGCGCCAGCACGTAGGGAATCAGGCTTTGCACCTGCTCCAGCGTGTAATAGCCGACCAGCCCGCCGACAACAGCCAGCAAACTGCACAACAGGTTGTAAACATAAGCGCGTGTCCGGGAAAATCCTGCATTCAACAGAACAATAAAATCTCCCACTTCCTGTGGAATTTCGTGCGCAAAGATAGCCAGTGCGGTAATAACGCCCAGTTGGACGTCAGCCATGAAAGCTGCGGCGATCATGATACCATCCGTAAAATTGTGAAATCCGTCGCCAACCAGGATCATCCACCCGGTGGAGCCGGCTTCCCGCTTGTCGTGGCCGGCTTCATGGTCATGGCCGTCGCCTTCATGGTGATGCGAGTGCCGCAAAACGGAGAATTTTTCCAGCAGGAAGAATCCCAAAAGACCGCCTAATACGGTCGCGAAAAGACCCACAGGATCATGTGTCATCTCGAACGCTTCAGGAAGCGCATGCAAAAAGGTGGTGGACAGCATGACACCGACAGACAGGCTGACCATCCGTTCCACCATTTTTGACATGGTCGAAAACGACAGCACAGCGGCAATACTCAGGCTTGCAACACCGGAGATGAGTACAGCCAGCAGAATCCAGATGAGCGTAACGTTAATCTTGAGCCTCTGCAGTAGTTAGGTGGTTGATGCGATATTTTCGGGTTTGATACAGCGGTTACTTTTGTCTGGAAAGCGCTTGCTTTCTTTTTTCCGCTGATTTGATCCGGGAAATGGATTTGGGCATCAGTTCAAGGCGGGCACGGCTGTTGGGGTGGGCCGCAGTATAAGATGCCACATTGGAGGCTGGATAGGCACGGATGAAACGTGTCCAGAAATCCACGGCCGAATCAATTCCATAACCGGCTCTTAACGCCATGGCCAGTCCCAGCGTGTCTGAGTCCAGGTCAAACTGTTTGGTCATGGGTTTGGCCGGTTTGCTGGTGATGGTTGCTTTTGGTGTTACCTGTATCAGGTTGTCGATGGTCTTTTTGTTTGCTTCAGTCGTCTGCAGGGTACGGGCGTGATTCAGGATATTGTGCGCCATTTCCTTGCCGATGACATAGGCCAGTTCGTTGTCATTGGCGGCAAAACGCATCATGCCGCGCGTAATGAGAATACGCTGCCCGTCCGAATAGGCATTCACATTGTCGGTATGTCCTAGTTCGACCCTGAAACCACAGGCCCGCGTCAGCGGTACAACCAGGTCATAAGACGTGCCGTTGCGGTCGATTCTCATTTTGACGGATGAATTTTTCGAGACAATCGGGGAAAGCAGTTTCACCGTTTCCGTTTCGGCTGTCGGTCCTTGCGGCACCGGTTTGCCTTCAATTGTCAGGAGGATATCGCCACGTTCCAGTCCGGCCCTCTGTGCGCCGCCTCCCGGGATGACATTGGTCACCTGCAGCCTTTCATCCATCCCGAATACCTGGGATGCGGTAGATGTCATGCCGGAAGAGTAGGAGTATTTGTTCGTTGCGGCAAATCCAAGCAGGTTGCGCACCTGGTTGCGGCAGAGGTCTGCATTGCCTATCTGGAGCGTACCGGAAACCCGGTCAAGGCGATCCTGCATATCGACGATATGACGGAGTTTGTCATCCTTTGGCAACTGGCTGTAATTCTCCGGCTGATCCAGCGCCGGGGCGCCCGCACAGGCCGCCAGGAGGAAAACGGCAAAGAGTGCTGCAATCCGTCCTGCCTTGTGGTGAAACGCCGTCAATAAACGGGGAAAAGAAAAGAATACATGTGTCATAGTGATAGCCTGATTTTTTTGGAAACGCTGATTAAAAGGCTTTGAGAGCGAATTGCTGCGTTACGCGGTGCTCGCAACCTTCGCCTATCTTAAGATATGTCCTGGTTGCTTCGCTCCGTGCGCCTTGCACCTCATCTCCCAAAATCATGTAATCAGCGTTTCCTTTATTTTATTCCCGTACTGCCAAAGCCACCGTCTTTTCGCTGGCTTTCTCCAAATTCATCAACCACATTGAATGCGACCTGGAGCACCGGCACGATAACAAGCTGTGCCAGCCTTTCCATCGGATTCAAGGTATAAGTTTCCCGGCCCCGGTTCCACGCGGAAACCATGAGTTGTCCCTGGTAGTCGGAATCGATCAGACCAACCAGATTGCCAAGTACCATACCATGCTTGTGGCCCATGCCGCTACGCGGCAGGATAACCGCGGCATAGCCGGGGTCCGCAATATGGATGGCAAGCCCGGTCGGAACCAGATGCGTGTCTCCCGGTTCAAAAACAAGCGGCTCATCCAGGCATGCACGCAGATCCAGCCCTGCACTGCCGGCGGTTGCATAGGCCGGCAGGTGTTCTTTCATGCGGGCATCTACAATGTTGAGATCAATGGTTTTCATGGGATACGGTTTCAGATCCGTTTGGCGATTGCCTGGATCAGTTCTCGCGCCAGGGCCTGCTTGTCGGCCCGCGGCAGGCGGGTATTGCCTTTTTCATCAAAAAGGACCAGTTCGTTTTCATCAAGGCCAAAGGTCTCATGTCCGATATTGCCGACCAGAAGCGGGATTTCCTTGCGCAAGCGTTTTTCCTCACCATACTGGAGCAGGTTTTCCGATTCAGCGGCAAAGCCGACACAGTAGGGAGGATGATCAAGCTGGGCAACAGACGCTAAAATATCCGGATTTTCATCAAATTCCAGCACAGGCATACCGCTGCCGTCTTTCTTGAGTTTCTGGTTGCTGGCATTGGCCACACGCCAGTCGGCCACAGCGGCAACAGCGATGAAGATATCCTGCCCGCTTACCAGTGACATGACCATTTCATGCATCTGGACAGCCGTCGTGACATCGTAGCGCATGACGCCATAAGGCGTGGCAAGTGCTGTCGGGCCGGAAACCAGGTGGACTTCAGCGCCGGCTTCCCGGGCGGCGCACGCTACCGCATAGCCCATCTTGCCGGATGAGCGGTTGGTGATGCCGCGAACCGGGTCAATCGGCTCAAACGTCGGTCCGGCAGTAATCAGCACGCGTTTTCCTGCCAGGGCCTTGGGCTGGAAAGCTGCAATCACTTCTTCCAGCAGTTCGTGCGGTTCCAGCATCCGTCCCATGCCGGTGTCGCCGCAAGCCTGGTAACCGGCTGCCGGTCCCAGTATGCCGATGCCATCCGCTTTCAGTTGCGCCACATTCCGCTGGGTTGCCGTGTTTTGCCACATCTCGACATTCATGGCGGGAGCCACCATGAACGGCACATGGGACTGGCGTGCCAGGCACATGGACGACAGCAGATCGTCCGCAATGCCATTGGCCAGCTTGGCCATGAAATTGGCCGTACAGGGCGCAATAACAATGGCGTCAGCTCCCCGGATAAGGTCGATGTGCGGAATCATGTTTGCCGGTGGCGCTTCCCACTGGCTGGTATGGACAGGATATCCTGTGAGGGACTGCATGGTCAGGGGGGTGATGAAGCGCGTCGCACCATCCGTCATGACCACCTGCACTGATGCCCCGTCGCGGATGAGGGCACGGGCAAATTCAGCGGATTTGTAACAGGCGATACCGCCGGTCAGTCCCAGAACAATTTTTTTACCGGAGAGTTGCATACCACCTCCTGACGGATTAAGGGGATTTGATGATGTCATCGGTTATTTGCTCCTGTTAACACGCCTGAGCTCATCAAGTATAAATAACACGGCGCCAATGGTAATGGCACTGTCGGCTATGTTGAAAGCCGGCCAGTGCCATGTGCCGATATAAAAATCAATGAAATCCGTGACCTGGCCATAAAGGAGCCGGTCAATCAGATTGCCGATGGCACCGCCTAAAATCAGGGCAAATGCCCAGCAAAACAGTTTTTGTCCGGCATTTTTACGCATGAAGTACAGGATAAAGACAATGGCAATGAGGCTCACGCCCGTAAAAAAATAACGCTGCCAGCCTGAAGCCGAGGCCAGAAAACTGAAAGCGGCGCCCTTGTTATAGGCCAGTACCAGATTAAGAAATGCCGTCAGCTTGATGACCGGTACCCCATCGAGCAGCTTTACCATCCAGAGTTTGGTCAGCTGATCCGCTATGACGACGACTGCTGCAATGAGCAGCCATGGCATCATGCGGGGCCTGCTTCTGAACGTATAGTTTCCTGATCCCATGCCCTGTTGGTCTTTCTCTGATATTGCCAAAACTGAAATAATGACGCCTTGACCCGTATTATGCAAATTCCCGGTCTTCTCCACTGCCGTAAAGATTGGACATGCAGCGTGCGCACAGATGGGGGTGCTTCGGATCCGCACCCACATCCGGACGGTGGTGCCAGCAGCGGTCACACTTCTCAAACGGCGATGGCTTAACAGTAATCGACTCGGCTTCAGGGGTGCTGACTTCGATCACATCCGCTCTGGAGGTAATGAAAATAAACTTGAGATCATCATGCAGGCTCTTTAAGAGTTCCAGTTTTTCACCGCTGGCCCGGATTTCAATTTCGGCCTGCAGGGATGAGCCGATGGCACCGGACATGCGGACGGCTTCCAGTTCTTTGGTAATCTCGGAGCGGATTTCCTTGAGTCGCGCAAATTTTGCCAGCAGGGCTTCTCCATCCCTGATCTCGGGTAGCTCGTACGCTGTCTGGGTAAAGACGGTTTCATCGCTGCCGGCATATTCTGCCTGGCTGGCAAACACCGACCAGGCTTCCTCCATCGTGAAAGAAAGGATCGGTGAAACCAGGCGCAAAATGGCATGGGTAATATGCCACAGTGCTGTCTGGGCTGAACGCCTGGCTTTTGACACCTCACCCGCTGTATACAAACGGTCTTTCAGGATATCCAGATACAGGCTGCCGAGCTCTTCGGAGCAATAGGTCTGGAATTTGGATATGACAGGATGGAATTCAAATTCGTCATAATGCGCCATGATTTCCTGTTGCAGCGCATGCATGGAGGCGATCGCATACCGGTCGATTTCCAGCAGTTCATCAATCGGCACCGCATCCTTTTGCGGATCAAAGTCAGCGGTGTTGGCGAGCAGAAAGCGAAGGGTATTGCGAATCCTGCGGTAGGATTCGGTGACGCGTTTCAGGATTTCGTCAGAGATGGACAACTCGCCCGAATAATCCGTAGAGGCGACCCACAGGCGCAGGATATCGGCACCCAGCGTCTCAAACACTTTCTGTGGCGCGATCACATTGCCCAGCGACTTGGACATCTTCTTGCCCAGTCCGTCAACGACAAAGCCATGTGTCAGGAGCATTTTGTAAGGGGCCCGCCCATCCAGCATGGAGCCGGTCAAAAGCGATGAATGGAACCATCCGCGGTGCTGATCCGAGCCTTCCAGGTAAAGATCGGCAGGATATCCCAGTTCAGCCGCATGGGAGCCGCGCATGACGGTGGAATGCGTGATGCCGGAGTCAAACCAGACATCAAGCGTGTCACGGTTTTTCTCATACATGGCGGCTTCTTCGCCGAGCAGATCGTATGGCGTGATTTTCTGCCAGGCTTCAATCCCTTCTTTTTCGATCAGTCTGGCAATTTCTTCCAGCAGTTCCGGGGTTCTGGGGTGCAGTTCGCCGGTTTCCCTGTGGATGAAAAACGCCATGGGAACACCCCACTGACGCTGGCGTGAAAGGGTCCAGTCAGGGCGGTTTTCGATCATGCCGTGCAGGCGCGCCTTGCCCCAGGCCGGATAGAACGTTGTTGCTTCGACTCCCTTGAGTGCGGTTTCACGCAGGGAGGGGCCGCCATCCTTTGGTTTGCCATCCATGGTGGCAAACCATTGTGACGTCGCACGATACACAATCGGGCTCTTGTGCCGCCAGCAGTGCATATAACTGTGCGACATCATGTCCAGGTAAAAGAGTGTGCCTGCTTCACGCAGGGTGTCGCAGATGACACGGGAGGCATCCCAGATCGTCATGCCGCCGAAAAGCGGCAGGGTGGAGGCGTAGTGGCCATCGCCCATGACGGGATTCAAGACCTCGTCATCAGCCATGCCGTGGGCTTTGCAGGAAAGAAAGTCATCCACACCATAAGCCGGGGCGGAGTGAACAATACCGGTACCGGTATCCAGCGTGACGTATTCTTCCGTATAGACCGGAGAATAACGGCGGTAACCTTCGTGCATATAATAGAGCGGGTGCCTGAAGCGGATATTTTCCAGCGCGGCACCTTTGACTTTTGCCAGCGTTTTCCATGTTTCAACACCAAAAAGTTTCTGGAGCCAGGTTTTGCTTGGCTCATCTGCTGCAGGAACCCTGGCGCGCTCATCGGCCAGGATGAAGAGTCCTTTTTCTGTTTCGATCAGGGCATAGTCAAATTCCGGGTGGATGTTTAATGCCTGGTTTGACGGGATGGTCCAGGGGGTTGTTGTCCAGATGACGATATGGCCTTTTTCCGTTGGCAGCTTATCAAGGCCAAAGGCAGCGGCAATTTTTTCCGGCTCGCCAAATTCAAAACCGACATAGACTTCCGGGTCACGCTTGTCCTGGTATTCCACTTCGGCTTCCGCCAGCGCAGAGCCGCAGTCAAAACACCAGTTGACCGGTTTGAGTCCGCGGTACACATAGCCTTTTTCAAGCAGTTTGCCCAAAGCCCGCAATTCATTGGCTTCAGTGCGGTAATTCATGGTCAGGTAAGGGTTGTCCCATTCCCCCAGTACACCGAGGCGGATGAAGTCCTTTTTCTGGCGTTCTACCTGTTCACTGGCATAAGCCCTTGCTTTTGACTGGACGGTTTCCGTGGGCAGGTTTTTGCCATATTCCTTTTCGATCTGGATTTCAATCGGCATGCCGTGGCAGTCCCAGCCGGGCACATAAGGGGCGTCAAACCCCGCAAGCCCGCGGGTTTTGATCACAATGTCCTTTAAAATCTTGTTGACGGCATGGCCAATATGAATATCACCATTGGCATACGGTGGGCCATCATGCAGGATGAATGTGGGACGGCCTTTGGCGGCTTTGCGGATCCGCTCATAAATTTTCTTTTCCTGCCATTCTTTTACCCACAGCGGTTCGCGTTTGGCGAGATCACCCCGCATGGGGAAGGGGGTATCCGGCATGTTGACCGTATAATCTTTTTCCGGTTTTTTGCCGGCTTTGTTTTTGCCTTTGGGGCCGTCAGATGGTTTATTGGACATGTTTTTGTTCGGGTAATAACACAAATGAACTGAGTATTTTACTACTGTGCGCTGAATATGCCGTCAAATTTGCGGAAATGCTGATTAAAAGTCTTTGTGAGCGAATTGCTGCGTTACGCGGTGCTCGCAACCTTCGTCTATCTTGAGATATGCTTTGGTTGCTACGCGCCGTGCGCCTTGCCCTTCATCTCACAAAATCATTTAATCAGCGATTCCCTGCTTTTTTGTGAAAGCATTGCCATATTGCCGGGATCATCAAAAAAAGCCCGTGCGGTGTTGACGTCGGTGCCAATGGCTTTTATCAGCGCCGGCAGGCCCGGAAATTTCCGGTTATCCCGCAGCTTTTTCAGGAATTCGACATGGATCAGCCTGCCATAGCAGTTTTCGCCATAATCCAGGAGATGGGTTTCCAGCACGATACGCGGCGTTTCATCCACGGTCGGGCGGGTACCGATCATGGAAACTGCTGGCAGCGGATGCTCGGCCAGGCCATGCACACGGGTGATATAGACACCGGAAAGAATCGGATTGAAGCGGCGCATGGGCAGATTGGCTGTCGGAAATCCCAGACTGTGCCCGCGCTTGTCGCCATGAACAACGTGTCCGGAGATGTGATAAGGCATGCCGAGCAGTTTTTCTGCCAGGGTAAAGTCGTTATGTTTCAATGCATCGCGTACCGCCGATGAGGAGATACGGCTGTTTTTGTCGGTTACGGTTGGCATGACCTCGACTTCAAACCCGTATTTTTTTCCGGCCCGGATCAGGTCTTCCGTTGTGCCTTCCCGGTTTCTGGCAAAACGGAAGGCTTCTCCCACCACCAGCCATTTGACGTTCAGTCCCTTGAGCAGGATGGTTTCGATAAATGCTTCGGGCGTCAGGCCGGCGAGCGCATCATCAAAGCGCAGGAGAATGGTGCGGTCAATACAGGCGGCAGAAAGGGCTTTTAACTTGCTGCGTAAAGAGGAAATCGTCGTTGGCGCTTCATCAGGTTTCCCTGCTTTGAGGGCGAAGTACTGGCGGGGATGTGGTGTAAATGTCAGCACGGCCGACATCAGACCCCGCTGTTTTGCCGCCTGCCGGACATGATCGAGCAACGCCCTGTGTCCCCGGTGCACACCATCGAAATTGCCGATGGCAAGGGCACAGGGATGGGCAAAAGCGTCTGCTGGCAGGCCGCGAAAGATATTCATCTGTTATTTCGGGAGATTTTTTAAAAGCATAAAATTATAATGCTTCCAGCATGATTTCACCCAACATCCGGCAAATGCTTTTCGTGTCTGATAAAAACACAGGAATGAAGGGGCCGGTATGGCGGGCCGGGTGACGGAAAGTCCGCAACCGGACGATGAGGGTAAACGATAATGATGAAAACAATAAAACACAGCCTGGCTATTGTACTGGTATTGCTTTTTCTTCCGCCGCCTGTTTTTGCTGCCGCCGATCCCGGCAAGGTGATCCATACGGTATTTGAGGCGTCCGACGATGGTTTTGATATGGTCCGGACCCAGAATTATTATTCCGGATGGGTGGCCGATGCGATTTTTGAAACACTGCTCACCTATGACTATCTGGCCCGTCCTGCCAAACTGGTACCGAATACAGCCGAATCCATGCCGCAAATCAGTGAAGATGGCAAAACCCTGACATTTACCCTCCGGAAAAATATTTTCTTCACGCCGGACCCGGCATTCAAGGGAAAACGCCGTGAACTGACAGCAGCCGATTACGTCTATTCCATCAAACGGCTGGTCGATCCGGCAAACCGCTCCCCTTCGGCCAATTTTGTCACCGGCAAGATCGCCGGGCTTGATGAACTGGCAGAAAAAGCCAAAAAAAGCGGGCGTTTTGATTACGATGCCCCGGTGACGGGACTTTATGCACCGGATCGCTATACATTGAAAATCCATCTTTCCCGTCCCGACAGCAATTTCCTGTTTGCACTGGCTTATGGCGGGCTGGCCGCGGTCGCGCGGGAAGTGATCGAGCATTACGGTACCGAGAGCCGGATTCATCCTGTCGGCACCGGCCCTTACATGCTGGCGCAATATGTGCCGCGTAGCCGGGTCGTGCTGGTTGCCAATCCGGATTACCGAGGGTTTACCTGGAATTTTGAGTCATCAGGTGATCCAGGAGATGATGAGATCGTGCGCGACATGAAGGGCAAGGAGATGCCGCAGGTCGGCCGGGTGGAAATTGCCATTGTGGAGGAAGAACAGTCCCGGTGGCTGACTTTCCAGGAGGGGAAAATCGCTTTTGACAAGCTGCCCCAACTGGCTGCCCCGCTGGTGCTGGACGGGGATAAACTCAAGCCCGAGTATGCGGCACAAAAGCTGCGTCTGTACCGGATGATTGAGCCTGAGGCGACTTTTACCACCTTCAATTTCCGCGACCCGGTTGTTGGTGGGTTCAGCAGGGAAAAGATTGCCCTGCGGCGCGCTATTGCCATGGCGTACAGTGTGGAGGATGAAATTACCCTGTTGCGCAACGGGCAGGCGATCAAGGCGGAAATGATCGTGCCGGTTGGCGTGGTGGGCCATGACCCGTCTTATCGCAGCAGTATCGGGTATGAACCGGAGCTGGCATCTCGCCTGCTGGATCATTTTGGCTACAAGCGCCAGGCTGACGGGTACCGGACGATGCCTGACGGCAGCCCGCTTCTCCTTAAAATCCGCACAGAAGCCAGCGCCAGTTCAAAAATCGTATCGGAAATCTGGAAACGCGGGCTCGACAGGATCGGGGTGAGGGTGCAGTTTGATGTCAGTAATTTTGCTGATAACGTCAAGGATGCCACCGAGTGCCGCCTGATGATGTGGGGCAGCGCCTGGCATGCGGATTACCCGGAAGGAGAGAATTTCCTCCAGCTTTTGTACGGTCCCAATGCCGGGCAGGGCAATCACGGATGTTACCAGTCTGCGGCTTATGATGCACTCTACAAAAAAGCGATGGCCCTGCCAAGCGGCCCGGAGCGTCATGCGCTTTATGTCGCCATGAACCGCCAGATGGAAGCCGATACCGCCTGGTCGCTGCATGTCTCGCGCGTCAGGAACTGGCTGGTCAGGCCCTGGGTAAAAGGATTCAAGAAGCACCCCATCCTGCAGTCAGACTGGCAATATCTCGATGTGGAGAAATAAGCGGGCCATAGATAAGCAGACCGTGTGGGCTGATCTGTCAGGATGATGTTGTGTTGTCTGCGTAGGAAAGCAGGTGGCGGGTGGTATCCGCACTCGACATTGGCCTGGCATGGAGATATCCCTGAATGATGCGGCAATCGCGGCCGATCAGGTAGTCCAGCTGGGTTTTGGATTCCACCCCTTCTGCCACAATTTCCATGCCAATGGAGCGGGCCATGGCAATGATGGCGTGGATAATAGCCTCAGTCTTGCTGTTACCCACACGGCGAACAAAGAAGCGGTCAATCTTGAGCACATCAATCGGATATTCAACCAGCCTTTGCAGGGAGGAGTACTCAATACCGAAATCATCGATGGAGACAGACGCGCCCATCTGGCGCAGGCTCGACAGGTTGCCAATCACCTGGTCACGGTCTTCAAGCAATGCGCGCTCCGTGATTTCCAGCGCCAGTTTACTCGCCGGGAGTTTTGTTTGATCAAGCACTTTCCGGATATAGTCGACGAAATCCGGTGATGAGATTTTTTCAGGCAGGATGTTAATCGATACCCTGCCAAAATCAACGCCGTCATCCAGCCATTGTTTAGCCTGTTTACACGCCATTTCCAGCATCCGGGCATCGATTTCCGGCATCATGCCGGACAGGATGGCCACATCCATGAATTCGCCCGGCATCAGGATGCCATGATCCGGATGCGCCCAGCGAACCAGGGCTTCCACACTGACGCCCCGTTTTTCTTCGGTATCAAAGATCGGCTGGAAGTAAGGGACAAACTGGCGCTCTTCCAGTGCGGTACGCAACTCTGCTTCCATCTGTTTTCTGGCCTGAATCTTGTTCTGCATGGATTCCTCGAAGAAGCGGAAGCGGGTGCCGCCTTCGGTCTTGGCCTGGTACATCGCCATATCGGCATGCATCAGAATATGCTCAATGTCAGTATCTTCACCGGAGAAGGTGGCAATACCGATACTGGTGTAGATGCGCAGTTCATGGCCGTCAAGGGTTACCGCCTGATCCAGCTGGTCTAAAATCTGCTGGGCCAGGATGGCGGCGTCATCCGGCGCTGCCAGATCCGTCATGATGACGGCGAATTCATCACCACCCAGTCGGGCCACGGTATCTGTTTTGCGCGAACGCTGCTGCAGTACCTGGGCAACATTCACGAGAAGCGCATCACCAATGGCATGGCCCAGCGTATCGTTGACCTGTTTGAAACGGTCCAGGTCAAAGAAAAGCAGGGCGCCCGCCTTGCGGGAGCGGCTGGCCTGGTGCATGGCTTTCTGCAGGCGCTCGTGAAAGAGCAGTCGGTTGGCGAGGCCCGTTAATGGATCATGGCTGGCCAGATGCTGGGCCTTGGCTTCAGCCGCCCGCCGGATTTCGATTTCACCGCGAAGCAGGCCATTGATTTCAGACAGTTCCTGGGTCCGCTCGGCAATACGGATTTCCAGGTTATCCTTGATTTCCCTGAGTTCACTTTCCTTCTGGGTACAGATATTCACTCCCTCTTTCAGGCGGAAGCGGTTAAAGCCTGCATTGAGCCACTTGATCCGGCTTGAAAGGAAAGAGGCCATCCAGATGGCAATAACAATAACAATGCCCACCATGACCAGTGTGGAAATGATGAGGCTGTATGCCATTTTGGTCATGCCATCCTGGACCGTTTTCTCGGCTTTGCGCCCCTGCTCCAGCATGGCCTGGTCTGCCTTGGCAATAACAAGGTCAAGGCGGGCCTTGGATTCATTGGCCGCCCGGTGGAAATCATCCACATTGGCGCCGATCGTCACGATACCGAAGCCGCGCTTGTTGCCTGCAGCTTCCGGGCTGTACTGGCCGGTGTAATACGGAATGGCTGCGGTGGTGGTCAGTTTCCACAGGCCGCTCCATAAAATCAGGAAAGAGCCTGAACCGCCGGAATTGGCCAGGTTGTACCAGCCGGTGCACTGTGGCGCAAAATTGAGCCAGCGGCAATCCAGGCCGACATTGCCGGCATCGGTCAGTTCTTTGGCGGGCTTGCGGCTTTGCAACTGGTTGACGAAAGTCGGCGCGGTTTTGATGAATTCGGTATAAGGCATACCGCTACGCTTCCATTCTTCATAAACCACGTCTTCCAGCCAGGGGACTTCCGGCTCACCCGTTTCGGCGTTGTATCCGGTAATGGAATGATGGCGGGGATGGACAATGCTGCGGCCCTTGTAGTCCCCGATAAACGCATAGTTGCCATCTGATGCGTCATTGATATCCCGGTAGCGTTCGGATGTCGGCACAATGGTATCGGTAAAGGACATCAGGTGGTCGTGGTTCAGTGCCAGCGTGACCCATCCCGTTATCTGTCCGCCCCTGACAACAGGCGTTGCCCAGCGGACAATGCCCTTGAAGCGCTTGCCGACCGGATTTTCCTTGCCGGCATAGGCGCTGTTTTCCGGCTCATAGGCAATCCCTTTTTTTGCTGCAGTTTCCGGTGTGTAATGGCCGATGATTTTCGAGCCCACATAGGTGCCGATCACATCAGAGACGTAAATGTCACCCGGCTTGAGTTTTTTGAGTTCATTGAAATACGTTTCCGCCCTGGCAAAGGTATTCATGCGGTTGGAAACGTCCTTGAGTGCCGAAGATACACGGTCAGAGGTGGTGACCTTGATTCGCTCCTTGCCATCCAGCCCGACAAAGGTCATTTCCAGATAAAGCGGCGTACGCTTTGATCTGAGCGGTACCGGCTGGCGATAATGAAAATCTTTTGCGTTGTCAGGACTGCCTGGATCGGCTGATGAGCCGCCTTCTTTTGGCGCGTCGACCGGTTCCCAGGATTTGCCGTCTTCTGCCAGTTTCCACTCCCCGTGGTAAATCAGGTCGCGCTGCTTGTTTTCGATGAAGTTCCGGTAAAGGGCCACGCTGGGTTCCAGGGAACGGGCGTAGCTAATATCCGCATCCCGGCCATACAGAAAGTCGGCCACGGCGCGAGCGGTGTCGGTCGTCTGTCTTTCGATTTCTTCCCGGGCGCGTGAGTCAAGAGCCGCTACCGCATCGGCAATAGCGGTGTCGCCTACGTACTGAATAGTTTCATCAGCCATCTCAACCAGGTGCTCAGCCTGTTGGGTCAGGTCCTTCGCCGTCTGGTAAGAGTGGCTCCATGCCATCCATCCCAGCAAAAGCAGCAGCAGAACCTTGATGACCACAAAGACAAGGATCAGCCTGATTCGCAGAGAAAGTTTTCCCCAGATTTCCATCATGTAGTGTAGCCCGTTCTGATACCACTTTTTACGGTCATCCTGTTTCCCTGACCTTTGGCGGAAATATATCTGATCGTAAAAAGATAATGCTATAATATTGCATTACGGCAACAATGTCAGTTGCTTTAGGGACATAATAATTATTCAAGGAATATTTTATTGTGGTGTTTTTCCGTTTTTTGTTTTCCGTGAGGAAATGCGCCTTTATTGTTAATTGTAAGAAATGTTGATTCTTTGCAATACGGTAAAATGAAAGGGTTTCCTCACCTTTATTAAGCGATGACTCTCCGATTTTCCCTTCTTGGCATAGCAGGCTGGTCAGGCAGCGGCAAGACCAGCCTGCTTGAAAAACTGCTGCCTTTGCTGATCGCCCGCGGTTGCCGGGTCAATGTGATAAAGAGCAGCCATCATGATGTGCAGATTGAGCCGCCGCACAAGGACAGTGCCCGCATGCGGGCAGCGGGTGCCGCCGAGGTGATGCTGTCTTCCCCGCACCGTTATATGCTGGTGCATGAGCTGCGGGGAGCGGATATACCGGCACTGGATGAGCTGACAGGCAGGATGACGCCTGCCGATATCACGCTGGTGGAAGGGTTTCGGGCTGAAGCCATCCCGAAGCTGGAGGTTTTCAGGCCTGCTGTCGGCAAGTCAGCCATTTACCCGGATGATACGACCATTGTGGCGGTCGCATCGGATGTGCCGTGTCCGGAAAATCTGTCGCGCCAGGTGGACTGGCTGGACTTGAACCGCCCGGAAAAAATATGCGACTGGCTTTTTGAAAGCCAATCGCATTTGCGTTAACGCGAAACCGGTTATCTTCCGGCAGCAATCCAGCGCATGTCGCTGAGTGACTCCACAGCACGCAGTCGGGCACACGACGAACACATAACGACATCCGTCTCGCCGGGGCCGCCCATGCTGGAACGGGTTTTGCCATACTGAACGGAAGAAACGAAGGGTTTGTCACAGCAACTGCATACCTGCAATGGCTGGCTTCTGACCACAGTACCGGTAATTTCGGTGACCCGCATCCCGTCGCGGTTTTCCACACGGATGGCGCCGGTCGGGCAGACGGCGGCACAGGCGCCGCAACCGATACACAGGCTGGCAGGGCGGAGGAAGTCCTCAAATACCAGGCGGCGGTTACCGGTTTCAACCATTCTCAATGCCTCTGCGCCCACCTGGATACAGGCCAGCTCACACAGGCCGCAGCCGATACAGAGGTCACAACGCAGGCAGCGTCCGGCTTCGGCGCGCGCCTCGTTTTCATCCCAGTCAAACTGGATAAAGTCATGTGACCATTTCCGGGTGTCGGGGTCTTTTTCCGGCACGTGAGGGCGGCTCTTGCTGAGCCGGAAAGCCGCATCAACGGACAGATAAGGCACTTCATCGCGGCGCTGTGGCTTGAGCGAGGGCAGATCCATTTCCTTTTTCATCAGCCAGGAATCAATCGCTTCTGCTGCCCGCTTGCCGGAGCCTATCGCGGCAACGACCGTGCTGGCGCCATGCTGGATGTCGCCGCCTGAGAAAATACCCGGTTCACCGGTTTCCAGTGTAACGGGATCAGCGACGATATTGCCCCATTCGAGTTCGATCTTGCTGCCATCGAGCCAGGCGATGTCGCCATCCTGGCCGATACCCGCAATGATCTGGTCGGCGCGGATGGTCACCGGTTTGGCGGTGTCCGCATCCGGTGCATTTTTGGAGCGGGCAAATTCAATGAGGTTGCCTTCCATGATTTTGGTCGGTGCCCAAAGCTCGACAAGTTCCACCCCTTCGTCCAATGCCATGACGACTTCATGCGGGTTGGCGGGCATATCCTTTCGGGTGCGCCGATACCACATCTGCACCTTGGTCGCCCCCTGGCGAAAGGCGGTCATCGCCACGTCGATAGCGGCATTACCGCCCCCGATTACGATCACATGTGGTCCGACTTTCGGGTCTTTTCCGTCCCTGACCGCGGAAAGAAAGTCCATGCCGCCCAGCACAAACGGCAGGTCATCTCCTTCAATGCCGAGGCGGCGGGAAAACGGCAGGCCAATCGCAACAAACGTCGCATCAAACCCCTGGTCTTGGAATTCCCGTATGTTTTTTACCTTGTAACCATTATGGATTTCGACACCCATTTTCCGGACCTGGTTGATTTCATCCTGAAGAATCTGGTTGGGCAGACGATAGTTCGGGATACCGTAACGCATGGTGCCCCCCGGTTCCTCCCGCTCATCAAAAATTTCGACATGGTGGCCTTTCTGGGCAAGGTAGTAGGCCGTTGTCACGCCTGCCGGACCCGCACCGATAATGGCGACTTTCCTGCCGGTTGCCGGGGCGATTTCCTGCATCGGATAAGACGGGCTGCATCTGGCGGCAATGGATTTCATCGGCTTGATGAGTACCGGCTGGCTGACGGTTTTCTGCACACAGGCCTCCTCGCAGGGTGCCGGGCAGACCAGACCGCAGGAATTAGGCAGCGGGGTATCTTTCAACAGGACGGAAAGCGATGCGTCATAATTGCCGTGTCCGATATGCGCAATCATGCTCGGGATATCAATATGCGCCGGACAGGCTTCCTGGCAGGGAACCAGACGGGGCTCAAAACAGATGCCGGCATTGCAGGCGCTGTCGGTAATGTGCATCAGCCATTTGTCCCGTGCCATGTCAAGTGAGGTTTCAAGGGAGGTGACAAGTGAGTGCTCACTTTCGGGAAGTGCTTTGACGGCTTTTGCCAGTTCGTCAAGATGCCCAACGGTAGCGCGCCCGAGGCTGATTTCGGTAATCATGCGTCCTGCTTCCGCTAAAGCGGAGCGAAGCGCCGGGGATTGGTTTTCTTCTGAATGAAGGCGGATGCGAAGGGCTTCCAGATGCTCTGTTACCGGGCAGACCTCTTTTTCGGGTTCATTGCTTTTGTCCGTCATTGTCAGCTTTTTTCCGTCTGAAATTGATCAATACATAAAACCTGCATTCGGCAGGTGGATGTCTCAAGAGGTAAAAAGCATAACATGCTGATACCCACATGCAAAATGACCCCGATCCACAATTTGCCTGTTGCGGTTTAAATCCGGGGACATTATGGCACATTGATGGTATTTTCGTTGGGGAGAAGGGGGCTGAATATCAGAGGGTTTTTTGTGCGGGCTGCACGCTTTTTTCATTTTGCGGTTACCATAACGGGTGTCGGCATCAGGCTTGCCTGACACGGCATTTATTAACGAAAATTTACGGAAAAACCAGGGAGAGAAGGATGAATCGTTTTGTCATAGCCGAACCGGATAAATGCATTGGGTGCCGTACATGCGAAGTGGCATGTGTACTGGCGCATCCGGTGGGCGCACAAAAGGGTCTGGAACTCGCTGCCGAAAATTTCAATCCAAGACTCAGGCTGGTCAGGAGTCTGACGCTGACCGCACCGGTGCAGTGCCGCCAGTGTGAGAATGCCCCCTGCGTCAACGTCTGTCCCACCGGTGCACTGGTCTATGACCGTAATACCGTTCAGCTTCTGGCAGAGCGTTGTATCGGCTGCCAGTCCTGTGTCATTGCCTGCCCCTTTGGTGCAATGGAGATGGTCAACCAGCCCGTTAAGGAACAAAACCTGGGACCGCTTCATGTCAAGTCGACAATTTCCATCGCCCAGAAGTGTGATTTGTGTATTAATGTGGAAACCGGCCCGGCCTGTATGGCGGTGTGCCCGACCAAGGCGCTTCACCTGGTGGACCCGGATGCGATTCAGGATAAAACCCGCCGAAAGCGCGAAAAGTCCGCTTTCAATATGCCGACGGATGCTTTCAGGTAAAGGTCGGTTTGATAGAGGCTGTCAATTCAGCAGAAGTGAGCAGGTGAAAATATGGAAAAAGTGATCGTTGTCTGCCCGTATTGCGCGTCAGGCTGCAAAATCAACCTTGTGGTTGAAAACGGGGAAATCATCAGGGCCGAAGGGGCCAATGGCCATACCAACCAGGGGGAGTTGTGTCTGAAAGGCTACTATGGCTGGGATTTTCTGAATGATACCAAGCTGTTGACGCCGCGTTTGAAGCAACCCATGATCCGCCGGAAAAAAGGGGGGAATTTGAAGCCGTGTCCTGGGACGAAGCGATTGAATTTGCCAGCTCCCGCCTGATGGCCATCAAGGAAAAGCATGGTCCGGATGCCATCATGATGACCGGCTGTTCACGCGGACCGGGCAATGAAGCCAATTATGTGGCGCAGAAAGTGGCCAGGGCCGTTGTCGGGACAAACAATATCGACTGTTGTGCCCGTGTCTGTCACGCGCCTTCTGTTGCCGGGCTGGATGTGACGCTGGGCAATGGCGCCATGAGCAACTCCATCAATGAGATCGAGGACACGCAATGTATTCTGGTGTTTGGATACAATGCCGCGGATTCCCATCCCATCGTGGCGCGCCGTATCCTGAAAGCCAAGGAAAAAGGCGCTAAGATCATTGTCTGTGATCCGCGCGTGATCGAGACGGTTCGCATTGCCGATTTGCATCTGCCACTCAGGAATGGTTCCAACATGGCGCTGGTGAATGCCTTTGCCAATGTACTGCTCGAAGAGGGGTTGTACAACCCGGATTACGTCGAGAACTTTGCTGAAGGGTTTGACGAGTATCGCGAAATCATTTCCAAGTACACGCCGGAATATGTCGAGGAAATAACCGGACTCGATCCGGAGCTGATTCGCGATGCCATGTATATGTATGCTTCCGCGCCTTCTGCCACCATCCTCTGGGGCATGGGCGTCACGCAGTGGGGACAGGCCGTGGATGTGGTGAAAGGCCTCTCAAGCATCGCTGTCATGACAGGGAACCTGGGACGCCCGAATGTGGGGGTGGGGCCGGTACGTGGACAGAACAATGTCCAGGGCGCATGTGATATGGGGGTATTGCCGGGTACGCTGCCCGGGTATTACAAGGTATGGGATGAAGAAGCCCGGAATAAATTCGCCAACGCCTGGGGCGTTCCCTCTCTTCCCGAAAAAGTCGGTTTTCACCTGACCGAGATACCGCACGCCATTCATGACGACAAGCTCAAGGCATGCTGGATTTTCGGTGAGGATCCTTTCCAGACCGAGCCGGATCTTGCCACCTTGCGCAAGGAATTTGCCAAGCTGGAACTCTTTATCGTGCAGGATATTTTCATGACAAAAACCGCCATGGAAGCGGACGTCATTTTCCCGGCCACCTCATGGGGTGAGCATGAAGGGGTGTATTCTGCGGCAGACCGGGGATTCCAGCGCTTTTACAAGGCGGTGGAGCCCAAGGGGGATGTAAAACCGGACTGGGAAATCCACAGCCTGATGGCAACGGCAATGGGTTACCCGATGAAGTACAACAATACCCAGGAAATCTGGGATGAAATCCGGGAGCTGTGCCATCTGTACAAAGGGGCAACGTATGAGAAAATGGCCGGGCTGGCCTATGTCCCCTGGCCCTGCCTGGATGAGGATGATCCGGGAACCCCATGGCTGTATGAGGGCAATAAATTTGATACACCGAGCGGCAAGGCGCTTTTATTTGCTGCTGAGTGGCGTCCCCCATCGGAATCAACCGACCTCGAATTTCCCATGACGCTTTGTACGGTCCGTGAAGTGGGACATTATTCCTGCCGCTCGATGACGGGGAACTGTGCTGCATTACAGACACTGGCCAATGAACCGGGCTTTGTGCAGATTCATCCGGCGGATGCGTCAAAGCTGGAGATCCGGGATCAGGAACTGGTCTGGGTGGAATCACGCAGGGGCCGGGTCATTACCCGGGCCAATATCAATGAAAGAGCCAATGAGGGAGCGGTCTACATGACGTACCAGTGGTGGATCGGCGCGTGTAACGAACTGACAGCCGAACATCTGGACCCGATTTCCAAGACGCCGGAGCATAAGTACAGTGCGGTAAGGGTAGAGCGTATTGTCGACCAGGCATCGGCAGAGCAGTACGTGCTGGATACCTACAATAAGATGAAGTCAGACATGCGTAATGCCGTGATTGACATCGCGGTTGAAACGGCCTGACCTGTTTTTCTTTCCATGAAAAAACCCCTCGGCCAAAACCGAGGGGTTTTTTGTTGAGGCGGCTTATTTCTGCTTTTGTTTGTCGAGCAGGGACAGCCAGATGGTTTTCGGCTCGGTGAAGTTTTCCAGGGCCGCTTCGCCATGCTCACGGCCAAAGCCGGATTCACCCGTTCCGCCCCACGGCAGACGGATATCGGTATAGCCATAGGTATTGATCCAGACCGTACCGGCTCTCAACTCATGGGCAACCTGGTGCACCCGGGTAATGTCTGCACTCCAGACGCCAGCTGCCAGGCTGAATGCCGTCCCGTTGGCAATACGGACGGCATCGGCTTCATCTTCAAAAGGAATAACACTGGCTACCGGGCCGAAAATCTCTTCCTGGGAAATGCGCATTTCATGTTCCACACCGGTAAAGATGGTCGGCTCAACAAAGTAACCTTTCATGTCACAACGCCCCCCGCCATAAACCAGGGAAGCCCCTTCTTTTTTGCCGATATCCACATAATCCAGCACGGTTTTCATCTGCTGGGAAGAGACAAGCGGCCCCATGACGGTATCCGGTTTGGCCGTGTCTCCGATCCGGATAGCTTTCGCACGCTGAATAAGCCGGTCAACGACTTCATCATAAACGCCTTTCTGGACCAGAATGCGCGATCCGGCAGAGCAGACCTGCCCGGCATTGAAAAAGACACCGGATGCGGCGGCAGGAACCGCACTGTCGAGGTCTGCATCGGAAAAGATGACATTGGCTGATTTGCCGCCGAGCTCAAGCGTAATGCGCTTGAAGTTGCTGGCAGCGCCCTGCATGATGCCGCGGCCAACACCGGGTGAGCCAGTGAAGGTGATTTTATCCACGCCGGGGTGTGCGACCATTGCATCGCCTACCACGCTGCCGCGCCCGGTAACGACATTCAGCACCCCTGGCGGGAGGCCCGCTTCAAGTGCCAGTTCAGCGATACGGATCAGTGTCAGCGGCGTGAGTTCAGCCGGTTTGACAACCAGTGTGCAGCCGCATGCAAGCGCTGGTGCAATTTTCCAGATGCCGATCATAATCGGGAAATTCCAGGGCACGATAGCACCCACGACACCGACCGGTTCGCGCACAGTATAGGTCAGTGCATCCGGGCGTGCCGGGATGACCTGGCCGATAATCTTGTCAGGCCAGCCCGCGTAGTAGCGCATGGTATCGATTGCTGCGGGCATATCCTGTCGCCGGACACTGGCAATCGGTTTGCCTGCATTCAGCGTTTCCAGCATGATCAGTTCTTCCTGGTGTTTTTCCATCAGGTCGGCAAGCTTGTACATGATCTGGGCGCGATCCGCCGCTCGCATGCGGTTCCATACCTTGAGTGCCGCACGTGCGGCCTTGACGGCGGTATCCACATCTTTCGCATCGCCTCGGGCCACTTTTGCCAGCACTTCTTCATTGGCAGGATTGACGATAGTGGAATAGTCGCCGCTATCCGGTTTGACATATTTACCGTCAATCAGCAATTCATGCTGCGGAATATTGGTGCTGGTTGTCATAAAGAACCTCTCTATGGAATTAATTAATGAGAATTGTTTTATTCATTCTAAGTGGAATGATTCTTTTCTGCTGAGCGCGCTGTTCTTTGCTTATTATTTGGGCATATTCGCTCAAGCGTGTTATTTTTGGATAAGACATCAAGGTATCAGTCTACAACGGCAACGGCCTTGATTTGCGCATAGACCTGCTTACCAGGCTTCAGTTCAAGTGTTGTGGCGGAGCGGGTCGTAATGCGACAGAGCAGACGGGTGCCGCCGGCATCAAGCTCAACCATGACGCGTCCTGCACTGTCATCATGAATATCGACAATGCGTGATTCAATAATGTTGAGGATACTGGTTCCAGAGGTTCTTTCCAGTGTCAGGCTGACATCGCTTGCCTCAATGCGCAGGCGTACCCTTTTACCTGTCTGCGTCATCTCGCCAGGCAGGATGATATTGCCACCGCTGAATGTGACGGTGTTGAGATGAAAATGCGCATCTCTGTCGATGATCGTGCCGTTAATCACAGCGGCGGCATCATCACCATGCGCCAGTGGCAGATCCAGACGGGTCAGGAGCCTGCTGGTGATATCGGATGCCCGCATCCTGCCATTTTCGAGGAAGACCATGTGATCTGCCAGGCTGATGATTTCATCCAGCGCATGGCTCACATACAGGATGGGAATTTCGAGTTCTTCATTCAGGCGGTTAAGGTAGGGAATGATCTCCCTTTTGCGCTGGATATCCAGAGAAGCAAGCGGCTCATCCATCATCAGCAGGCGGGGGCTGGTGGCAAGTGCCCTGGCGATGCCGACACGCTGTTTTTCCCCCCCGGAGAGAGTATCCGGTTTTCTTTCCATCAGGTGAGCGATACCCAGCAGGTCTACAACAAAGTCCAGCGGGATTTTCCGTTCACTTTCGGTAATCCGCTTCAGGCCATATTGCAGGTTTTTCTGTACCGTCAGGTGAGGAAAGAGGGCGGCGTCCTGGAAGACAAATCCCAGCGCCCGTTTGTAAGGCGGTACAAAAATACCGTTGGCGTCGTCGTGCCATATTTCATCACGGATGGCAATACGGCTGTTCACCGGCCGCTCCAGTCCTGCAATCGCTCTCAAAAAAGTGGATTTGCCTGAGCCGGATACGCCAAAAAGACCGGTTACACCTTCGCCGGGCAGTGTCAGGTCCACATCCAGCGTGTAGTCGGGAAAATTTACCTGAATGCGCGTTTGGATGTTGCTCATGTCCGCCGCTTTCCTGTCGGGTTGAGGATGTACAGGGCGAGCAGTACGATAAAGCAGAACACAAGCATACCGGCGGAAAGCCAGTGTGCCTGCGTGTACTCAATGGCTTCCACGTGATCGAATATCTGGACAGACAATACACGCGTTTTTCCCGGCATATTGCCACCGATCATGAGAACCACACCAAACTCTCCCACCGTATGGGCAAAGCCCATGACCGTTGCCGTGAGATATCCGGGACGCGCCAATGGCAGGATCACACTGAAAAAGGTGTCCAGCGGGGATGCGCGAAGCGTTGCCGCCGCCTCCAGCGGGCGCGGGCCGATGGCTTCAAAAGCGTTTTGCAACGGCTGTACCACGAAAGGCAGGGAATAAAACACGGATGCCACCACCAGCCCGCCAAAGCTGAATGGAAGTGGTCCGATACCCAGGGCTTCTGTCATTTTACCGATCGGGCCATTCGGTCCCATCATGACCAGCAGATAAAAGCCCAGTACAGTGGGGGGTAGCACAAAGGGGAGTGCCACCACCGCACTGACCGGGCCTTTCCACCATGCCCGGGTCTGTGAAAGCGCCCAGGCCAGTGGGGTACAGATAACCAGCAGGATGACTGTCGTCAGCGCAGCGAGCTGAATCGTCAGGACAATCGCTGAATAATCGAATTCAGTCATTTGATGCTGCCAAACCCCTTATTTCGTCGCGTAACCGAAAGAGCGGATGACTTTCAGTGCCGGCTCGGTTTTCAGGTAAGCCACCAGAGCAGCGGCTGCTGCATTGTCTTTTCCTTTCTTCAGGATAACGGCATCCTGGCGGATCGGATTGTAATATTCTGCAGGGATAATCCATGCCGAGCCGCTTTGTACCTTGCCATCCTTGTAGACCTGGGAGAGGGCCACAAAGCCGAGTTCCGCATTACCGGTGGCAACAAACTGGTGGGCCTGGGCAATGTTTTCACCCTGTACCAGCCTGGGCTGCACGGCATCCCAGAGCTTCATCTTTTCCAGCGTTTCCTGGGCGGCCAGACCATAAGGTGCCAGCTTGGGTGAGGCAATGGAAAGATGGGACCAGGTCTGTTTTTTCAGGATGTCACCCCTGGCATCCACATAACCTTCCTTGGCTGACCAAAGGACCAGTGCGCCGATGGCATAGGTGAAGCGGCTGCCAGGCACGATTTCATTTTCTTTTTCGAGCTTGATCGGGGTTTTGTCGTCAGTGGCCAGGAAGACATCAAACGGGGCGCCATTTTTGATCTGGGCATAAAACTTGCCGGTGGAGCCGGAAGAAATCGCGACGGTGTGACCACTGGCTTTTTCGAAATCCTCTCCAATCATTTTCATGGGGACAGAGAAGTTGGCGGCAACCGCCACATTGACAGTTTCCGCATTCGCTGCTGACACGCCAATGAGAGAAAGGCCCAGTGCCAGTGCGATAAAGCGCTTGATGAATTGCATGTTTTTCTCCTTGTTATTTTTCGTTATTCCAAACTGGAATAGCGGTTAGTCTAACAAAAAAAATTGTGGAAAGAAACAGGCAGTTTTCATCAATTCAGGGCAAAATAGGAGACATGAAAGAATCCATTTCTCTGGTTAATGCATTTGGGCATTCCACAGCCGACAAACGGATCGAGGTGCTCAGGCTGATAGAAGGCACCGGCTCCATTTCACAGGCTGCCCGGGAAGCCGGTATCAGCTACAAGGCGGCATGGCAGGCCATTGATACACTGACCAACCTCACCGGCATGACGCTGGTGGAAAAAAATGTCGGTGGTGTTGGCGGCGGTGGTGCACAATTGACAGGAGCGGGTAAACGGCTGCTGGAAATCGCCGCCTTACTTGAGGCCAAGCGCCAGCATCTCCTGGATGAACTGGCCAAGCAGGATGATGCCCCGGGTGAGGCGGGATTGCCGCATCTGGGTATTCAGACCAGTATGCGCAATCATCTTCCCTGCCGCGTCAAGTCGCTGAAACTGACAGGCCCTATTGTCAGGGTCGTGCTGGAGTTAAGAGACGGTTCGATGCTGGTGGCACGGATTACCCGTACCAGCGCAGAACTCCTGGCATTAAAGCCGGGCCTGTCCGTCATGGCATTGTGCAAGGCCACCGCTGTGAAAATTGATCGCGAAACCGCCCGTTCTGATGCCGCCAATTTCAATCTGCTGCATGGTGTGGTGAATCGTATCTCACAAGGGGATATTGAAAACGAGGTATCCATGGTGCTGGATTCCGGTCTCCAGCTTGTCGGCTTTTCTCCCGCTTTTCTGGGTATCCGGGAACAGGAACGGGTCTTCGCGCTGGTGGATGAGTCGACGGTTGTTGTTGCGCTGTTGCCCTGAAAGCGCATTTGCCATGGAATACGAAAAAACCGCTTTTTTTTCTGGTGTGCATTATCGAGACGGGCAGTATGCCGAAACCAGGGATTGCCTGGCCGAAGAGGTACCTGTTGCGCTTGAGTACAACGGACTTTCCCATGCCGTCATGCTGGCAACCCCGGGTGATCTGGAGGATTTTGCCCTGGGGTTTTCCCTGACAGAAGGGATTGTTGTGGATGCATCCGAGTTATACAGCTGTGAGGTCTGGAAGCAGACAGATGGTATCCGGGTTGCCATTGAGATTGCCAGTGAGCGCTTTCACGGTCTCAAGGAAAAGCGCAGAAATCTCACAGGCCGGACCGGGTGTGGACTCTGCGGGACGGAATCCCTCGAACAGGCTGTCAAGCCACTGCAGCAGGTAAATGCGACTGCTTCATTTACCTCAGCACAGCTTCATGCAGGGTTTTCCGGGATGGAAGCGTTGCAGGCACTCAGAAAACAGACCGGTGCGACACATGCGGCCGCCTGGATGGATGCTGCCGGCCGGATTACCCTCGTTCGTGAAGATGTTGGCCGTCATAATGCCTTAGACAAGCTGATTGGCGCACTGGTGAAACAGGAGGCAATGCTTTCATCCGGTGCTGTGCTGGTCACGAGCCGGGCAAGTTATGAGATGGTCCAAAAGTGTATGTCGGTGGGAATCGGCATATTGGCAGCAGTGTCTGCGCCAACGGCACTGGCAGTTAGGATGGCGGACAAGGCCAATCTGACGCTGGCCGGTTTTGTTCGTGAAAACAGCCATACCATCTATACGCATCCTGAACGGTTGCGTTGAGAAAACAGGGCTTGTCCCGGTTTCCCGGAAATGCTGTTATGCCAGAGGGGGGTATTATGGATTTTCCGATTCATGCCGATTGCGTGATGCACGGATAAAGCGGAGGAAAGCCAGCCGATGCTGGCACATGGGACAGAATTTGTCTTTGCCCGGCGTCGGACGGGAAACAACCGAACGTTTATGCATGTGCTCGTATCCGATTTTGCCTGTTTCGGCAAGCGAAACCAGACCGGGTCATATGAGCCGAAATCCACGTCACAGAAATCACAGAGGACCAGCGTCAGTTCCGGAAAGATTTCATATTCTGAATAAGTGTGCCGCCCGGCGGCAAGATGGGACAGTTCTTCCGGGTTGGCGCCGCATACATCGCAGGGCGTGACATCCCGGATGTCGAGTTCGTGGTGACAGAGTGGGCAATGGGTTTCCTGCATGGCGTTCGGTTTTGGCAGATGGACATTAAATTTTAAGGGGTTTTTCCCGAAAAGGGCATCCGGTGAAAAAATCCATGTAAACTGGTTTCTTTGTTCTGATCTTATTGAGAAGCCATGAAAATCGACACCCTTGCCATTCATGCGGGCTATTCGCCCGATCCTGTGACCAAATCCGTCGCCGTCCCGATTTACCAGACAGTGGCCTATGCCTTTGACAGCGCCCAGCACGGCGCGGATCTCTTTGATCTCAAGGTGCCGGGCAATATCTATACCCGGATAATGAATCCCACGAACGATGTGCTGGAAAAACGGGTAGCGGCACTGGAAGGCGGTATTGGCGCTCTGGCAATGGCATCCGGCATGGCGGCCATTACCTGTGCCATCCAGACGATTTCAGAGATGGGTGACAATATCGTCACAGCCAGCACGCTGTATGGCGGCTCGTATAATCTTTTTGCGCATACCCTGCCGCAATACGGCATTGATGTCCGTTTTGCCAATTCACGTGATCCGGAAAGTTTTATCCCGCTGATTGATTCAAGAACCAAGGCGATTTTCTGTGAATCCGTGGGCAATCCATTCGGTAATGTGACCGATATTGAACGGCTGGCAGAAATTGCCCATGCGCATGGCATTCCGCTGATCGTGGACAATACCGTACCGACACCTTATCTGTGCCGTCCTTTTGAATGGGGGGCGGATATTGTGGTGCATGCACTGACCAAGTCGCTTGGTGGACATGCCAACAGCCTGGGCGGCGCAGTGGTCGACAGCGGAAAATTTCCCTGGGCTGAAAGTGAGCGTTTCAATCGCTTGAATGAGCCGGATGTGTCATACCACGGTGTGGTCTACACGAAAGAGATGGGGGATGCGGCCTATATTACCCGGGCGCGCGTGGTACCGTTGCGTAATATGGGGGCAGCGCTTTCCCCGATGAATGCTTTCCTGATTCTCCAGGGTATTGAAACCCTGCATCTGCGCATGGAACGCGCCTGCGATAATGCGCTGGCGGTTGCCCGCTATCTGAAAGATCATCCGAAAGTGGCATGGGTCAATTGTGCGGCATTGCCGGATCATCCGGATCATGCGCTGCTTCAGAAATACATGAATGGCAAAGCGCCAAGTATCCTCTCATTTGGCGTCAAGCCATCCGCAGGGATCAGTCCGCGTGATGCAGGGGCGCGCGTGCTGGATGCGGTAAATCTCTTCACGCGCCTGGTCAATATCGGGGATTCCCGTTCGCTGATTACCCACTCCGCCTCAACGACTCATCGCCAGTTAAGCCCGGAAGAATTGGAAAAAGCGGGGGTTTCCGAGGATATGCTGCGCCTTTCCATCGGGCTGGAGCATATCGATGACCTGATAGCCGATCTGGATCAGGCACTGGCCACTGTGTAAGGTAAGGAAGCCAAAATGATTCCGGCAGCTGAAAAGCTGCCGGAAAAGTTTAATGTCGCATGACAGAAGGAAGCTGCTGTTGCCATGGCTCGGTCATTTCCCGGATATTCCGGTCATGTGCCATGATTTCTTTCAACAAGCGGATTTTACGGCGAAGCGGTTCACCGGTCAGCGGTGTTTTCTTCAGCGTTTTGACATATTCCACCTGTTTTGCACACTGATTTTCGAGTGTTTCAAAATCACCCCAGTTTCTGGCAAGTGCAGCTTCCGCCATTTGTGCGGTCAGTCCCGCAAGGCGCTCGTACACGTTAATTATTTCAAGTGAACCCATTACACCACCAGATAATCAAGTTTGCTCATGTGTAACTTAACGGCAGCATTTGCGGGAACTTGATGGCGGCAAAGAGAAAAACAGAAGGTGTTTTCCTTGCTATTTCTTTTTGAAGCGGGATTTTTCAGCTGTGATGCGTGATTTTCAGGCGGCTGATGAAGTCCTGGCGGGACAGCAACTGCAGCCTGTCTAAAAGCCGCATCTGGAGCGATCCCACACCGCAGCCAGCCTTGATGGCTTCTTCGGCAGCGATTTCACCGGCGACACCCAGATAGGCCATGGCAGCAGCTGTTGCACGCCACCTGTCGGGCTGAATCGCGGCAAAAGCGCCCACCATGGCCGATGCCGAGCAACCTGTTCCAGTGATCCGTGTCATCCATTCATGTCCGTTTGACAGGCTGAGCCAGCGGCCCACGCTGTCCACAACATGATCATCCGCACCGGAAATGCAGACAGTACCGTTGATTCTCTCTGCCAGCATGCGGGCGGCCGTCACGGCTGTGCCTGATGTGGCGGCACTGTCCACGCCTTTGGTCGGCGCAGTGTATCCCGCAAGACTCAGGATTTCCGACGCGTTGCCACGGATGATGGCAGGCGGACCCAGGCGGATCAGTTCATGAACCGTTTCCGTACGGTAAGCGGTTGCTCCCGCACCAACCGGATCAAGGACAACGGGTTTGCCTGCTTCGTTTGCGGCTGCCATGGCGTGTTTCATGGCAGTGACCCAGTAAGGATCAAGCGTGCCGATATTGAGGACCAGGGCGCTGGCAAGCTGTGCCATTTCCCCGGCCTCTTCATGGGCATGTGCCATGACAGGAGAGGCGCCCAGTGCCAAAAGGGCATTGGCGTTATAAGGCGCAACGACGTAGTTGGTGATATTGTGAACCAGCGGACGGTTTTCCCGTACAGCGGTCACATCATGCCAGAGATCTTCAACTGAAAGCGTGTGTGGTGCGGATGTCATGTCACAGCGTCTGCCATATGGTATGGATCTGTTTTAACGCTTCCAGCCCGCGCATGTTGAGACTGATGGCATTTTGCCTGCCACTGTCCATTTGCGGCTCAGTCAGGTTGATGCGGATGAGCGGGGCAGGGGTTGATTCACAGACACGCCGGACGGTCGGGACGGCAAGCCCGGCTCCCAGCTCAATGACGACCGGATTTTTCACCTTCCGGTACCATTTATTCAGCCGTTCCATCTGCAGATCGGTCTGGTCGGATATCCAGCCCCAGTCATTAAACAGCAGGACATTCGGGCGGGCCAGTGCACCACATTCAATACAGGTTGGCAAATCCGGCTGCCAATGGCAGACATCCATATCCACTTCCACGGCCAGTTTTTCAGCTGGCCAGATGGCGCGAGAACAGGGACGGGTGCACTGAAGATGATGAATCGAGCCGTGGCATTCAGCAACCTGCTCAGTCAAAAAGCCGGATTTCTGGAACTGGCCGTCAACGTTGCTGGTAAAGACAAAAGGGCCATGTTCCATCGCAGCAGCGAATGCCTGGAGAATATGGAAACCCGCATGCGGTATGGTATCCCGGTACAGCTGCAGGCGGTGGCCATAAAATCCCCAGGCCAGTGGAGGGTTATCCGAAAAGGATGCCGGGTTGGCTATTTCGACAAACTCGATGCGCGCCCTGGCCAGCGGGGGATAGGCTTTCCAGAATCCTTCGTTTCCCCGGAAATCAGGCAGACCGGAGTCAACACCCATACCGGCTCCTGCGCCGATGAGTAAACCATCTGCCTGTTTGATAAGCTGTGCGGCTGCTGCGATATCACGTTCCATATTCTGCTCCGGCTATCTGGAAAGGTATGATCAGCAACAGTTTCGCACAGTTTTATCAGTTTCTGAGCAAATAATCAAAGGCACTGAGCGCGGCAGTGGCGCCGTTACCCATGGCAATAATGATCTGCTTGAAAGGGACGGTGGTCGCATCGCCGGCAGCAAACACCCCGGGAACGGAGGTGCGGGCATGATCATCCACGATGATTTCTCCATGCGCATTGAGATCAACAATACCACTCAACCATTTTGTTGCCGGCTGCTGGCCTATCTGGACAAAGATACCCTCCAGCTTGAGGTTATGTGTCATATCGGTTGTCAGATCACGGTACATCAGGCCATTGACCCGGCTATGTTCACCAGTGACTTCAAATACCAGGGCGTCTGTCTTGATGGTGACATTGGGCAGTTTTTTGAGCTTTTCCTGCAACACGATATCCGCTTCCATCCTGTTGTTCCTGGCCAGCAGTGTGACATGTTCTGTGATGCCGGCAAGATCAATTGCCGCTTCTACTGCTGCGTTGCCGCCACCAATCACGGCGACCTGTTTATTCTTGTACAGCGGGCCGTCACAGTGTGCACAGAATGCAACACCGCGTCCGATATACTGGCTTTCGCCTTCAATGCCCAGTTGGCGAAAGCGTGCGCCGGGCGCCAGAATGACGGTTTTACTTTTAATGGTGGCACCGCTTTCCATCCGGATTTCAATGAGTTTGCCCGGGATCAGTTTTGTCGCTGTTTGCGGGATCATGATATCAACGCCATGGGCGATAACATTTTCTTCCAGTGCCGCGGAAAATTTGACGCCTTCCGTTTGCTTGAGGGCAATGAGGTTTTCGATGGTTGTGGTATTGAGCATCTGCCCGCCGAAATTTTCCGTGACAAGTCCTGTCCGGATGCCTTTTCTGGCCGCGTAGACAGCCGCTGCTGAAGCGGCGGGGCCGCCACCGATAACGACAACATCAAAAGGCGCCTTGGCTGAAATTTTCTGTACTTCGCGTTCCGTACTGGCGGTATCGATAAGCGCCAGGATTTCTTTCACTGTCATGCGGCCGGTCGAGAGTTGGCGACCATTTAAGAAAACCGTGGGAACCCCCATGATATGGCGCTCGGCCGCCTCGTCCGGGAAAAGCGCGCCATCAATCATGACGTGAGAGATGTTGGGGTTTAAAACCGCCATCAGGTTTAAGGCCTGAACGACTTCAGGACAGTTCTGGCAGGTCAGCGAGACAAAAGTTTCAAAATGAAACTCTCCTTCCAGATTTTTGATCTGTTCAATCACTTCCGGATCGGCCTTGGGCGGGTGCCCGCCCGTTTGCAGCAGGGCGAGGACAAAGGAGGTGAATTCGTGCCCCATCGGGATACTGGCAAAGGAAATACCCGTATTTTCTCCAGGACGGGTCATGGTAAAAGCCGGTTTTCGCCCCGGATCATCCTTCTTTTCAATCACCCGGACATGAGGAGACAGGTCTCTGATCTCATGCAGTAATTGAAGCATTTCCCGCGATTTGGCACTGTCGTCGGTTGAAATGGTGATTTCAATAGGCTGGGCCAGTTTTTCCAGGTAGGTTTTTAACTGATCTTTTAAATGTTTGTCTAACATGGGGAATCCGTTTTGCGATAGGGGCATGGGCAGGGTTGTCTTTTTTCAAGTTTACCGGATTTGGGCGGATTATTCCGTTTCCGGCTGCAGTTTTGCCGAAAACGGAATGGTTTGCACATGTCAGATTTTGCCCACCAGATCAAGGGATGGCGCCAGTGTCTCATCACCGGGTTTCCAGGAGGCCGGGCAGACTTCACCTTTGTGATTGGCCACATACTGCGCTGCCTGGATTTTACGGATCAGCTCGGTTGCAGAACGGCCTACGCTGCCATCCTGTACTTCCATGATCTTGATGATGCCTTCGGGGTTGACAACGAAGGTCCCGCGCAACGCCAGGCCATCCGCTTCCACCATCACATCAAAGTTGCGGGTGATGGTGCCGGTTGGATCGCCTACCATCGGATACTGGATTTTCTTGATGGTATCTGATGTATCGTGCCAGGCTTTGTGGGTGAAATGGGTGTCAGTGGATACGGAATAGATTTCGACCCCCATTTTCTGGAATTGTTCATAATGATCTGCCAGGTCGCCCAGCTCTGTCGGGCAGACAAAGGTAAAGTCAGCCGGATAGAAGAAAACCACTGACCATTTTCCTTTCAGGTCGGCATCCGTTACCCGGATAAATTTACCATTGTGGTATGCCTGTGCCTTGAAAGGCTTGATTTCAGAATTAATGAGAGATGACATGGATAAGCTCCTTATTATTGTAGGTGACAGGTTAATGTGTCCGACCAATGGAAATGATTCGCATTTATGATGTATTTGACATCACATTAAAACATGACTTGAAAAATCCTGCAGAGCACGCCTCATTTTTCAGGTTTGCTGCGGTTTTGCGGGACGACAATTTAATGAGAACTGGGCCTAGCCTACCCTACCCAAAAATTACAGGATGCCTGTTGATCTGAATGAAAAGCGGCCGCGTCAGAACCAGAATTTGGGGTAATGACGGTCTGTGTTTGCGGAGAGATTGTTGACGATCAGGGCGATGAAAAGCATGATCAGAACGCCAGTCAGGACAGGTGTCAGAATATACTTGAAACCCAGGTTGAAAATGGAGTCTCCCCCTGTCACTGCAATCAGGGCGGTAGCCCCGCCCGGAGGGTGGGTGGTATGTGTCAGCAACATGGCTGCGATGGCAATGGAAACCGACAGGGCGCCAGCCAGTGCAATCTGGTCTGGGAGCATGAGATGAACAAGCACGCCGGCCAGCGCGGAAATGACGTGTCCGCCAACCAGGTTGCGCGGCTGGGAAAAATCTGACATCGGTGCGCCATAAATCAGAACGGCGGATGCCCCGAAAGATCCGACCAGAAAAAGATTGGCATTTTCCTGTATGCCCAGATAGCGGTTGATCTGCCATACGGCGAAAATACCGAGAAAACCGCCCAGCCATGACCAGAATATTTCTGCAAGCGGTTTTCTGACATGCGTGCGCCGGCTGCCGCGCATTTTTTGAAAAAAGCGTTTCATGGCATGAGCTGCAGTTTTTCGCGGATAGTCATGAGCATTTCCTGGTGTTCCCTGTCCGGCTGGGGCCAGGACAGTTTCAGCTTCTTCATGGTTTTCAGAATAATGTCGGAGACGATGATGCAGGCATTTTCCTTGTCATCAGCCGGAATAATATACCAGGGTGCCTCTTTGGAGGCGGTTTCGGCAATCGCATTTTCATAGGCCTTCATATAATTGTCCCAGTACTGTCTTTCATGCAGGTCATTCATACTGAATTTCCAGTTTTTGTCCGGCGTATCGATCCGCTCGAGCAGGCGCTTTTTCTGTTCGTTTTCTGAAATATGAAGGAAAAATTTAAGAATACGGGTACCGTTACGGTGCAGATGGGCCTCCATGTCACGAATAGAGCGGTAACGCCCTTTCCACAACGCATGTCCCTTGTCCCAGGGAGAAGGAAGGTTCTGGTCTTTCAGGATCTCCGGGTGAACGCGGGTGATCAGGACATCTTCATAGTAAGACCGGTTGAATATGCCGATCTGGCCCCGTTCGGGAAGCTGCCGGTTGATACGCCAGAGAAAATCGTGGCGATTTTCCTCGTCACTGGGACCTTTGAAACTGGCAACCCTGCAGCCCTGGGGATTAACACCGGACATCACGTGCCGGATCATGCCATCCTTGCCGCCCGCATCCATGGCCTGAAATAAAATGAGGATGGCATACCGGCCTGACGCATACAGCAGGCTTTGCTGGTGGCTGAGTTCCGCTGTATCGCTTTCCAGGATGGATTGATAATCCGCTTTGGTTTCATAGAAGGGGGAAACAAGCGTGGGATATTTTTCCAGATTGAGATGTGTTTTTTTTCGCACCCGAAAATCCCTGTGATTGATTTTCATCTTCCCCCCTGGTTACAGTTACATATTGATCTCACCATCGAAAACCCTGACAGCGGGGCCGGTCATCATGACGGGGTTGCCTTCTCCTTCCCAGGCAATCAGCAGTTCACCGCCTGCCATCATGACATTGACAGGGGAATCCAGAAGTCCACGGCAGATGCCGGACACCACAGCGGCACAGGCGCCCGTGCCGCATGCCAGGGTTTCTCCTGCTCCCCGCTCGTAGACCCGCAATTTGATCCGGTTGCGGTCCACAATTTCCATAAACCCGGCATTGACCCGGTTGGGGAAGCGCCGATGGGATTCAATAACCGGGCCTTCCTGCGCCACGGGCGCTTTTTCTGTACTGTCCACAAGCAGGACTGCATGCGGGTTGCCCATGGACAGAACGGAAAGCATCAGGTTTTTTCCTTTCTGACCGTCATTTTCGAAATAAAGCGGCCAAAGCATGGCACGTTGTTCTGCATGACCTCTCAGGCCGGTGGTGTCAAAAGGCACGTTTTCCGGCTCAAATACCGGCGGCCCCATATTAACCGTGACATTACCGTTTTTTTCCAGTTGCAGTTCAATAATACCGGCCATCGTTTCTACTTTTATCCGATGTTTGTCTGTCATGCCCTGATCTGTGACAAACCGGACAAAAGCACGCGCGCCGTTACCGCATTGTTCGACTTCACCGCCATCGGCGTTGAAGATACGGTAGCGGAAATCCGCGCTTTTTTTTGTGGTTTTTTCGACAAGCAGTATCTGGTCTGCCCCAATGCCAAAGCGGCGATCAGCAAGAAAACGCCATTGCTCCGGCGTGAAGCGGATTTTCTGGTCGATGCCATTAATGACAACAAAGTCATTGCCGGCGCCATGCATTTTGGTAAACCGCAGCTTCATGTTTCTTCACTGTTGTTGCGATAGACATCCGGCATGCCGGGCGGCCGTGTCTTGAAACGGCGGTGTGTCCACAAATATTCCGCCGGGTGTTCCAGTATACGCTGTTCAATAAATTCATTGACGCGGCGGGTGGCGTCAACCATGTCATCTCCCGGAAAGTCCGGCAGGGGCGGCCAGAATTCCACGCGCCATCCCTGGTAATTGGGGCGGAAAGACGCAATGGCAGGAATCACCTTGGCACCGGTTGTGGCGGCGATACGCGCGGGTGCCGTCAGCGTCGCGGCGGTTTGACCGAAAAAAGGAACAAATGCGGCATCCTGCATGCCAAAATCCAGGTCCGGCAACATATAAAAAGGAATATTCTGCCGCAGCGAGCGGATAATGGGTTTGACGCCCTGTTTGCGGGTAAAGAGCAGGACATCCTTGTTAAATCGCATACGGCCTTCTCTTAACAGCTTGTCAAAGATCTTGTTTTTCTGCGGCATATAAATCGAGCTGCCGATGGTATTGAAGGTGACGACAACACCAGGCACTTCAAGGCAGACAAAATGCGGGCAGAGAAAAACGACTGGCCCTTTCCGGACTTCTTCTATCGGGAAAGCCGGAACAAGTTCAATCAGCCGTTCGATTCTTTTCCGTGAGGACCACCAGAGAATGCCGCGCTCCACAACACTGCGGCCATAACACTGGAAGTGTTCTTTTGCCAGCCGGATGCGTGCTTTTTCATCCATGTCCGGAAAGCACAGGCGCAGGTTAGTCAGGGTGATTTCGCGACGGTTTCGCAGCAGACAGTAAGTTGCCATGCCCAGCGCTTTTCCGATCCGGCCCAGGATGGGAAGCGGCAGCCAGTGAATCAGCCAGAGAAAAAAGACGACCAGCCTCATGCGCTCATTCCTGACAGGCAAAGTGACAGAGCGCCTACAGGGGCTGAGAGGGGAGAAAAACAGAATAAGCGCGGCATCAGCATATAAAAGAAACAAATTAACGGCCAGACAAGATTCTAGCAGTTTTACCGATTCGCATCGGATCAATAAAAGACGAGCCATGTCATTGCTTTTTTATGAAAATTTCCCCCGGGAAATATTTTTTGCAAAACACTGCACGAAGCCCGATTCAGGCGTAAAATACTTAACTGGAATTTCCGCCGAGTTAATAGACAACTTGCGAGGCGGTATAAAAATATCGCTAAAGCGTCGCAGACTTTTTGGCTGCGACATGTTGAATTGACCAATCATGGAGTCTGTCAGTATGTCAAATGACTATCTTTTTACTTCTGAATCCGTTTCAGAAGGCCATCCGGACAAAGTCGCCGACCAGATATCGGACGATATTCTAGATGCCATCCTTGCCCAGGACCCGAATGCCCGTGTGGCAGCCGAAACACTTTGCAATACGGGGCTTGTTATCCTTGCGGGTGAAATCACCACCGATGCCAATGTTGACTATATCAATGTTGCCCGGGAAACCATCAAGCGTATCGGTTACGATAATAATGATTATGGTATTGATCACCGGGGCTGCGCTGTTTTGGTGGCATATGACCGGCAATCGCCGGATATTGCACAGGGTGTGAATGAAGGAAGCGGTATCGATCTGGACCAGGGGGCGGGTGATCAGGGCCTGATGTTTGGCTATGCCTGTAACGAAACGCCCGAGCTCATGCCGGCAGCCATTCATTATGCGCATCGTCTTGTTGAGCGTCAGTCCCAGCTGAGAAAAGATGGCCGTTTGCCCTGGTTGCGACCTGACGCCAAATCCCAGGTAACGTTGCGTTATCTGAATGGCAAGCCTGTCAGTGCGGAAACCATTGTACTTTCCACCCAGCATGCACCTGAGATGGAACATAAACAGATTGAAGAAGCGGTAATCGAGGAAATCATCAAGAAAGTGTTGCCCGCTGAATGGCTGAAAGATACCCGTTACCTGGTTAACCCGACAGGCCGTTTTGTGATTGGCGGCCCGATGGGGGATTGCGGCCTGACCGGACGTAAAATTATCGTGGATACCTACGGTGGTTCCTGCCCGCATGGTGGTGGCGCCTTCTCCGGAAAAGACCCGACCAAGGTTGACCGGTCGGCAGCGTATGCAGCCCGTTATGTGGCCAAAAATATCGTGGCCGCTGGATTGGCCAGCGAGTGCCAGATCCAGCTGAGTTATGCGATTGGTGTGGCCAAACCGATCAATATCACGATTTATACGGAAGGCACAGGCGTGATTCCGGACGAGAAGATTGCCGCGCTGGTGCACGATCATTTTGATCTGCGTCCCAAAGGCATTGTTCAGATGCTGGATCTCTTGAAGCCGCGTTACAGCAAAACCGCTGCCTATGGTCATTTCGGCCGTGAAGAGCCGGAATTTACCTGGGAGCGCACGGACAAGGCTGCTGCATTGCGTGCCGCAGCTGGCCTGAAATAAACATTACCCGGAGAGGCACAAAAAAGACCGGCATCACCCCGGTCTTTTTTGTGGATGAAGGCCTTTTACCTGATCAGTGCGGAGACATCCCAGGGGGTATCCACTACCAGATCAGCATTCCATGAGATGGTATCGGTGCCATATCCCCAGTTGACGGCAATGGTCACTGAGCCTGCCGCATAGCCGGACTGGACGTCACGAAGATCATCACCGATAAACCAGCACTCCTGTGGTTTGACGCCAGCCTGCCTTGCCGCTTCCAGTACCGGTTCAGGATGCGGTTTGGCATGTGCTGTGGTATCGCCGGAAATGATACAGGCGGCATCGTCAAGGCCGATCTCCTTGAGCAGGGGAACCGTAAGTTGATGTCTTTTATTCGTGACAACGCCCCAGTGAATATGTTTTGCCCGCAGCAGATCCAGGAGTTCCGGGATACCATCAAAAAGGGTACTTTTGACCGCAATGGCACTGGTGTAGTAGGCAATGAAGGCGTTGGCCAGCGCGGGGTAATCCGCATGGGTTTTTTCAATGCCAAAGGCTGTCCGGATGAGTCCTGGCGCGCCGGCGGAGGCAACCCGGCGTAACTGATCATAAGGGGTGGGTGGCAGGCCGCAATCAGCCTTGACCCGGTTGATGGCCGCTGCCAGATCCGGGGCTGAATCAATCAGCGTGCCATCCAGATCAAATAATACGGCCTTGGGCAGGGTAAGTTCGTGGTGTGCTTTCATGGTTTCTGTCATTGGATTTTTACAAGAGGCGCTGACACGCCATCATATAGTTAATGCTCACATCCCGGGAGAGGTAAAAATGGCTTGCCGTCAGGTTGCTGCTGATCCCGGTTATTGCGGTTACCTCCATACCGGTATTTCGCACATGCCGGGACAGTTCTGCCGGGGTAAGGAAACGCGCATGCTGGTGAGTGCCTTTGGGCAGAAGCCCCAGGATATATTCGGCGCCTGCAATTGCATAGATAAATGATTTCAGATTACGGTTGAGGGTGGCGAAATAAACCATGCCTTCGGGTTTAACAAGACGGGCAGCGGCTGAAATGATCGAGACCGGATCAGGCACATGCTCCAGCATTTCCAGGCAGGTGACGATGTCATATTTGCCGGGTTCTTCCCCGGCAAGTGTTTCTGCTGACATCAAACGGTAATCAATGGAAAGGCCGGACTGTGCCCGGTGTGCCTCTGCGGCACGGATAGCTTCACCGGCCATATCAATACCGGTGACAATGGCGCCGCACCTTGCCATGGCTTCACTCAATATACCGCCCCCGCAGCCGATATCCAGCACCTGTTTTTCCCGTAAGGGTGAAAGGCTTTCAATCCATTGAAGACGAAGAGGGTTTAACGCGTGCAGGAAGCGGAAGGCACCATTGGTATCCCACCATTTTCCGGCAAGGGCATTGAATTTCAACAGTTCGGCCTGATCGACATTCATGGTGTCAGGATAATGATCAACAGATAAAGCGACATTATATCGTCTGTCATCTCGGGTCAGGACGCATTAAATTGCCTACGGCAAAGTCGTTGTGCCTCAAATAGCGGTGGTGCATCAAAAATTGGGAACTTGATGGTGACCTGCTACGCCTGCGTCCTCATTTTCCGTTGCGCCCGGTTCTTTGAGCCAAAACGACTTTTCGCGGGCGGCAAATTAATTCCTCCTGACACTGGTCGCCGTAAAGACAAATAAAAACCCCCGCTTTTGGCGGGGGTTTTTTGAGTCACAGGAAATTATGACTGGGTGCCGCGGTTGGCAACCACTTCGATTTCTACACGACGGTTTTTGGCGCGACCTTCTCTGGTCTTGTTATCAGCGATAGGCTGTTTTTCGCCTTTACCTTCGGTGTAAACTTTTTGCGGGTCTACGCCTTTGGATACCAGGTAAGCCTTGACAGCTTCAGCACGACGCTCGGAAAGCTTCTGGTTGTAAGCGTCAGGACCAACCCAGTCGGTATGACCAACAGCAACGATAACTTCAACGTCCATGTTAGCGAGGTTGGAAACGATTTCGTCCAGCTTGGCTTTACCTTCTGGTTTCACGACAGCTTTGTCGAAATCAAAGAAAGCATCAGCAGCGTAGGTGACTTTTTCGGAAGTCGGAACAGGTGCAACAGCTACAGGTGCCGTAGCTGGCTTGGTCAGCGGGCCATCGCAGCCAGGGACCGAGTCAGCCGGTGTCCAGTAGCCGGTATGCCAGCACAGACCGGTTGCGTTACGCGAAATAACGCCGCGGGCATCCTGGAGATATGCACTGTATGGCTGATTAGCCTTGAAATCCTGTGCGGTTTGTGCCGAAGCAGAAACAGCAACAACTGCGGAAGCAGCGAAAAGAACTTTAAGTAATTTATTCATAACTATCCTCTTGGTTGAGATACCCGCAGCAGGCTGCGCATCCATTTTTTTACTTCACGATAATAAAAAAAACTGATACTCACATTTCCTCGATCTTTCGAATTCATGCGTTTACCATATTCTGACATATCGTTGGCATTTGAACAGCTTAATAAGCGCAAACTATTTTCGTTTTTTTGAAATTGTGGGATTTTTGTTGCATTTTCACAACCTAAAGCCCACAAAAACAGCAAAAACCAAAAATAGCGAACGTTCCTGATAATAGCAAAATAACTTATGTTTGCAATACGGATGAGCGAAAGATTGTCGTTTTTTGGTCAAATTTTCCCATAAATAAAAGTGAGGAAAAGCCGTTTCCATTTCTGATGAACGGGAAACCCGCCCGAATAAGAAAAGGAAGGGTATCGCGCATGGTAAAATACCTGCTTTTGCAGGCCATCAGTTAATCGGGCCGCAAACCCAGTAAAACCGTTTTTCTGCCGGGGCAAGTTTTCCATGGAACAATTCCAATTCGCAAAAGAAACCATTTCAATTTCCCTTGAAGAGGAAATGCGCAAGAGCTACCTTGATTACGCCATGAGCGTTATCGTTGGTCGTGCGCTTCCGGATGTCCGGGATGGTTTAAAGCCGGTGCATCGTCGTGTGCTTTTCGCCATGCACGAAATGAACAATGTGTGGAACCGGCCTTACGTCAAATGTGCACGTGTTGTCGGTGAAGTCATGGGTAAGTATCACCCGCATGGGGATGCCTCTATTTATGACACCCTGGTTCGCCTGGCGCAGGATTTTTCCATGCGCTACACACTGGTGGATGGACAGGGCAACTTCGGTTCGATCGATGGTGACAACGCTGCGGCCATGCGATATACCGAGTGTCGACTGGATAAGATTGCCGGTGAAATGCTGGCGGATATCGATAAGGAAACCGTTGATTTCGTTCCGAATTATGATGGAAAGGAAGAAGAGCCTTCTGTTTTACCCACCCGGATTCCCAGTCTTTTAGTCAATGGCTCATCGGGTATTGCTGTGGGGATGGCAACCAATATTCCACCGCACAATATCCGTGAAGTCGTGGATGGCGCCCTGCATCTCCTGAAAAATCCGGAATGCACCGTGGATGATCTGATTGCCCTGGTGCCCGCACCGGATTTCCCGACTGGCGGCATTATTTATGGTCTCTCCGGTGTTCATGACGGCTATCGCACAGGCCGCGGCCGTGTGGTCATGCGGGCAAAAACCCATTTTGAAGAAATGGGCAGAGAGGGGCGTTATGCCATTGTCATTGATGAATTGCCCTATCAGGTCAACAAGAAATCCCTGCTGGAGCGGATCGCCGAGCATGTCCGGGAAAAACGGCTTGAGGGGATTACCGACATTCGCGATGAATCCGACAAGTCCGGCATGCGGGTAGTCATTGAATTGAGACGCAATGAAGTGCCTGAAGTGGTACTGAACAATCTGTATAAACAAACCCAGTTGCAGGACACCTTTGGCATGAACATGGTGGCGCTGCTGGATGGTCAGCCCAAACTGCTGAATCTGCGCCAGATGCTGGAGTGTTTCCTGTCGCATCGTCGGGAGGTGGTGACGCGTAGGACGGTTTATGAATTGCGCCGGGCGCGTGAGCGGGGCCATGTTCTGGAGGGTCTTGCCGTTGCATTGGCCAATATTGATGAATTTATTGCGATTATCCGGGCCGCACCGACGCCGCCGATTGCCCGTCAGGAGTTGATGTCGCGTTCATGGGATTCCTCTCTGGTCAGGGAAATGCTTTCCAGAACCGGTGAAGGTAATGAAGGCGGGATAGCCGCTTTCCGTCCGGAAAACCTGGCGGAAGGATTTGGTATCCAGACCGATGGCATGTACAAACTGTCAGAAGAACAGGCGCAGGAAATCCTGCAGATGCGCCTGCAGCGCTTGACAGGTCTGGAGCAGGATCGCATTCTCAATGAATACAAGGATGTCATGACGCAGATTGCCGAGCTGCTGGATATTCTGGCAAGGCCCGAGCGCGTGTTGTCCATTATTGAAACCGAACTCAATGAAGTGGTTGGCGAGTACGGGCAGGAAAACAAGGATGTGCGCCGTTCTGAAATCGAACAGAATGCGTTTGACCTGGAAACCGAAGACCTGATTACCCCGCAGGATATGGTCGTGACACTGTCCAACACCGGCTATATCAAGTCGCAGCCGCTTTCGGAATACCGTGCGCAACGACGTGGCGGGCGCGGGCGCCAGGCGGCTGCCACGCGTGAAGATGACTGGATTGACCAGATGTTCATGGCCAATACCCATGACTTTATCCTGTGTTTTTCCGACAGGGGGCGGGTGTACTGGCTGAAGGTCTGGGAAGTGCCGCAGGGCTCGCGTAATGCGAGAGGCCGGCCGATTGTGAATATGTTCCCGCTGCAGGATGATGAAAAAATCACCGTGATTCTGCCGCTGTCGGGCGAAAACCGGAATTTCCCGGAAGACCATTACATCTTCATGGCGACCAGCCAGGGAACCGTCAAGAAAACGCCGCTGACCGATTTCAGCAACCCGCGAAAAACAGGCATTATTGCGGTCGGCCTGGATGAGGGTGACTTCCTGATCGGTGCGGCGCTTACAGACGGCAAGCATGATGTGATGCTCTTTTCCGATGCGGGCAAGGCGGTGCGTTTTGACGAAAATGATGTGCGTCCGATGGGTCGTTCTGCCCGTGGTGTTCGCGGCATGAATCTGGATGACGATCATCGTGTGATTGCCCTGCTGGTGGCGGAAGATGAAAACCAGTCGGTTCTGACCGCAACGGAAAACGGATTCGGCAAACGCACACCGATCGGGGAATATACCCGTCATGGCCGGGGGACCAAAGGCATGATTGCCATCCAGACCAGTGAGCGGAATGGCAAGGTGGTTGCTGCGACGCTGGTGGATGAAAAAGATGAAATTATGCTTATCACCACAGGCGGTGTACTCATCAGGACACGTGTTTCGGAAATCCGTGAAATGGGCCGTGCCACACAGGGCGTTACCCTGATTGCTGTTGAAGATGGCGCCAATCTGAGCGGTCTTCAGCGCATTATGGAAACCGACGTGGAAGATGTCGATGTGGAGGAAGAGGCAGAAAATGCAGCGGCCGGCACAGAAGAGGCAACAGACACAGAAGCGTGATGAAGCGGCCATTCAACTTTTCAGCAGGGCCTGCCGCCTTACCGGATGCGGTGCTGGAGCAGGCTGCAGCTGAAATGCTTGACTGGCATGGCCGGGGGCTCTCGGTCATGGAAATGAGCCACCGTAGTGCCGATTTTGAATCCATTCTTGCGCAGGCGGAAAGTGATTTGCGCGATCTGTTGTCAGTGCCGCCGTCATACCGGATTCTGTTTATCCAGGCCAGCGCGACAGCCTTGAATGCCATTATCCCGATGAATCTGGCTGCCCGGACAGGGCAGATTGCCACGATCGATGCTGTCCATACCGGGGTATGGTCCGGTAAATCAATCGAAGAGGCTCGCAAATACACCCATGTAAATGTTGCCGCGACATCCGAACCGGAAAATTTCACCCGGATTCCTGCGCCGGACACATGGCAACTGACAGACGATGCCGCCTATGTGCATATCTGCAGCAATGAAACCATCAGCGGGACGGAATTTTTTTTTGATCCCGATACCGGTTCTGTTCCTTTGGTTGCCGATATGTCTTCCCATATCCTGTCACGCCCTGTCGATATCGGAAAATACGGCCTGATTTTTGCCGGCGCCCAGAAAAACATGGGAATAGCCGGTGTGTCAGTGGTGATCATCCGTGATGACCTGATGGGGCATGTGCTGCCGGTTTGTCCGTCTGTTTATGATTTCAGCAATCTGGCCAGACATCACTCCATGCCAAATACCCCGCCGGTTTATGCCATATATATATGCGGACTGGTTTTCCAGTGGCTTAAAAAGCAGGGGGGGTAACCGCAATGGAGGCGGCGGCGATCAGGAAGTCCGCGCTGCTTTATGACTGTATTGATTCCAGCGGCCTTTTTGTCAATTACGTGGAAAAAAACTGTCGTTCGCGGATGAATGTGCCGTTTTTCCTGCGGGATGAAACCTTAAATGACGCATTTTTGACCGGGGCAACACAAAACAGCTTGCTGCAGTTACAGGGCCATCGTTCACAGGGCGGGATGCGGGCGTCGCTATACAATGCCATGCCGGCCGCCGGCGTGGAAAAACTCGTTGCCTTCATGCGTGAATTTGAGCGGGCCCATTAGGTTTTTGTTGTCTTGTTCCGCGAATAACTGTTTTGTTGCGCTGAATATATGTCATACAATAGTTGGTATTTCTTCATATCAGCAAAGAGGAATGTGATGCGAGAGAGCATCTTCCTCTTTTGACTGGGCGCATTTTCAACCTATTTTTCGACAGCAGATTATGGAAAACGAACTCAAACCCTTACGTGACCAGATTGACGCCATTGATGTGCAACTGCTTGAACTGTTAAACCAGCGTGCCAGACTGGCGCAGGAGGTAGGCAAGGTTAAGATCGAAAAGGATCTGCCGGTTTTCCGGCCTGAGCGGGAAGCACAGGTATTAAGAGGCCTTGCCGAGCGCAATAAAGGCCCGATGGCGACAGAAGATGTTCAGACCATCTATCGGGAAGTCATGTCGGCGTGCCGCGCATTGGAAAGACGGATCAGCGTGGCTTACCTGGGGCCGTCAGGAACCTATTCAGAACAGGCGGCTTATGAATATTTTGGCAGGGCGATTGATATTGTCCCCTGTGCCTCCATCGATGAGATTTTCCGGTCTGCGGAAGCGGGTACTGCTGATTACGGTATCGTGCCGATTGAAAATTCAACCGAAGGCGCCATTACCCGCACGCTCGATCTTCTCATGCAGACACCGCTGACCATCAGCGGCGAAAAAGAGATACCGATTGACCTCAGCCTGATGACACTTTCCGGCACTATGGAAGGCATCCACACTATCTGCGCGCATTCACAGGCGCTTGCCCAGTGCCAGGGATGGCTGAACCAGAATTATCCGCGCATTCTCCGTCATGCCGTTTCATCCAATGGCGAGGCGGCGCTGCTTGCCAGCAAGGATACCGAAACCGCTGCTATTGCCAGTGACCTGGCCGGCAAGCGCTATGGGCTGGAAGTCGTCAATGCCCATATCCAGGATGATCCGCAAAACCGGACCCGCTTTGTGGTAATCGGACACCAGAAGACCGAGCCCAGCTTCATGGATCAGACATCACTCGCGCTTTCTGTCCAGAACCGTCCTGGTGCGGTATATCGTCTCCTTGAGCCGCTTGATAAGCATGGGGTTTCCATGAACCGTTTTGAGTCGCGCCCGGCGCGTTCAGGCAACTGGGAATACTATTTCTTTGTTGACCTGATTGGCCATGCAGAGGATGAACGGATGGCTGCGGCATTAAAAGAGCTTCGGGATCGTGCCGCCTATTTCAAGGTGCTGGGGTCCTATCCCATGTCCATTGAATAATCGTTATTGACCGGAAACCATAACAATCATGTCGAATGTATTCGGGCCGGAGTATGTCCGCGCTATCGCGCCTTACCAGGCCGGCAAGCCCATTTCAGAAGTTGCGCGTGAATTTGGCCTTGAAGAGGCAGCCATCATCAAGCTGGCCTCCAATGAAAATCCGCTGGGTATGCCGGCGTCTGCCAAAAAGGCGATGATGGATGCCATGGATGACGGCGGGCGTTATCCTGATTCCAACGGGTTTGAATTAAAAGCGGTATTGTCAGCGCGTTATGGTGTGCCGGAAAACTGGATCACACTGGGTAACGGCAGTAACGATATCCTGGAGCTGGCAGCGCATGCGCTTGTTCGTCCCGGTGAGGAAGTGATGTATGCCCAATACTCTTTTGCGGTTTATCCGCTGGCAACCCAGGCTGTTGGCGCTCAGGGGATCAGTGTGCCCGCAAGGGACTTCGGACACGACCTGCCGGCCATGCAAAAAGCGATTACGCCCGATACCCGGCTGATATTCATTGCCAACCCGAACAATCCCACGGGCACTTTTCTCCCTCCGGCTGCTATTGAAGCATTCCTGGAAAAGGTTCCTAAAAATGTCGTCGTTGTGCTGGATGAGGCTTATAACGAATACCTTGACCCCGATTTGCAGTATGAATCAACAGACTGGGTGAAAAAGTATCCCAACCTGTTAATCTCCCGCACTTTTTCAAAAGTGTATGGCCTGGCCGGATTGCGAATCGGTTTTGGCATTGCCCAGCCGGAAATCACCGGCCTGCTCAATCGAGTCCGGCAGCCATTCAATGTGAATTCACTCGCACAGGCTGCGGCCATGGCCGTACTAAAAGACAAGGCGTTTCTTGAAAAAAGCGCAAAGCTCAATGCTGATGGTTATCATCAGCTGACAGCGGTTTTTGATGAGATGAAGCTGGAATACGTGCCGTCGTATGGCAATTTTGTTCTGGTGCGGGTTGGCGATGATGATGAAGCCGGTGCGCGGGTCAATCTTGCCCTGCTGAAAAAAGGCATCATTGTCCGTCCGGTAGGCAGCTATGGCTTGCCGAAATGGCTGCGCATTACCATCGGCTTGCCCGAAGAAAATGCAGCGGTTATCAGTGCACTCAAGGACGTGCTGGCTTAGGCGCCAAGGCAGGGTAACATGACGGTATTTCGCCATATACTCCTTTTTGGTGTTGGACTGATTGGCGGATCGCTTTCCCTTGCGCTCAGAAAATCCGGCTATACGGGAAAAATAACCGGCGTTGACCGCAATGAAAAAGCCCTTGGCCGTGCCAGGGAACTGGGCCTGATTGATGAGGCGGTGACATCGGCGACAAAAGCGGTGAGTGAAGCAGATCTGATTTTGCTGGCGGCGCCGGTTGCCCAGACCGGTACGATTCTGGCATCGATCAAGCCCTGGCTTCAGGAAACCACTATTATTACCGATGTCGGCAGCACCAAGTCGGATGTGGTGGCTGCAGCATACCAGGAACTGGGCGAGAAGGTTGGCAATTTTATTCCGGCGCACCCGATTGCCGGGCGGGAGTTGAATGGCCCGGATGCCGCTATCGACAGCCTTTTTTCCGGCAAAAAACTGGTGATTACCCCTTTACCGGAAAATACCGGGAAAGATATCGAGAAAGTGGCGATGATGTGGATGCAGTGCCAGGCAATCATCCATTTTCTTTCCCCGGAAGATCACGACAATGTGTTTGCCATGGTCAGCCATTTGCCCCACCTGCTGTCTTATGCGCTGGTTGACCTGGTGGCCCGTCACTCAAATGCGGATCTGATGTTTGAGTATGCGGCAAGCGGCTTTCGGGACTTTACCCGTATTGCCGGTTCTTCGCCGGAAATGTGGCGTGATATCTCGATGGCCAATAAAAAACAGCTGTTGCACGAACTGGACAGCTATCTGGCAGAACTGGGCCAACTGCGTAACATGCTGGCATCGGACGATGCGGCAGGTGTAGAGAATATTTATGCCAATGCACAACAGGCCAGGCTCAACTGGATCACAACGATTGAAGCCGCTGAAAAACAGGACAGGACATCATGAAATATCCACGTTACATTGATCTGTTGCCCGCCTTCCAGGCGGAAGGAATTGTCCGTTTGCCCGGCTCCAAAAGCATCTCGAACCGCACCCTGCTCTTAGCGGCGCTGGCAGAGGGCAAAACAGAAATCAAGGACCTGCTTT
>NZ_CP098242.1:2375000-2606300 GCF_027118995.1 Oxalobacter vibrioformis
TCTTTCGCTGGACGGGAAGATGATCAGCCGGGAGGATTATCCCGCGCTTTTTGATACCGTCTGGTGCGGAGAACCATACAATGCCGACGCGGATTTCTTCTATCGCACAGTGGACGATGCCGGGACGATGCGCTCTTCCACCGGTGATTACATGAAGATGCCCGAAGGGTCACGCTATTTTGTGCGCGGCCGCGATGAAACGGGCACGGGACATCCTTACCAGTACCAGGGCGATACCCTGCAGAACCATACCCACCGGAGAGTGCTGCAGTCACTGGCGGTGAGCCGGGAACTCGATACTGCCAATTCCGGCACCGTCAATTTTGCAGCCGGAGGATATGCGTATGCTGAGGGGACAGATACAGGTCTTGTCGCAAACGGGAACGCAGGTGACGAAACCCGCCCAATGAACTTCCCTGTGAAGTGGATCATCCGGGCACGCTGCAGCGCGGTTTATGAAAACGGGGTGGACGTGATTGCGCTGAAAGCCAGGGTAGAAGGGCTTGAAGCCGTTGTGGAAGGTGTTTCCAACGGTACTGGCGTGCCGGTCGGCAGCATCATCGAATGGGGGGGCAGGCCGGACAGTATTCCGCCGGGGTACATGAATATTACGACCGATACGGTGCAGGTGGTGCAGGTTGACACCTATCCCGCATTTGCCAATGCAGTATGGTGCGGTGAAGAAAACAATGAGGATGCGGATTTCTTCTATCGCTGCAACAGCGCGAACGGATGGGGACGGAATGTGGCGGGCCAGTATATTGTCCTGCCGATGGCGGCGCGTTATTTTATCCGTGGACGGGCGGCTGCCGGCGAGTCTCATCCTTACCAGTACCAGCAAGATGCTTTCCAGGGACACCGGCATGAATCCGGTATGGCGATCGGGATTGTTTCCCAGGAATCCACCGCCCGTGCCTATATGGACAGCAAGATGCCCGGCAAATTCAATTATCCGCCAATCCGCGATCCGATTTCTGACGGAGAGCACGGCGAGCCGCGCACGGCTGATGAGACGCGGCCCATGAATTTTCCGGTGCTGTATCTGATCAAGCTTTATGAGGCAATATACAATCCGGCCATGCTCGATATCGGGAAGCTGGTTGAGGCTGCCAATGAGAATGCGGTGCCGCTGGGTATGGTGGCGGGTTTCTGGACTAACCAGGCGCCGCCCGGATGGCTGGAGATCAGCAGGGAGTTGCCCTCCTTTCACCGGGTTGAGACCCTGCCGCAGTTTGTGCCGCTCTACTACTGCGGTGATGAATACAATGATACGGCGCATTTTGCTTTCCGCTGTGACAACCCGGACGGAACCGGACGCAATCCGGAAGGTGCCTGGATCTGTATTGGCGCAGCAGGAAAGCGTTTCATGCGGGGACGGGATGAAACCGGTGTGATAAATCCCTATCAGCACCAGGAGGGAGCGATTGCTTCCCATACCAGCACGGTATCAGGAATTGCTTTTACCGGTACATCAACAGCCACATCGCTGGGAGCGCTCAACAATACGGCGGCAAACGGGCTGGTGGCGTATACCGGTACGGCAGCCGGTGACCTGGTTGAGGTAACGGATATACCCAAACTGAAGGCGCCTTATGTGAAATACGAGGGAGAAGCCGAAACCCGCCCGGAAAACTTCCCCGTCATGTGGTGCATCAAGGTGGCCAGTGCGGTAGTCAGCAGGGGTCTCGTTGACGTGACCGGATTGTTGAACCAGTACAGCGACCTCAATTCACGCCTGTCTGTATCCACCATCCTGTATCCGAATGACGGCACCACAGAAGAGCCTGGCAAGGTATCCGTTAACCAGCGTGTTGTCATGGATAACCCTTATCCGGGCTATTACGTGCAGTGCGAAGCCCAGATTTTGCTTGATGGTCAGTGGGGGGCCGCCGGCTTTATGTATGCAGGCGGCGGATACGGTGTTGATGCCTATCAGTATGGTGAACGTAATGAACAGGTGGTCATTCAGACGGGAGGTACTTATCTGGCGTCAAGCAGCTCAAATGTTGGCAGTCCCTTTGGAGCCAATATAAATCTAAATGTCGCGACGCCGTGCCGCGTGATCGTTACCCGTGGAGGAAAAATCCAGTGAAAATCTACAGCATTATCAGCAGTAATGTCGAACATATCGACCAGCGCAGCCATCCGGTTTGTCCTGATGGTTTTATCGAGATGACAGGGCGGCGGCCGGATGAACACCATATCGCCAGTGAAGACGGCACATGGAGGGAAGACGGCTCCGCGCTGGATCGCGCAAAGGCAGCGAAACTCGCAGAGATCAATGCCGCCTGTGACGGGATACTGAATGCGGCAGTCTATGACTATCCCGCATCCGAAGTCCAGACTTTTTCCCAGCAGACAGCCGAGGCGCAGGCTTACCTTGCTGATCCCGCCACGATCCCGCCGCTGCTTTCTGTGCTTGCACAGATGCGGGGGATAACGCTTGATGAGCTGGCAGAAAAGGTGATGGCCAAGCATGAAATCTTTTCCCTGCTGGCAGGGTGTGTCATCGGGCAGCGCCAGGCGCTGGAAGACCGGCTGGAAAAATGCCGGACAGCAGCGGATGTCATGGCAATCGACGTGACAGTCTCCCTGCCGGAGATGGGGTAGCGTCCTTTGTTTTGATGGAAAAATCCTGTCGCGATGGTGCCGGGTTTCCTGTTTTTTCCTGATGCTTTTCTATCGTTTTTTTGAGAGGCGGTATCAGGGGAAAAAGAACGGGAAATCCGGCACTGTCATTTACCTCCTTTTTCATCCGGTTGCCTGGTTTTTCGCATCCTTTATTCATCGGGCTTTCCGGCTGATGAGACAAAGATTGGGACAGGCAGCCAAAAGCAGTTGACAGCCGGGCTAAAATGATCCTGTGTGAAAAACACAATAAAAGCGCAGTGGAAAAATGCACAATCATTCCGGATATCCATTGAATAAAGTAACCGGGATGGTGCAGAAAATCATTGCCAGCCATTCACATCGAATCTGTCGCGGTATCGCCGGGGTCGCGTCCGGTAGCACAGTGTCAAAATTCCGAAGTCGCCAGTAGCCGAAGTCGCGCCGGCAGGGAAAGGCACAACAGGCAGGGATGGTGTCCTGCACGGTGTGAAAAAACACATGCTTTCGTATCAGGCGTCACAGCATAGCCCAGCGCAGGTATCCATACCTGCTGCGTTGGCGGAGCAATGTTTTTCCGTGAATGTGACGTTGCCTGACAATCCGCAAACAGGTAGTGCGCCGGGCAAAAGCCGGCAGCCCTGCCGCACCAACAGAAAGGGTTTTCCCATGGCACAACCTCCAGCCTATAACAGGAGCAAGGACTTTACCGAAAACACCACGGACAGCACCGACCATGCGGCGCTCAATGCCGAGCTTGACCGGGCCTCACTATCCATGAACAGTATCTGTACCAATCTCGCCCTTATCCAGGGCAATGACGGCAGGCTCCTGCCGGATGCCGTTACCATTGACGCCATAGATGACAGCGTCATTGACTACCTGGCTGCCGGTGTGCGTCTTGAATTGCAGCCGGATTTCCAGCGGGTGAGTGATGCCGTCCTCGTGGCAGAAGCCTCTGCCACGTCGGCCGCCACTTCAGCAACACAGGCCTCAGACAGTGCAGCACTTTGCTCACAATACAACCAGGATGTTACGCAAAACCGGGATGCCGTGCAACGGCTGGCAGATGCCTCATCCACCTCTGCCGCCTCGGCAGCTGACAGCGCCACCCTGGCAGATCAGCACAAGGAAAGTGCAGCGCTTTACAAATACCAGGCCCAACTGGAATCCGAGTCAGCCGCCGCATCGGCGCAGACAGCGGTCAACAGCGCGTCGCAGGCAGGGCTTTATGAGCAGGGAGCCGTAGAGGCGCGCGACACGGCACGCGGCTGGGCGGAGTCGGCATCCGCATCGGCCACATCAGCGGCTTCTTCTGCCGCTGCTGCAGCCAACAGTGCCACACAGATTGCCCAGGTGGTGCGTGAAGTGCTGCATCTGCTGGAAGATGTGCGGGCATCTGCTGCCACCGCCGCCACATCAGCCGGTACGGCTGCCATCGCGTCCACAGCCGCTTCCGGTTCAGCCAATGCCGCGTTGATTGCTGTCCAGTCTTCCGGACTGCACGCTGCTGCTGCGGAGGCCAGCAAGGATGCCGCTGCCGTCAGTGCCGCCGCTGCTGCTGCCAGTGCAGGCAATGCCGGTCAAAGCGCTGAAGCCGCCACATCCGGCGCCATGTCAGCAACCGCGGGCGGTACACCGGATGTGATTACCGCCTGCTTCAAGGGCGGTGTCTCCGAGCCGCCGAAAGACCATGTGGTCATGTATGTGCGGGCGCTTGGGGCCAATGAAACCACTACCCCGACCTTCAAGCCGGGCGGGGCGACGCCGCGTGTGATCGTCAAGGGCAACAACCTGCCGCTGGCGGTGGGCGATATTGCCGGGGCGGGCTTTGAGATGCCGCTCCAGTACAACGCGGCATATGACCGCTTTGTGCTTTTGAATCCCGCATGGGGTGTGTACAACAGCAGTGTGCCTGTCGGCACCATCATGTCATATGCCGGTACGGAAGCGCCTGCGGGCTACCTGTCGCTGGCTGATGAGGGCAGCCGCTATGTGCCGGTAGCCGAATACCGCGATCTGGCAGAAGCCGTCTGGTGTGGCGTGGACTACAACAACACGGCGGATTTCTTCTTCCGCTGCGACCTGGCAGACGGCACTTCCCGTAATGCAGATGGCGCTTACCTGGCGTTGCCTGTGGGTTCAAGGTACTTCCTGCGCGGCAGGGATGTGTCAGGGGTTGTGCATCCGTATCAGTATCAAAGGGATACGTTTCAGGGGCACTGGCATAAATTAACCGATTCAACGGTGTCGAAAGTTTCGAATAGCTCTTATGGGAGGGTACTGATGGATGATGTTGCTTCGTCTCATAGTAATCCAGTTGCCTTGATGGCGAAAGGTGCGATATCAGATGGTGTTAATGGCACTCCACGCATAGCAAATGAAACCCGCCCCATGAATTTCCCCGTCATGTGGTGCATCAAGGCACTGAACGGCTAAGTAGCCTGACAGATAACTCACCAATATAACCCCGGCAGGCATGGCATGTGCCATGCCTGCCGCACAGAACAATCATCAAGGAGAATGTTATGGCACAAGTGACAGACTATAACCGCAGCAAGGACTTTACCATTGATGCCAGTGACAATACCGACCACGCCGCACTCAATACCGAACTGGATAACGTTTCCAGTTCCATCAACACGATTAATACCAACCTTGCCCTGATCCAGGGCGATGACGGCAAGCTGTTGCCGGATGCCGTCACACTCGACTCAGTCAGTGATGAAGTGATTGACTTCATCGCTGACAGTATCGAACAGGAAATCGGTGACGATATCCAGCGTGCCGAAGATGCGGCGCTTGCCGCAGAAGCGTCAGCTACCGAGGCAACGACATCTGCCAGTGCGGCAGCCGCCTCTTCCTCTGCGGCGGCATCGTACGCCAGCGCAGCCAGTGCCTCGGCAACAGCAGCCGCTGACAGTGCCTCGCAGTTGGCCCAGTCCAAACAGGAGAGCGCGCAGATCAAAGATGAGGTACAGGGGTTTGCCAATGCCGCTTCCGCATCCGCGACCAGTGCGGCAGGCAGTGCGACACAGGCAGCTCAATACAAGCAGGATGCCGGGCAATACCGGGATGAGGCGCAGCAGGCTGCCCGCGCATCTTCCTCATCGGCTGGTTCGGCTGAAGCCAGCGCGCATCAGGCAGCGCTTCATGAACAGGGTGCCACCCACGCCAGTGAGGATGCACGGGAATGGGCAGAAGCTTCTGCCACCTCTGCCCATACGGCAGCCACTTCCGCGAATACCGCCGCAGGCTCTGCCACGAGTGCGGCAGGATCGGCCAATGCGGCACTCACAGCCGCGCAGTCTTCCGGGGCGCATGTGATGGCAGCGATTGCCAGCAAGGATGCGGCAGCCGAAAGCGCGGCAAAGGCGGCCGCCGCTGCCGCTGAAGCGGCAGCGAGCGCAGGGCAGGCAGGCGAGGGTGCAATAGCTGCCATGTCGGCTACCGCAGGCGGTACGCCGGATGTGATTACCGCCTGCTTCAGGGGCGGCGTCTCCGAGCCGCCGAAAGACCATGTGGTCATGTATGTGCGGGCAATCGGGGCCAATGAAACCACCACCCCGACCTTCAAGCCGGGTGGCGCGACGCCGCGTGTGATCGTCAAGGGCAACAACCTGCCGCTGGCGGTGGGTGACATTGCCGGGGCCGGTTTCGAGATGCTGCTTCAGTACAACGCCGAGTATGACCGCTTCGTACTGCTTAATCCCGCATGGGGTGTTTTCGGCAGCGGCGGTATCCCGGTCGGCACCATCGTCACCTATGGCGGCACGGTTGTCCCGGCAGGCTTTCTCAGCATCAACAGCGATAGCCCAATCTGTGTAGGTGTTGCTACGTATCCGCAACTGGCTGAAAGCGTGTGGTGCGGTGAAGAACTGAATGAGTCGGCAGACTTTTTCTATCGCTGTGATGGGATGGATGGTGCGGACAGGAACCCGGATGGCGTATATCTGGTACTGCCCGCGGCATCGAAGTATTTCCTGCGCGGCCGGGATGCGTCAGGTGAGGTGCATCCGTACCGGTATCAGGAGGATGCAACAAAGGTATTACTTGATGGTTTTTCTACGGGAAGCAATAGAGCGAGCAATGACAGGGACGTTGCGATCCGAGCCTATACAGGCACTGCTACATACGGCATAGTAACTGGAACTACGACTTTGAGTGATAGGGTTGGGTTGAATAATGCGATGCATTCTGTATATGGTGCTGCTGATGAAACCCGCCCCATGAATTTCCCGGTGATGGTTCTCATCAAGGCATTTGATGCCACGCTCAATCCGGGGATGGTGGATGTTACGGCGCTTGCCAATGATGTCAATCAGAAAGTCGGCTTAACTGACTTTGGTGGCAGTAACCAGCGTCTCGAAGAGAATGGCTATCAGATTATGCCTGGAGGCATGCTGATGCAGTGGGGCATTATTCCCGCTAATACATCATCAGTTATATTCAAAAAACCATTTTCACAGATATTCGGAGTTACTTTCGGATGGTGTAATGCAAATGCAGTAGGAAATGCATACTCGCAATGGTTAGGACATCAGTCTATTTCTTCTGAAAAGATGATTGTTTTATCAAGTGGAAGCGTGAGATTCTTTACTGCAATTGGAATGTCTTGAGCTAGCGGTTCCTATACTCCCGGAAAGCCAGTATTCATGCGGCCTTCCGGGGTGCATGACAAAGTTTCGCACAAACAGCCATAACGGCTTGACAGCCGGGTTAAAATAACATCCGTGTGGTAACACACAAAAAAGCAGGAACAGGCTGCCTCATAAAGGCATCATTCCATGACGTTATTGGTGCAACCAGTACGGAGATGGTGCCCTGGCAGCCTGCAAGAACAACACATCGAAATTCGTCGCTGAATCGCCAGGGGTCGCGTCCTGGTAGCGCAAGCGCCAGCACTCCCAAGTCGCATGAAGCCGAAGTCGCGCCGGCAGGGGGAAAAGGCCAAAGAGCAGGAATTGCGTCCTGCACGGTGTGAAAGAGAAATTTTTCTTTCATATTAGGAGCGACAAATGCCAATTTCAACCGCAGATTTGCAATACCTGGGGAAAACCACCCTGGATGAATTCATGCGCAATGCGCCTGTCGACCAGGTGAGCGTCGATACCCCATTGCTCAAAAAACTCATGGAAAGACGCAAGACTTTCCTGGGTGCCAAACAGAATGTCGTCGTTAATATCCGCAAGAGCCATGACTCCAATTTTGCATGGGCTTACGGTGAAGCGCCGGTATCCTTCAACAAACGACAGACAACCGACCAGGCGGCCTTTCCCTGGCGCCGTGCCGTGGACGGCTTTTACATTTCCCATGACACCCTCTTTGGCAATGGTATCAAGGTAAGGGAAGGCGAGCGCAGGGAATACAAGGTCGAAAAAAACGAGAAGGTGCAGCTGCTTGATCTGTTAAATGAGCAGATGGAAGCCTTCCGTATCGGTTTTAATGAAAAGCTCTCGCTTGAGCTGCACCGTGACGGCACGGCATCTGCTGATGCAGTAACGGGTCTGGACTCCCTGATTGCCCTGAATCCAGCTACAGGTATTGTCGGTGGTATTGACCGCTCGATTGCCACCTACTGGCGCAACAATGCCGCGACAGGTATTGCCTCGACCAGTGCGGGTGCACTGGCTACCGCCATGGAAGCGCAGTGGCGCAAGTGTATCCGCAATGGCGGCAGCCCGGACTTCATCCTGGCCGGCTCAAGCTTTATTGATGCCTACCGCCAGTATGCCGTGACGGTGACCAACAACACCAATGCAGGCAAGGTCAAGCGTATTGATGCCGGTGTGGGTAGCGGCACGTCCACGGGCCTTTATTTCAAGGGCGTGGAAATCATCTGGGACCCGCAGTTCGAGGCGCTGGATGCGCTTGATTCCCCGACTACACCGTGGGAAAAACGCTGCTACTTCATCAACAGCAAATTCATGGAATTCCGTGATGACGACCTGGATATTGTGAGCCCGACAAGGCCATACAACATCCTGGCGCTGTACCAGATGATCAACATGCGTGTGGCGCTCGTTTTGAAGCGCGCCAATGCCCACGCTGTTTTGTCCATTGCGTAAGACAGGGACAAACGCAAAGCCGTAACCCTTTCCAACGTCCCGCCGCTTCGGCGGCGGGACAAACTGACGATAAAAGGAATTTTATGACACCCTTGTACACAATTCATGTCCGCCGTGACGCCCATACCCTCACCCCGGTTTTTGTGCCGGAATACGAGATTGCACTTTTGCAGGCGCTTTTTGGTACAGAAAATGTCCTGAACAGCGACAACGCCCGTGCGGACGAAAACGGCAATGGCACGGCAGCAGGTGATTTCAAGGCTGCTGAGGACGAGTATGCCCGTCTTGAGATCAAGTACGGCGAAGAGCTGGTGGAGTCTGTCTATGGCAAGCGCATGACGCGTGCGCTGGACAATGCCATTGAGGCGGCGAAAAAGCCGCGTGCGGGTCGTGGGCGATCCGACGCTGCCAAAGACTGAGAGAGGAGGACGTCATGGCACAACCTCCCAAATACACGCGCGGAAAGAATTTTGCCGATGATTTCGGACATGAAACGGATCATTCCGCATTGAATGCCGAGCTGGACAAGACATCCAATTCCATCAACGATATCCGGGCAAACCTGGCGATCCTCCAGGCCGATGACGGGAGGTTGCGCCCTGACGTGGTGACGTATGACTCGCTGGACGATCAGATCGTGCAGGATCTTTCCGCCGCAGTACGCTCGGATGTCCAGAATGAGCTGGACAGGGCAGAGGCGGCGGCAGACCGGGCGGAAGCGATTGCTGCCATCATCGATATTGATGAGGCGGAAAAGATTGCGGAGCAAGTGAAAAAGGATGCTGCTGCGGCAGCATCCTGTGCCGTCTCGGCTTCTGCCGATGCGCTTTCTGCATCGCAAAGTGCTGCCCTTGCCGCTGAGCGTGCTGCGATTGCTTCTGAAATGCTTGTGAAGGGTATCTGCACAGGAACAGGCGATGCCCTGGTCTTTCCGGGTGAGGTTGCCCTCAAGGATCAACTGGTATTGCAGATCCGCGTACCCGAGACCAACAGGACAGCAACGCCATCGATCAGGATCGGGGGGGGCATTTATCCTTTAAGAAACAGCAATGGCGGTGCGTTAAAGCCTGGCAGCATCCGGCTGGAGCAGCAGATTGTGTTCCATATCGACGGCTATTTTGCGGTGGATATGATGAACGCCACAGAAAGCCATACCGGTGTTGCCCGTATCGCAACGCTGGATGAAATAGCAGCAGGTGTTGATGATTCGACCATCATTACCCCCGGCAAGCTCCGCCAGGTCATCACTTTCGGCACCACAGACGTAACCCCGGGCGTCACGCCTTTGGCGACAGGGTCGCTTTACCTGCTTTACGAGTGATGCCATGACAAAGAAAAGCTATATCGGATACGGAAATACAGCGGCGGCTGTCCGGAAAATGTATGTGGGCGTCGATGGCTCCGCACGCAGGGTGAAGAAGGGATATGTCGGCATTAATGGCGTGGCGCGGCAATTCTATGCCAGTGAGTTTGTTCTCACCATTGCCAACAGTGTTGCTGATGTGGATATCAGGGCGATGGCCCTGGCTGCCGGCTGGGATGGGCAAAGTTTTCTCATCGCAAATATTCCTGCGGATATTTATATTTATTCAACAAGCACAGCGGTTCCTGCACTGACTGTTTCAGGCAGTTTTCCTGAAGGGCTGCTTCTCGTAAACAGCGGCTGGATACTTGGCCGAGGAGGAAACGGCGGGTATGGAGCGGGTAACGGATACACATCGGTTGTCGGAAATCCAGGTGGCCCCGGTCTGTTGGTGCAATCTGCCAACACTGCAATAACCAACAACGGAGTCATCGCCGGAGGCGGTGGAGGCGGAGGCGGAGGTGGAGGTGGAAACTCCGGAGGCGGTGGAGGCGGCGGCGGCGGTATGCCATACGGATCAGGAGGATCGGCAAACATGGGCGGGTCAAAACGCACCGGAGGCGGCGGCGGGACTGCTTCACTCACAGCCGCAGGCGCAGGCGGTCACAGCGGCGGAAACGGAACTCATGTGGCTGGTGGAGCCGGTGGCAATTATGGACCGGGCGGCAACGGTGGCACAGAAGGCAAAGACTACGCCGGGGGCAGTGGTGGCGGTGGTGGTTGGGCAGGGTTTAACGGAGGTACAAGCGGGCAAGGCAGGTACCAGAGCTCGTGGTACGGAGACCATAGGGCTGGCGGTGCAGGCGGTGCTGCCATCCAGGGAAACAAACACGTCACATGGCTTGCAACAGGCAGCCTGTATGGCGCAGTACTCAACTAAGGAAATGAAATGAATATTCATTACGAAATCAAAGCGTTTGACCTCAAGAACAGAGTGTTTCTGGTCAGCTACACAGAAACGGGCACAGGAAAGACAGCGGTGCTGAATCTGCCCCTGCCGGTAAAAGACGGGATGCTTCTTGAAGGAGATGCCCTGGCGGACTTCATTATCGCGTTTGCCCCCAAGGCAGACTTTGCCTATGAAGAAGTGATAGAAAAACTTGATCCTTCCGGCATCCAGGCAATGATCGCCCCGCCAACCGAGGCGGATATCCGGGAGATGCTGCTGGCTTATGTGGATGAGCATCTGGATGCCACGGCACAGGAGCGCAACTATGATGGCACACTGACTATCTGCACTTATGGTGATACCGGCAATGCGAAATTTGACGCCGAAGGCCTTGCCTTCAAGCGCTGGAGAAGCCGGGTATGGGAACGCTGTTATGCGTTGCAGGAAGAAGTGCTGGCAGGGCAGCGTGAAATCCCGGCAAAAGAAGCACTGATTGCTCTGCTTCCAAAAATGGAGTGGCCGTCATGAAACAGATCCTGATAGCCATCGACCAGCTTTTCAATGCGCTTTTTGGCGGGTGGGCCGATGAAACGCTTTCCTCACGCGCCTGGCGCCAACAGCACAGAAAAACGCACTGGCGCATCCTGCGAATCATCATTGACAGCCTCTTTTTCTGGGAGGCGGATCATTGCCGCCAGGCCTATGAATCGGAGCTGGATCGCAGCCAGTTGCCGCCTGAATTCAGGAGGGTGAAATGAATGAAATCATCCCTTATCTCCTGCAGGCCATTGGCGCGTTATTGGCGCTTTTGACCATGATTCTCGCCTGGTTTGGCTCACGCATCCAGACACAGCTTGACGAGATCAAGCAGGGACTCATCGAAGCCGAGCGCGAGACACGCGAGGAGGTGACCCAGCTTGATATGCGCATGACACGTCTGGAGACGCGGTGTGCGTTTGTCCATCCCGTACAGAAAGGAGCAGCATGAACGGCCTCTCACAACGTAACCGCACCCTGGGCGAGCTTCTGACCGAGCTGAAATCCCGGATGGGATTTGTCGCACAGGGACCCGCATCCAACAATAACAATGCCGTTTTTACATCATTTTTACAGGAAGCGCACGACATCATGTATGCGCAACTGAATCCGGTCATGATGCGCAAGAAAACGGTGATCACGCTGGAGCCCGGTTCATACCTTTATGACTGGCATAACGATATCGAGGATGAGGATATTGATCCCCAGCTTGTCCAGTTGGTCTGGATTGTCGATGGCAATGAACGCTATCCGCTCATACAGGGCATCAGCGAGGGAGAGCGGGGAGATGCGAGCCGCAGCCAGCCGGTGCGCTATGAAACGCTGAACGGGCAGATAGAGCTCTGGCCCATACCGGACAGGGCATATGGCCTGATGGTTGAATATATTGCATCCAGGCCGCGTTTTAACCAGCCGTCTGACCGGCCGGGCATATCTGACCGGCTCGTTTTCCTGTATGCGCTGTCGCTGGCCAAATCCCACTATCGCCATCCGGATGCGCAGGTGGCGGTATCGGCCTGCACCAATCTGCTCAGGCTGGAAAAAGTCCGGCAGCACCAGAACCGGCGCTATTTCATCAATGGAGGCGATCATACCGGTGACGGCCGGGTAAACGGGGAAAACGGCTCCTACCATTACACGCCGGGAGGCCGATAATGCCTGCCATTACCTTTGACAAATTCGAGCTGGGCATTGACCACCGCAAGGCGGCATCGGTATCGGATGCCAACCGGCTGCGCGAAATGAAAAATGCCTACGTGACGACAGGGCTTGCCACCTCGAAACGTCCCGGCCTCAAAAAGATGGCGACACTGGAGGCCGGTACAAAGGGACTGGTTGCCGCCCTGGGCAAGCTCCACACCTTCTACGGCAGCGCCTTTGGCGAAATAACGCATACGGATGCGCGTTTCCAGGCAAACCGCCTGACCTGCAGGGATGAGACACTCGACACGATCACAGATATCCATTTTGCCGACGTCTTCAATGGCTATTTGTATGTCGTGGCCGGGTATGGAGAGACAACCTTGCATCATTATCTGCAGCCTGAGCCCGAAGACGAAGCTGAGCCTGAAGAGGAAGCGGAAAGCGAAGATAAGGAAAGTGAGAGCACAGCGGAAGGATCTGACGGTGCCGGGGAAGAAGAAAGCGAGGGTGAAGAAGAAACGGAAGAACAAGCGCCTGATTTGCCCTTTGTCACCCAGATTACGGATGAAAATTGTCCTCATACTACGGCGGTCCTCAAGCTGGCATCAAAGATATTTGCCGTATCACCGGATGGCTCAACCGTGCGTTATTCCAGGACAGGCGCCCCGACAGACTGGACAGAAGCCGATGACGCCGGCTTTTTGCCAACCGGGTTAAATGCCAGGGGCGACCGTGCCACGAATGCGCTGGGCATTTATGCCAACCGTCTGGTGGCGCTCACACGCGATGGGGCACAGGTATGGATAGCCGATCCAGACCCGAGTGTCATGCGCTTAGACGAGATTGTGGAAAATGTCGGCACTTCCTATCCCCAATCACTGGCGACGGTTTCGGGTGATCTGTATTTCCTCTCGGACTTCGGCTTTCGCTCGATTACGACCCGCCAGCTCATGACCAAGCTGGCAGACCTGGATATCGGTTCGCCCATTGATACGCTGGTAAGGCCGGTGCTAAAGGAGGCGACATCGCTGCCCAAAGCCGCTTATTTTTACGGCACCGGGCAGTATCTCTGTGCGATTGGCAGGCAGATATTTGTCTATTCCGTTTCCAAGAGTTCCGGGATTGCCGCCTGGAGCCGCTATGAGCTGCCTTTTGATGTGGATGCCCTTGCCGAGCTGGACGGGGTGCTTTACCTGAGAAGCGGGGATGATGTTTACCAGCTTTCCGAAGAGCAGCATACCGATGACGGGGAAGAGTATGAGGTCGTTTTGCAGATGGCGTATCTGGATTTCAAGTCGGATGGCATGTTAAAGCGCGTCTATGCCATTGATCTTGTCATGGAAGGCGAATGCTATTTTTCGCTCGGGTTTGATGTGAGGAATACCGAAGCCTTTACCGAGGAAATCCGGGTGATCGGTAATACCCGCCCGGGCGGCCTGATTCCGCTCGATGCAACCGGCACCGAATTTTCACCGCGATTCCGCAACAAGGATGGCAAGCCGTTCCAGTTGAATGCGCTGACCATCTATTACGAGATACAGGGGCCGCTATGAGTATGCGTATGGAGTTTCTGACGACGGGTGAAGCTGTCCAGGCAGACTGGGAAGAGTTACAACCCCTTTTCCACAAAGTCGTGGTACGCGCAACGCACGGGGAATTTACTGTCGACGATATTTACCGGATGGCAATGGATGGCAGTATCGTTATCAGTCTTGTCCGTGAGGCAGGAAAAATCATCATGGCACTGGCTTTCGAATTCAGGCATTACCCGCAAAAACTCGCAGTGAATTATCTCGCCATGGGCGGCAAAAAATCACATGAAGTCATGGCCCGTTTCCTGAAAGATTTCGGGGTGTGGGCAAAAAACGCAGGTGCGGACTGGATAGAAGCCAGCTGCAGCCAGGGCATGGCCCGGATTTTCGCACAGCATCATTTTGTAACCACATACCAGCTTGTCAGGCTGGATCTCAACCATAAAGGAGAAGCATCGTGATATTCAGCAAACACAACGGATACGGCCCGGATGGGCTTCGTACCTGCCACAAGGGAGGCGGCAGTTCCAAATCTGCCGAAAAAATGGAAAAGCAGCGCCAGGCGCGTATTGCAGCGGCTGTTGATGCCATCAATTCAATTTTTGCCCAGTCGGACAGGGATAAACTGTACGATGAGCAGAAAGATGTGATCTATGACATCAATTCCCGTGACGTGGAGCGCCAGTATGAAAATGCCGAGCGATCCAACCGTTTTGGCCTGGCCAGAAACGGCCTTTTAGGCGGCTCGGTTGATATTGATTCCAATGCTGAACTGCAGCGCAAGAACAATGAAGGGCTCATGCAGGCCACCGGGCTTGCCGACAGCGCGGCGGCCAATCTGAAACTCCAGGATGAGAGAAACCGGCAGTCGCTCATTTCCATGGCGCAGTCCGACATCGGTTCCGGCACGGCACAAAGCCTCGCGCAGCAAAGCCTTGCCAATGCGGCAGACAATGCTTATGCCGACCGGGCGACGGCCAGCATCGGCAGTCTCTTTGATGATATGGGACAGGCGTATCTCAGTGCCAAATACCACGGCAACAGCAGCGGGGATAGCAGCAGTGCGTTCAATCTCAACAATTCCGGCGGTACGGCCGGGCAGTCAAATTATCAGGGGCATGTCTTCCGTGGCGTGAACAATTAACAAGGGAGAAATACGGATTCACAAATGACAGACGACAGGGAGACAACGTGATATTCAGCAAACACAATGGTTATGGTGCGGATGGGCTTCGTACCTGCCACAAGGGGGGCGGCAGCTCCAAATCGGCCGAAAAAATGGAAAGGCAACGGCAAGAACGCATTCAGGCGGCTGTAAATACCATCAATAATATTTTTGATTCAGCGCGTGAAGTTGTCACCTATGACAAGGCCACAAGCTGGAATCCTGAACAGGACTATTTCGATCAGCAGGGCAACCGCATATGGAGTGCGAAAAAGCCGAAAATTCAGTACATGTTTCATCATGAGGTCGGAGATGATGTAGATCCTGTGTTCCAACAGGGGCAGGATAATTTTAATAACGGCATGTTTTACAACCGGAACGTGTCTTATGTGCCAACCAATGAGCGTCAGAAGTTATACGATGAGCATAAGGAGGCGATCTATGACATCAACTCCCGTGACGTGGAGCGCCAGTATGAAAATGCAGAGCGATCCAACCGTTTTGGCCTGGCCAGAAACGGCCTTTTGGGCGGCTCGGTGGATATTGATTCCAATGCCGAACTGCAGCGCAAGAACAATGAAGGGCTCATGCAGGCCACCGGCCTTGCCGACAGTGCTGCTGCCAACCTGAAACTCCAGGATGAGAGAAACCGGCAGTCGCTCATTTCCATGGCGCAGTCCGACATCGGCTCCGGCACGGCACAAAGCCTCGCGCAACAAAGCCTGGACAATGCGGCAGACAGTGCCTATGCCGAGCGGGCGACGGCCAGCATCGGCAGTCTCTTTGACGATATGGGGCAGGCATACCTCACGTCCAAGTATTACGGCAACAGCAGTGGAGATGCCAGCGGCGCGTTCAATCTCAACAATTCCAGCGGTACGGTCGGACAAACCGGGTACGAGGGACGCACGTTTTACAAGATCAATGAATAAGGAGGCGATCAATGTTTGGAGTTGATGAACTTTTAGTCGCGTCTATCGTGACCATGGTTGCCGGTGCTGCCATGCAGGCCAAGGCAGCGTCAGATGCGGCCAGACGGCAGCGGCAGGCAACGGAAGACGCCATGCGCCGCCAGAATGAGTTCCAGCGGCAGGCCGAGGAGCGGACGCTGAAACAGGCGGAGGAATACAAAACGGAAAACCGGCAGGAAAAACAGGATGAACTGACAGAAGAACTGACACAGGCGTTTTACCAGCCGGTGGAAACGGCGCAAGCTGCCAATACCATCAAAACAACCACTGCCGGCAATGTGTCTTCGGATTACCAGGCAGCCAAGGCCAGGTCCAATGCCAGCCAGCAGAAAATGGCGCAGGAACTGGCGGGACTTTTTGGCAAGCAACGAAGTGCCAACCGCCTGCGGCAGAACGAAGGGATCGGCATGGCTGACGCTGCCAGTGATGTTGCCCGTCTGGGTAATTTCGCTGGTGGCCAGTATGGCGTGGACAAGATGAAAATCGATGAGGCAGGGAGGCCCAATACGGGGCTGAATATCCTGGGCGGGGTTGCGTCAGGCGTTGGCTCTGCTGGCGTAGCCTCTTCGTTAAAAGATGCAAAAACAATTGGTGATGTATTCAGTAATGCCGATTTTTTCTGATAGATAACAAATCATATAATATCGGCTGCTTGGTATAAATCTGCAACACTCTCAGATAGGAAAAGGGCATATCTTTTTACAGATATGCCCTTTTCTTAATGGTACAAATGTTTCTATTTACTCACCGGCATGAGCAGTTAAAAACAGCGACTTTTCAAGCGATGCGAAGAAGTTCTGATAGTGTTGTGGTTCGGTTACCGGCGCATTATTGAATTGGGCATTAATACGCACGCTCATCTGTTTCTGGCCTTTTTGGCGCACGTTGACAGTGGCTTTCGTGGTGTATCCATCCATTTTTGTCGCAGTAATAGTGCCTAGCTGGAAATTCGCCTGGTTAACGAGAAAGCCCAGATCCTGCAGGGTTGAAACCGTTGCCCTCATGACCTTATCCTTATCGGCTGTGTCAAATACACGTGTCTGATAGCTGCGTTTCTGTAATTGCGATTCCTCGTCAGAATCAAGAACTCGATCTTTGGTCGTTGCAACACAGCCGGATAAAACGATACTGCACAGCAGAATTATGGGTAAGAAGTATTTCTTCATATTTTTTGTCCCTCAATAAAGACGGATTTGGATAATTTGTCATGAAATTCCTGGTACAACTCGGGATCTTTCAGGGTTTGTACACGTGTTGCGCCATTGGTTAATCGAACGATTCGCTGAAAAGAAACACGAACATAATGACTGTTTTTGACGGCCTTGCCGTTACTGTCCAGGACAGGGCGAACGACAAGAAGGACATTAATGGTCTGGTCCTGGCTGACAGGCGTTGCTGCACCGGTTAAAAGTGCAACAAAAATTGACACGGCGATTTCACCACCATCGGTTGCATCACGCTCTTTACTGCCCGTTAAAATACCAAGTCTGAGTTCAGAGTCTCCCATCGCATATCCCAGATCCTGAAGCACATTGGCGCTGGCTTGAAGAATGGCTTCTTCTTCCATACCGTCATAACGTCTTGTTTCTGCTTGGCGCTGCTCCAACTGGGTCTGGTCAACAACAAACGTATTCGGTGGAATCGTGACACAGGAAGCGAGCAATACGGTTGCTAATAAAGCCAGAAACGATTTTTTTTTCATATCAGAACCTTGAGGTATGGTATGCAAAATCTCTGACTTTATTGTCCTTGCCAAACTTGATAATGACAGTCAGGGTTCTTTGGCTGGTCGATGACGCACCTGAAGAGCCGCTGATGCCACCAGAACCCGCTCCTGCAGCACCTCCACCCCATCCAAGAATCAGTGCACTTACTCCACCACTACTCGTTGAATATGCCCGATCGGTTGCTATCTTGTCGTAAATCCAGACTTCCCTGCGTTCTTCATCGGTAGAAACAATATTGGGTGAGCCAAGTACCTGTGCGACTTCTGCTCCACTCATACCAACTCTTATTTCCCGCTGAACTTTCCCGACGGTCATCCTGTCCGTTGAGTCGTCCTGAACCTGCTCTCTATGGTGAGATGCCGTTAAGCATCCTGATAAAAAAAATGGTAAAACCATTCCCAGGAGCAAGAATATTTTTGCTTTTTTCTGCATTTATTTCTCTCCTTAATTCTTTTTATTTTTGTGTTTTTTAGGGGTATTGTTTTCTTTGCACAAGAAAAATGCGCAAAAAATAAGGCCGCCAATTAAAAATTGACAGCCAAGTGTATCCAAATGCAACAAAGACGTCTATCTTTTAGTGATAAGAATATTGCGGCAGCAATTTTTCGCTTACTCCGGCAGCACATCCTCCAGATAAGCAATGATGCTGGCATTGCCCATCAGGTGTTTTTCGCCCATGGCGAGAAAGGGGACGCCGATGAATTCTTCCGGGATGCCGTAGGCTTTTCCGACTTCACGCAGCTCTTCGTAGTGCGCCTTGTTGTGGTAGATTTCCTTGCGGTTGATGGTTGCAAGGCGCTCGGGCGTATTGGCAGCGAAATATGCTTCCAGTGTCGTGCAGCTCGGGCAGCCTTTGCCCCAGTAGAGGGTCATTTGTTCAGGTGACATAGCATTCTCCATGAAAACAGGAGCCAGAAATCTCTGATTAACGCGTCGGGTGAACGAATTGCTGCGTTGCGCGGGGCTCGCAAGCTTGTCTATCTCAAGATATGCCGCGCCTGCTGCGCTCCGTGCGCCTTGCACTTCATCTCACAAGACACGTTAATCAGAGATTTCCTGATAGGGAAAGTTCATGATACCTGCTCTCGTTTTCGATGCAATAAAAATGTCATGGATGCGAAAAAAATTGTGATATAAAGTAAGAGCAGGCTGAACCATTTCAGGCTGCCTTGTGTCTTGCCCTGAATAAAACCATGTTAAAGCCATGCTGTTTCCCGATGCTGTTTTCCGGCCGTCTTCCTGCTTTCCGGCGGTGTATGCCGTCTGAAAAAGTGCTGTTGCGCTTTTTCCTGGCGGTGGTATTGCTCCTGTTTGCCGGATCGGTTTTTGCCCAGCGCTACTATAGCCGCTCGTACCGCAAAATGCCGCGCACCGAGCTGTCGGCAAAGAGTAAAAAGGGTATAGCCCGTATCCTGACAGGCGAGGATGCCGCAAGTAGCGGCAAAACGGTAAAAAACGGCAATACCTTCAACCAGGCAAAAGCCGATACGGAACGCTATCGCCTGGCGCAGGAAAGGGAAATGACCTACGCCTTCGATGAAAGGGATGAAGCGGGTGAAACGCCGGAGTACATGGTGCGCGCCATGCAGGCGTACCGTGTCACCGGGGATCGCAATGTCAAGCGCTTTGCCGAAGCGGTATCCGAATTCCAGGAGCAGGCATTGCGCGAGAGGGCAATGGGATACCTTGAAAATGGCGATGTGGAAAACTACAACCGCACCATGGCAATCATTTCCGGCAAGCCTTATGCGCCTTACTCCAGTATTGGCGGCAGCGGCTATGTGGTGAATAAAGGCACGGGTGAAATCAGTGTGGGCAATCCGCACACGGCGGGCATGTACGACAGGAAGGTGAAAGCCGATACTGCCCGGAAAAACGCCAGTGCCGCCAGCCAGTACGCTCGCTCAAAAGAACGCGCTGGGAAGGCTGCCTCAGGTACACCCAAAGCCACCCGGCAGAAAACGGCCGCATCCGGTATGACAGCGGCAGAATACCGCGAAGCACGGGTACGGGCTATTGAGGCTTCGCGGCCCGATCTGGTGAAAGAGCTGGACGGCATGGCCCGGCACATGGGCTATTCTGACTGACTGGCGCCATCTTCTCAGTAATTGGAAAAGAACGACATGCCGCGCTGGCGGATGTAGCTGCGGTACTGGAAGAGTGCCACGAGGAAGAGGAAGGGAATCAGGCATTCGAGCAGCTCTTCCTGCGACGCCTGGAAAGACCAGAGCCATTGGGGAAACTGCCAGCCAAACAGTTCAACCAGGGCATTGAGCGAGCGGTCAAGCACTTTCGAGATGGCTGTCACCGCCACGATCATGATTATCGAAATGGCATGGGACATGCGTTCACGCACACCGGCCAGGACAGAGATGGTGCGAAAGGCCAGCAGGTACCCTACCGCCCAGGCGACGGGCAGCAGGACAGCAGCGGCAATCAGCTTGCTGGTTAAGGGATAGCTGCCGGAAAGCCAGAATTTGATTTTCAGGATGCTGATGGAAAAGAGCGCCTTGTGAAGGTCTGCCTCACGGGCGGCCATATAGCCCAGTACAATCAGGACGGCGACGAGGGTTTTGCGTTTCAAGAGAGAGACACCGAAAAGGAGTGTGATGCCCATGGCCCCCAGATAGGCCCATTCTGTCAGGCGTTCAATCGGGCCGGATTCGCTGGTGTAGCGAAATACCGTTTCTGGCGAGCACGATACCCAGAAGGCCAGTCCGAGAAGGGAAACCAGCACTGCCAGCCAGAAAGAAAGATAAGGGGACCGGAAAAATTTCATGGGACTCCAGAAATGCCAATCCTGAAATGCTAACACGGACACAGCCATCATAGTGATATTTGTTGGCAGACAAAAAGATTATCCGTTTGCTGGGCTGTAGTGTGACGGCGAGGCGCACGAACCCAGGCGCAGGCAAAGAAAAAGCGCTCCCCCTTGGCGTACGCCCATCGTGCGCCGCATTGCATTTGGCACACGCTACGAAATATCGGCATATCGGGCTGGTTTCCCTCAGAACCGGTAATTGAACCGCACATTTCCCATAAGCCCGTCCCGCTCACCGGCAAAGTCTTCCAGCGCCTGGCGTTTTTTGTGAATTGGCGCCGCCCTGCACCGGTATTTCCTGGCTGGAAAAGATGCATAAAGCCGGGTTTCATGGTTTAATATGCCTGTATATTCTGTCGTGGCATTCATGAACCGCAAATTTTCCTCTTTCGTTACCTTCGCCCTTGTCATACTGGTCGGCACAGCGCTTGCCATGCCGCAGGCCAGTGCGCAGGAGCCTGCCCAGCAGGCGGCGCAGCCACAGGCAGCGCCAGCACAACAGCCACAAGCGCAGCCACAGACCCAGCAGGCCCAACCCCAGGCGCAGCCCGCCGTCGTTTCGCCAGCGGCAACCAATGCGCTGCCGGCGGCAACCAATGCGCTGCCCAAGCGCAACCCCAACGAGATCACGCTTTACAATGGCGTCAAAATGGAAGTGATGCGCGCGGCAGACGGCCCCAAGCCGGCGCCCAATGCCATTGTCCATATTCAGTACATCGGGCACCTGGAAGACGGCACCGAGTTTGACCGTTCCTATTCCCGCCGGTACCCGTCCATCTACAAGCTCTCGGATGTCATCGGCTGCTGGCAGACCGGCATACCGGAGATGAATGTCGGCAGCAAGGTCAAATTCACCTGCCCGCCCGGCTCGGCCAATGGTGCGCGGCCCGTGGATTTTATCTGGGGCGATACCACGCTTTACTTCATCATCGAACTGATTGCCATCGTGGGTTAGGGGTAGCCCCTGGACCCAGCCAAAACTCAGGCCTATTCTACGGCGGCAACAAAATTGCCACTGGCCTGTCAACCAGAAAGCTGCTTCATGCGTTAGATCAAACGACAGCGTTTGCCTGGGAGTAGACTGTAATGGTATTGCTCTAGAGCTTACGATGTCTCCTTTTTCTGCTCTTAATAATCGCGTATGCTCATACGCGGTTTTTTTTTGCCAGTCATCTTCTGCCTGCCCCGGCTTATCTGCCCCTTTTCTGAAAAAGCGTTGACGGATTTTTTATCCGGACAGCCGATCCGCCGTTTTTGACGGTTTTTTGCCTTTTTTCCCGCCCGTTTTTTCTGTTGTGCCCGTCATGTGCCAAAAAACAGCGTTTTCCTCTTTCTGAAAATTGCATGTAAAACAATGAGTTATGGGCGTGTTGGACAAACTTTTGACAAATGTTCTGAAGGGGTTGCCAGCGCGCGTATAACAGTGTAGTGACAGCAACAACCAGAAAGAGAGAACCGTGAAAAAAACATTCAAAGACCAGCCGGAGTCAAATCCTCTGGCAAAAAAATGGGGAGAGCGGGTGACCAATGCGCGCAGGCACTGGGACCGCTTTCATCGCCGTATCCAGCACAATCGCCAGGTGGTTTCCGGCTTTGACTGGACGCGCGATCCGACCAACAGCGATTTTTACCTGCACAGGGCCAATCTGATACACAGCAGCATTGCGTCCATCCTGCCCGGTATCTATGCACGCAATCCGGAAATCTCGGTGGTTCCCCAGCATGCAGGCCGGGAACTCAAGCTCCTGTGCAAGACAATCGAAAGCGTGACAAACCGGCAGCTGGCTGACGCCCGGCTCAAGCAGCGGGCCAAATCCACCGTGCGTGCGGCGCTCACCTGTTCTTTCGGTGTGCTCAAGGTCATGTACCAGCGGGAGATGGGCAAAGACCCCATCATCGGCGCGCGCATCCAGGATGCACAGGACAATCTGGCGCGGGTGCAGCAGCTCATGATGGAAATAAACGATGATGGCGGGCGTGGGGAGCAGGAACGACTGGAAGCCGAACTGAAGGAAAGCTTAAGCGCCCTCCGTGAAAAAGCCGAGGTGGTGAAGGCGGAAGGCATCGTGATAGACCGGGTATTAACAGAGCATTTGCTCATCGATCCCACCATTGCCGAATTCTGGGATTATGAGCAGGCCGACTGGATGATCCAGATTGTGCCGATGAAAAAATCGCTGGCAGAAGGGCTGTATGGCTACAAGCTGGACAAGGCGACCACTTACCATACCAGCTTTGAAAAAAGCGACAGCGGACGCCTTTTCTCCGGGACCACCAGCGTTTCTGATGATGCCCAGATCTGTATCCTCGAAATCTGGGACAAGAAGACCCAGCGTGTCTATACCATGGCAGAGGGGTGCGACTACTGGTTAAGGGAGCCTTATTCACCGGCCAATAGCGGTGCCAGGTGGTATCCCTTCTTCCTTTTGCCTTTCCAGACGGTGGACGGGCAGTTTATCGGCCCCTCGATGGTTGATCTGACCGAGCGGCTGCAGGAGGAGCACAATGAAACGCGAAACCGCTATAACGAGCACCGTGAGCTGATCAAGCCGGGCTATATTGCCGGAGCGGATATCAGTGAGCGGACGCTCAGGCGCTTTTCGGATGCGGCGCTGGGCGAGATCACCCTGATCGATTCCGAAGGGCTGCCCCTGCAGCAGGCCATCATGCCAAAGACCCATCCGCCGATAGACCCGATGGTGTATGACACCTCGCCCGTGCGGGCGGACTGGGAACAGGTAACCGGCCTTCAGGATGCGGTGCGCGCTTCCATCACCATCCCGAAAACGGCAACCGAAGCCAGCATCATGCAGCAATCGCTATCTTCCCGTATTGCCGAATTCCGTGACCAGGTGGAAGACTTTCTCCAGCAGATTGCCGAATATACCGCCCAGATACTGGTACAGGAGCTTTCTGCCGAGCAGGTGGAACGCGTCATGGGGCCACACAGGACAGGGCCGCTTCAAGGGGTGACTGACCCCATGACCGGCCAGCCCGTCATCGGCGTCATTGAGCACAGCTACGACTGGCCGAGCCTCTCGCGTGAAGAGATTTTCCAGTATGTCGAACTCCAGATCCGCGCAGGCAGTACTGGCGCACCGGACAATCTCGACCGCCAGGATACCTGGCTCAGAATGCTGCCCGTCATCCAGCCGTTGATCCAGCAGATCATCCAGTTCCAGATGCAGGGCATTGATGCCGCTTCACTCATTGCGCTCCTGAAAGAAAGCATTGCGCGCTTTGACGAAAAAATCGATGTGGACAGCCTGGTGCCGGATATCAAGCCGCCACAGGCCAATCCGATGGAAAACCCCTCAGGTGGTGCAGCAGCAGGGATGCCTGGTGCAGAGATGCTCCAGCAGATGATGGGGGGTGCTGGCGGGGAGCAAACAGGGCAGCAGGGAGATACCGGCCAATTGAGCGCGGGGTATGAAGACATGCCGCCCGAAGTCAGCCAGGCCATCAGTGAGGTGGTGCCGCCAGAAGCGGGAGGTATGCCATCCGCGCAGGCCGGGCAGGAAGCCGCTGGACGCAATCTCATGGCAAAGGGAATGGCCGAGCTCACCGGCGCAGGCATGAGCCAGGGGGATATTGAATCACTCATGGGCCAGCTGCTTCAAAATCCGCAACTGTTGAGCCAGATCATGGGCCAGCTCCCCGGCGGGCCAGGCACGGCTTGAAAACAACACTTACGCCGTATGGAAACGGCATCCATAAAACACAGGAGGAACCGTAATGGAAGACAGCAATACCTTTGACAGTACCAATGACAGCGTAGCGGATGTTTCAGACAACAGCATCTCAGATGTTTCTGTCATGGACAGTGACAGCATGGAAGATGGTGGCTATATCGAATCGAAAGCGCCGGATTTTGACGAGGAGGATACAGCCACGGACGAGGAAGAGAAGCCCGCTTTCAGTGAGGCCATCATGAAGTATCTCGACGAGATTACTGAAAAGGATGAGAACGACAAAAAACCGGCAGTCAACATGGAGAGCCAGCCGCGCCTGCCGAGAACACGCGAGGAGGAAGAGGCGGCGATCATCAGTTCCATCCCGTCCGAGCGGGGCAGGGAGCGCATCAAGGCCATTATCGGTGCGAAAAACGAGGCGGAGGAACGATACCGGCACAATGAGGGCGTTCTTGACGGCCTCAGGAACCTGGTTAAGGAAACGGGCGTTCCGGTGGCTGAACTGGCACAGAATATCGAGTACAGCAGCCTGATCAGGCAGGGAGACGAACACAGCCTGCGGGTTGCGCTGGAGATGCTGGAAGACCAGCGCGAGATGGTCTGCAAGCGATTGAATGTCAATCTGCCGGGGGTTGACCTGCTGTCGGATTTTCCCGAGCTGAAAGCAGCAGTGGAGCGAAAGGAACTCACGCCGCAGCACGCGGCTCGACTGGCAAAGTACGAGCGCAGCGAACGCGAAAACCAGCGCCAGCGCGAGGAAAGGGAAAACTACGACCGGGATAATGCCCGGTATGTGCAGGATCTTGAACAGACCAAGCATGCCATTACGTCTTACCTGCGGTCGCGGGCCGGTGAGGCCGACCATGTGTTCAAGGTCTCTCGCCTCAAGGAGCACCTCTCCCGTCCGGGTGTCTTGCAGGAGCTCACGCAAAACCTGGATTCCCGGCGCCTGTTTTCACAAATCCGCTTCATGTACGACAACATCGTCGTGCCGCCCATGCGAGCGCAGCCGCGCATGCAGCCGATCCGCAGCCGCCCGACCATGCAGGGGCCCGCAAGCAGCCGACCTGACGCCACGCTGATGGAAAAAATGAGCGACATCATGGACAGCATGGGGATCTGACGGGAAACGACCTGGGGCAAGCCCCTCCAACATATACCAACCATTCAGGAAAGAACACTATGGACGAACTGGAAAAAATTTACATGGCAGATGATGCCATCGCTGGTGCAGATATTTACAAGCCCATCACAGACTGGGCAACCAACACCCTGAACCAGCCGTTTGACGGCCCCCTCATCAATGTGAAGCCAAGCGGCTTTGCGTTGGATAACGACGAATACCCCGGTGTACAGGCATGGCGCAGGCGGTTTCCGGAAAACACGGGGCTTTCTGACAATGAAGCCATTTGCCGCAGGCTGGCGCCCAGCGTCAAGGCGCGCGATACGACGGGCAATCTCACGGTGAAGTCCCCCACCTTCTCCGGAAGACAGGGGCTTTTTGGCACGACAGACGAACCCTGTTTCAAGCAGGCCGGGCAGGAGAAATTCCAGCAGGATTTTACCAATACCATGAGCGATAGCGCCGACTGGATCAACCGGGGTGGTGCCGCCATGGAAAGCAGCATCAATCCGGTGGAGAACCGCAACTGGCAGGAAACGCCTTCCATGCAGCTTGGCAAGACGTTTGAGGCACAGCCGTTCAAGCGGGACTATGGTGTGCCGCGCAACCAGGAATTTTCCATTGAAAAAAACTACAAGCCCGGTCTTGCCAAAGACCTGTCAGACCATCTCAAGGACCCGGTATATGGGCAGGCAGGGCAAAAGACGTCTGCCGAATTGACAAACAGCTATGTATCAACCCACAGCAATGTCAATGGCAAGGAACTGTGGAACCGGCTCAAAAATGATTTCGGTGTGGAGCAGGCCGGGCAGATCATCAATAAGCTTGGTTACTTCAGCGGGGTGAGGGGCAACCCGACCTTTTCCGGCAATGAGATGCTTCGTTTTTCGCCCAATGAGGCAGAAAGGGCGATGGAAAAAATGGAGCGGGAAAACCGGTACCGTGATCTGCCCGATAATCCGGCCTACAGCGCCCATGGTGTCGATTTTGGCAGCCAGCTGGTACCCGAAGACAAGCCCCTTTCCTTAAGGCCGACCTATGACGAGTACGGATACGATTACATGGCAGGCCCTGATCCCCGCCAGTATGGCGGGCCAAAAAATACCCGTTTTTCAACGGGTGCGCAATATGGCCCGGAGCTGGCAGAAGATATCTCGCGAATCGTGAGCGACCCGGTTTACGGGGAAGCGGGCGCAAATCTGGCAATGGGCTTAAGAAACAGCATCCGCGACGGGGAGACGCAGATCAGCGGAAAAGGGCTGTATTACCTCCTGGCAGACAGTTTCGGGCAGGACCGCGCCCACGAAATCCTCAATCGGCTGGATTACTTTTCCGGTGTTGACGGGTTTGCCTGGGCAGAGGAAAACAACGGCAAGGGGCAGACACTCGATTTTGATTCCCGTCCGGGTGAAGGGTACCCGGCCCTCTTTCGATGAAAGAAAAAGGACAGGGCGTGAAAGACAGGACGACAGCACCCGCTGCGACAGGCAAAAGCAGCAGGGCCGGTGATGCGCTTAATCCAAGGCAGGCCCGCTTTGTATCGGAATATCTCGTTGACTTAAATGGCACCCAGGCAGCGATTCGTGCCGGCTACAGTGAGCGCTCCGCCAAGCAGACAGCTTCCCGCCTGCTTGGCGAGGCGGCTGTCAGGGCCGCTGTCGGGTGTGCCATGGAAAAGCGGCAGGAAAGGACGGAACTTTCCCAGGACGAAGTCATACAGGATTTGCGCGAGTTGCGCGATATCTGCATGGGCCGCAGGAAAGTCAAGGTCATGACCATTGTCAAAAATTCGCGGGAAGGCACCGCCGAGCCGGTGGAAGTGGAAGGCGTCATGTTTGAGCCGTCATCGGCCAACCGGACGCTGGAACTTTTAGGGCGGCATATGCGGATGTTTACCGACAAGATGGATGTCGTTTCAAACGGGCAGACCCTGCAAAGCGGTGTGCTCGTTGTGCCGCCATCCCTTGATGAATCCGAGTGGGAAAAGGCGGCAGCCAGTGAGGCGTTGCCCCTTTCCCGATCCAACCACAAACAACAGAAGGAAAAACAGGGAGAAACTGATGAATGATGATTATCTCAACACCGTCTTTGATGGCGATTATGCCAATCAGGGCGCAGGCATTTTTGAACCGCTCACACGGGCGGCAGGCGACGCTTACCAGCAACTGGCAGCACGCGGCGAGCCGTATGCCGCCATGGGGAAGGGGCAGGGACAGAACTTGCGCCGGATGGAAATGGCAGGCAGCTTTGGCGGCCAGATGCCGACTGCGGATGCGCTTGACAGCATGAACCAGTCGCTGGGACTGACCCAAAAGCGCTATGGTGCCACCGCGCCTGATCCGGGCGGTGTCGAAGCCATTGCCAGCAAGCACATCGACAGGATGGGACTCATGGCTGACGACAGCGGTATGTCTGTCCCTGCTGAAGGACGCCAATTCTTTTCACAGACGCTTGAAGCGGCAAGACAGAACCGTATCAGCGAGGCGCAAAAAAACGAGGAAGCGATGTTTGCAAAGAAAAATACCGCGGCTTCCCGGCCTGCACCATCTTCCTGGTTGCAGCGGGCCCAGGAAAAATACGAGCAGCAGGGAAAATACGCGCAGCAGGAAAAGGGCAATGATTTCAGCTTTACCCGTCAGCTTGCCGCCGGTATGGGGCAAAAACGCTTTGAAAAGCTCGTGAAGGATCTCTCCAAGATGACGGCAAAAATCCCGGTAGCGATCGCAAAATCAAGAAAACCGACTGATGCGACCGCCTATCTGGAGCATGTGTCAGGATTTCGCTCTAAAAAGCGCTGAAAACAGGCTACTGAAACATGCGCTTTTCAGCGCAAAACGCCTTTTGCTTCCCCGCCGTTTGACAAAGCGGGGAAGCCTCTCTTTAACCAGATAACGAAAGCGCTATGACAACACCCCCATTCCTTCAGAAAAAACCGGATTACCCTGTCATCTGGCAACCCCTGCCGGGCAGTCAGACCCGCTTTCTTTCCTGCCCGGTATTTGAGGCGCTGCTCGAAGGAACGCGGGGTGGGGGGAAAACCGATGCGTTGTTGATGTCGTTTGCCCAGTATTGCGGCCGCGGGTTTGGCGAAAACTGGCGCGGCGCACTTTTCAGGCTCACCTACCCGCAGCTTGCCGACGTCGTGGCCAAATCCAAGCGCTGGTTTTTTTCCATCTTCCCTGGCATCCGTTTCAATGAATCCGATTACCGGTGGACCTGGCCCACCGGTGAGACCCTGTATTTCCGCTATGGCGCGACAGAAGACGATTACTGGAATTATCACGGGCATGAATATCCATGGCTCGGTTTTGAAGAGCTGACCAACTGGCGCGACCTGACCTTCTTTGAGTCCATGATGTCCACCTGCCGTTCTTCCTTTGCCGGTATGCCCCGTATGATCCGGGCAACCTGCAACCCCTACGGTATCGGCCATACGGCGGTGAAGGAGCGCTACCGGATCGGCGACGTGCCGCCGGGAAAAATCATCCGCGAGGAAGGACAGCAGCCACGCGTGCGCATCCATTCCTCCATTTTCGAAAATACCCATCTGCTCGACGCCGATCCGGATTACCTGCCCACACTGGAAGCGATCAGAGACCCCAACCGCAGGCGCGCCTGGCTTTTGGGTGACTGGGATATCCATATCGGTTCCTTCCTTGAAGGCGTGTGGAATCCGGCCGAGCATGTCATCGATCCGTTCATGATCCCCTCATCCTGGCGGGTCTGGAAAGCCATGGACTGGGGATATGCCGCCCCCTATGCCGTCTACTGGTTTGCCATGGACCACGATGGCGTCATCTACATCTGGCGTGAGCTCTATGGCGCAGGAGAAAAACCGGGACAAGGCACGCGTGAAAATGCCGCTGACGTGGCAAAGAGGATAAAGGTGATAGAGGCACATGACGAGCGCATGGGCTATGAGTACCGCATGAATCTGGCAGACCCGTCCATCTTTGCCAGAAACGGTGCAGACCGTTCCATCGGGCAGATATTTCGGGAAAACGGCGTCAGGTGGCAGGAAGCCTGGAATGCCAAAGGCTCGCGCGTCAATGGCGCACAGGAAATCATCCGGCTTTTGTGCGAAAACCGCCTGAAGGTGTTCAGGACATGCCGCCACTGGCTGGCAACCGTCCCCTCCATCGCGCCGGATGCCATTAATCCCGAGGATGTGGATACGCGCGCCAATGACCATGCCTGGGATGCGACCCGATACGGCATCATGCGCCGCCGCCGCTCACCCGATGCCGTTGAGCATTTTATCGAAGACGATATCCCTGACATCACCGTAGAAAACACAACCCATACATTCAGGGTATGACACCACCCCCATAGAGAGGAGAAAACATGCAAGGCAACAGCAACCAGACTTTTATGACACCCGCTAAAGCAGAAGACATCACCATCGCTCCTGAAGACAGGGGCAATACCCAGACGGCATTGTCCATTGCATTTGACAATGCGCAGCAGGGAAAAAAGCATGCGCCCAGCCTGAAAAAACGCGGGGTGAAAAAGACAGAAGGGAAAAAACCGGAAAAAGCGCAGGCAACGCCTGGTGAGGAACAGGGTGAAGCGGCGGATGCGAAAACCGGAGAACTCTTCAAAAAACTGATTGAAGCTCGCAAGGCCTCCGAGAGTCGGCTCAAGGAACAGGAAGCCGAGTATGCCGCCCTCCTGGCGATTGGAGATGTGGGAGACACGGCAGAGGATATTGTCCGGCAGATCGCATACCGGCGTTTTGTGGCCGAAGGATCAAAAGAAAAGCTTCAGGCAGCGTTAAGGCTCCTCGATGAACAGGAAGCCGCTCTCATGAAGCGCCTTGGCATGCCCCCCAGGGAAGAAAAAGCGAATCGCTCCGGTGAGCAGCCGCCTCAGGCCCGCACAGACACCCGCGACGCATATGCCGCACCAGCACAAAAAACAGAACCCCGCAAAGCAATGCCCGCTTCGCCCCCCGCTATTGAGCGGAGCAATCTCCATGATCTCATCTTGTCAGCCGAATCCTACTTCCGGCTGTACGAAGATGAGCCGGGGCACCATATCCGGATGCAGCATATCCGGCAGTACTTCCGCGACCCGGCAAAAATCAACGAATTTCTTGCCATCCATGAGCCCTCATCCTGGGCACGGCAATTCCAGTACCTGTATGACAACATCATCATCCCTTCCTCCGCGTATGAGCAAAAGGGATGGGATACCGGCTCCCGGGACGATGATTATCCCAACGCCCCGTCATCCACCGAAGAACTGATCCGGCGAAACATGGATCGCATGGGACTGTGACACCCAAGGCGGGTTAACACCCCTTGACGAAAGGAAAAACAATGGCAAAAGAAGAAGACACATTCAACTGGTTCAGCAACCCCATGGCAGACAGCTCAGGAAACGAAGGGTTTCACCTGGCGTATGAACCCCCTTCCAGCATGGCACCGGGCGGCACAGAAGGGCCGCTCACGCCCGCACCGGGAGGCGCGCCGGGCAGTGGGCGTCTTTACATGGGACAGCCCGCTTATGACAGCGATACGCTCAAAAATCGCCTGAAAACCCGCATTGACAACCTGGGTGCGCCGGAGACAGCCACAGGCAGCCAGAGCGGCTACCCTGGTAATCTGGGCAAGAGTCTCTCTGCCAGTGCAGGCGGCGATGGCAGCGCCATCCCCGACCTTCATAAAAACCGGGACAACCTGCTTCGTCCCTTTACCCATTTTGCATGGAACAAAGCCGTCAACGCGAGTAACGGCGGGCAGGGCGCACCGCTTGATCCGGACAACCTGAAAGCGTCTTTCAGTCCGGAAGCACTGGCCGAGCCGGTGATCAATGCATGGGATGCAGCGGGCAAAAAAAGCCGGGAGGTGTTTGACGCCGCAGTCAAAAAAAGCGATCCCTGGCTGGCTCCTCTGGGCGACACGCTCAAGGACAGCTACACCCATGCCCCGGACACAGACCCCGACTACATCCACGCACTGGCAGATGCCAGCCGGGCTGGCTCCCACAGCGACTGGGCAAAAGACCTTGGCATCGCGCCCCATGTCGCACAGTACAAGGTCGCTGAATTTGCAACCCGTCTTGCCGCCAACATGGCTTCCCCCGGCAATTCTCCCGACACTGTTATGCAGAGTGCCGCGAGCGACTACCGTTTTGCCCCTGAAGGACAGACAGGCAGCGAGTGGGCCAATGAACGCAATACCGATTTTATGGAGCAACTGATCGACCAGGATGTCGGCGTGCTCAAAAGTGAGCGACAGAAGCTTGAAGCCACCCACAGTGAAGACTACAAAACGCGAAGCCTTTTCGATCCCGACCACAATCTGCTTACTTCTCCCTCAGCGGTCGCCGGGTTCCTCATCGAAGACGTGCTGCCGGTTGTGGGTACCGGTGCCGCCCTGACCAAAACGCTGAGTGGCGGCAGTGCTTCCTACGTCGCAGAATTGACCGCCCCAGTCATCGCCGAGGGCGTCACCACCTATTACAGTGAGCGAGATAAATTCCATGATACGATCATGGCCGCATCAGAAGATGATCTGGTGCATGACTATCCGGAATATGCCGGAATGCTCGGGCGATACCCGGATACGGTGGCGGCGAAAAAAGAGCTTATCCGGCAAAAGGCCGCGCCCTATGCCTACAGGAAAGCGGTGGAGAGCATTTTTGTGTCGCTGGGGTTAAAAAAGTTCATGAAAATGTCTCGTAGCGGAGGGGAAAGTAAGCCTACCTTGATTGGACAGAATATAGCTGCTGAAATAGGTAAAAAAGGTTTGCAGGGTGATTATTTATCTGAAGGGAAGAAAAACACACATGAGAAATAATCTATTTGTCATAATGTTATTTTGAATAATACGCTTTGTTCATCTATGACTTTATTACTTGAAAAAAAACTTGTTGTTATATTCATTGTTTTTGTTTCCGTTTTTTTTAATACGGCAAACGCAGATAATTATATTGAAGGCGAAAAGCTGTATAAAAGCCAGAATTATCAAAGCGCATTGCCTCTTATAGAGACAGCCGCAAAAAATGGAAACAGGAAAGCCCAATATCGTCTTGGTGTTATGTACAGTCACGCTTATGGTGTGAAAGAAAATAAAGAAGAAGCTGTCAAATGGTATCGAAAGGCGGCAGAGCAGGGCCATGTTTCTGCGCAATATAATTTGGGTGTGATGTATAGCAAAGGAGAGGGAGTTCATCAGGACGATGCAAAAGCATTGTATTGGATGTTGAAGTCTGCCGTGCAGGGAGATGCTTATGCCCAATATAATTTGGGTGTGATGTATAGCAAAGGGGAAGGGGTTCATCAGAATGATGCAAAGGCATTGTACTGGACGTTGAAATCTGCCGCGCAGGGAGATGCTGATGCGCAATATCATGCTGGTGTTTTATATACATCAGGCAAAGGCGCTAAACAGAGCGACAAAAAGGCAAGTGAATGGTATGAAAAAGCTGCCATGCAAGGAAATGCAAATGCCCAATTTAATTTGGGGTATTTGTATCTCAACGGAAAAGGGGTAGAAAAAAATGCAGAAACAGCAGCAGCCTGGTACAAAAAAGCAGCATTGCAAAGACATGCTGATGCACAGGCTGTATTATCTGAACTTTATCGTACAGGAACAGGCGTGCCGCAGGATTATAGAGAAGCGTTTGAATGGGCAACTGGTGCAAAAAAAAGGGCAGCCCGATGGGGATGTATCTGCTGGGACGTTTGTATGATAACGGAGAAGGTGTCAGGGAAAATCCCATAAGAGCGTTTGGTTACTATCAGCTAGCGGCATCTCATGGTTTTGCTCAGGCTCAATATGTTATGGGCATGACATATCTTCATGGTTATTATCTGGAAGACAAGAATGATTTCAAGGCTCAGAATTATTTCAGGAAATCGATAAAAAACGGCATGCCGGAACCTGCTGCTGCCTACTGGCTTGGCTTCATGTACGAAACGGGACGGGGTGTTGAAAAAGACCAGAAAAAAGCGCTTGAGATGTACCGTATAGCTGCCAAAGCCGGGAATAAAGAAGCGCTGGAAAAACTCAAAAGCCTGGGCGAGCCGATCACCACAAATTAACCGGCCCGCGTACACAACAAACAATCCACATTCATCCGGTCAGGCTGCTTTTATAGCAGCCTGATTTTTTTGAGCACAAAAAGTCTGGCAGCAACACCGTACTGTCAGCAATTCTTGCTGCGGCCCTGCTTCATTGCCTGGTGCAAAAAAACAACATAATTTTCCTGTTTTTCGGGAAAAGCGCGGGATTCCGACAACAAAGCGCTTGAACTGTAAGGGAAATGGCATAAAATTTGCTCGGTAGTTTGAACATCAAATAGTTTTAAACACTGAATATTGGAAATGCAAATGAAAAGAGCGGTTATCGCGCTGGCAGCGCTGGGGGCAGTGGCATCAATGGCGGGTGTGGCAAACGCCCAGAGCAACGTGCGCATCTATGGCAATATTGACACCGGGTATGTCAGGGAAAGCGGCCGTGATGCAGGGATGGCATGCAATTACGGTAATATGATCGGCTTTGCCGGCGCTGAAGATCTGGGCGGCGGCTTCAAAGCCATTTTTGCGGTTGAGGAATGGCTGGAGCTCAACGACGGTGACCGGGCCCGCAGGAGAAATGAGGCCGATTTCAACAGCGGCCGTGCAACAGGTGAGGAAGGCAGGAGACGGCCGGACTTTCAGGGGCAGGCTGTTGTGGGTCTTCAGCATAATGACTGGGGTGCGGTGAGGCTGGGCCGGGTATACAATCTGGCAATTGAAAACTACCGCCGTTTAGACCCCTTCTTTAATTTCAGTGTCGGCGCCAATCTGGCCTATGGCAATAATCTGTATGCAGAAACCCTGCACAATTCCTTGCGCTATGACAGCCCGGTGTGGAGCGGCTTTTCCTTTGGCCTTTCCTATTCCCTGGGTGAGGATGAGCACGACAGCGCCTATTACAAAAGAAACGGCAATGACGGCTTTAATGTCACGCTCAAATACGATAATGGCCCGCTCTTTTTGACAGGTAACTACCACCGGATGGCAGACACTGACAATTCCTGGGCCTGGAATGTAGGCGGCGCCTATACCTGGGGTCCGGCAACCGTCTCTCTCGGCTACCAGGATTCCAGGAGCAGCGCCCGCTTTGCCGATACCTATGCCGGTGCTACGGGCCCCTATACCAACTGGATGCTGTCCGGTCGCGATGTTGACCAGAGCGATGCCACCCTGGGGCTGGTGTACCGGATCGGCAGCGGCCAGATCCAGGCGGGGGTGAGCTGGGGCAATTGGGATGACGGCGTCAATGACGAGGATATCTGGAAATATTCACTGGGCTATACCCACTTCCTGTCCAAGCGCACATCGCTTTACGGCATGGTGTCCTACCTCGATGCGGGCAATGCCTTTGTCGGCAAACATTACAATTTCACCATGGTTGAGAAAAGCGAGATTTTCGGTATCCAGGTAGGCTTGCGGCACACCTTCTGAGCGCAGTTTTTCGTTTTGCCAAAGGGCGGGTTTATCCCGCCCTTTTTGCATGGTGGCATCCCGCTTTCCGCCCCCCGTTACCGGTGAGGGAAGGCAGGTGAAAAAAACGCGTTTTCAGCGGGTGCCCGGTTTTCGCAAATCCGCACCAGATAAGGCTTAGCCGCCGATTGGACAAATGTTTGGACAAGGGGGCTTGACAGCTTGCCAAAGCATTTATACTGGATTCGGGGTGAAGGCCGACAGGCTTTCACCCCTTTTTTTTTGTTGCACAAAAAAGGAGAAAAAAATGCTAATGTCATTACTGTCCATGCTCGGTGGCGGACTCATGCGGATGATGCCGGAAGTCTTCGCCATTGCCAACAAGAGCAAGGATTATTCGCACGAACTGGCCATGCTGGAAAAGCAGGCAGAGCTGGAAAAAACGCGTTCAGCCATGAGAATGGAAGAGGTGCGTTTTACCAGTGAGTCCGAACAGGCGCTGGCGGTTTATGATGCCAGAAAAGCCGCGCTGGAAGGCCAGATGCAGAAAACCGGCATGAAAATCGTGGATGCGATGAATTTCCTGGTTCGTCCGCTTACCACCTACTATTTCCTGCTGATTTACGGCATGGCGAAGCTGGCCATGTTTGTCCTGGCCATTTACAGCGGGCTTTCCGGATGGGAAGCCATCCTGCGCCTTTATGATGAAGATGATCGATCCATTCTTGCCGGTATCCTTGCCTTCTGGTTTGTCGGCCGTGTCGTCGAGAAACGCTCATGAGCGCGGCAGATATTGCGCTGGAAAAGGCCCTTGTCATCATCAAGGCCTTTGAAGGCTGCCGTCTGAAAGCCTACAAATGCCCGGCAGGTGTCTGGACTATCGGATACGGCGAAACCCTCGGCGTAAAAGAAGGCGATGTCTGGACACAGGAAAAGGCAGAAGAGGAAATCAAAAAGCGCGTGGCCCAGTTTATGGGGCTGACGTTGCAAAAATGTCCACAATTGCTCGAAGAATCGCCTGCAAAGGTAGCCGCCTGCACGTCACTCGCGTACAATATCGGCACCGGCGCATTTGGTGCTTCTTCTGTCTGTCGGTTGACAGGCAGAAAAGAGTACCAGCGCGCAGCAGATGCTTTTTTGCTCTGGAACAAGGCTGGCGGACGGGTCCTCAAAGGATTGACCATACGACGGCAGGCTGAACGGAGCATGTATCTGGAATAGGCCAATCCCTTTTCATCTGCGGCTTACAAGGCTGCAAAAAAAACACCGGGGCGTCCATAAGGCGTCCCGGTGATTCCTTTTGTACTTCTCACTTTTCTGTTCGTTTATAAGCCGCTTCGAAATATCGCGCAATGAGCGCTTCTGCTTCAAGCCCCTTGCTTTCCAGAAAGTCTGCCCTCGGCAGCTCGGGCGTGCTGGCAATGTTGCAGGCTGTTGCCATGAAATCGCGGAAAACCGAAACCGTATCGCTGCCCATGCTGGTGCACAGATTGGTGAACTGGTAGGGCACATCAATCTCAAAGCCTTCTGTGCCGTCTGTGACAAAATTACCGTCCACGCCGGGTATCACGCCTTTGGGTGCAAGAAACCCGGCCGGGTTGCTGTCATTTCGCCAGCCGATGCAGTTGACGTTGTAACCATCTGCCGTGTAATCAAACCCGTCCAGCTCAAAAGCGCGTGTCAGTGTCTGGTCGGGATAAGGAGAAAAACCGTAGCGGATCGGCAGGCCCACCGCATCGCGGGACACCAGCCGGGCAGCGCCTTTCCTGCCGGGCAGCTCGCCGGCATGAAGCTGTTTTTGCAGCCGGTGCGCATCATCCACGTCAATCGGCAGGGAGATTTCCTCACCGCCATATTCAATTACCAGCCTTTCACTGTCCTCGCCACCGGAAAGGACACCGACCAGGAATGCATCAAAATAAACCGTGATATACACAAAAATAACGCCTGAAAAAGAAAATCAACACAAAAACCCCGGCACTTGCTCCCTGATGAGAAGCGGGCGGCAAGACACCGTCTGTTTCGATCATACCCAAAGCGGCGCAGAAGATAAACCCCACAGCAGATGAATGAGGAATGCGCCTGGACACAAAACCCCACCATGGCATGACACCATGATGGGGCTGGCAAGTCTCCCGGAAGTTCAGGGTCAGACCTGACCCTGGAGGAGAGAACTGTACTGGCCGATTGTCAGGAATTGACAATCTTCAGGCTGTTTGCCTTGAACTCCATTTCCTTGAAAAGCTTTTTCTTGGTCTTTTGCACGCGGCCGGTAATTTCGAGAGTCGTGGACTCCGATACCTCCTTGTTTTTGAAGAGGCTGTCCTCGATTGTCACGCTCATGGTGCCGGTACCGTCTTCAAAGCGGTATACCTTGCTGCCGGTTTTTTTCACCAGCTTGCCCTTGACGGTGACATCCTCATTATAGACCGGGTCTATCCTCAGTTCCTTGATCGTGACAACATCCTTGCTGCTGGACTTTTCAATGCCGAGCACTTCTTTCAGCCGGTCTTTAGAAGAAGTCTTGGATGAGGAACTGGAGCTGCCGGGGCCGCTGTACTGTGCGTAGGAATAATTGGTGATGCCGACAAAAATACCGGCGCATACCATCAGAATCATTCCCAGTCTTGAATTAAACATAATGCCTCCATTTGAGTATTGTGCTGCATGAAAACAGGATGGCAAAGCGGTCATCGGGTGGACGACAGATGAGAACGCTGTTAACCACTATAACATTGATCGATAAAGCCTGACAACCAGGTTACGCCCTCCTTAACTGGCCTGCTGCAAAGCGGCTTTTTCCCGCCTGCCTTCGTTGCCGGTTCAAAATTGACCTCGCCGTATGTTCAATACGCCATCGTCCAATTTTGTCCCTGCGTCTCGACAGACAAGAAAAATCCGCTTTTCGCCCACGGCAAATTAATGAGGGCGTAACCATAAAAACAACTAAATACCAAAGCCCGCGAGGCAGGCGAAAAAGCCGCTATCCTCCCGGGAAATAAGGCAGGCGGAGCGTCTGGACCCGCAGGACATGCTCGCCCGATACCATTCTTTTCAGTTCGCCCTTGATCACGATTTTCTGGTTTTTCAGGAGAGCCATATTGCCGGAAACCGGGCGTCTGATCCGGGTGGCGATTTCTCCCGTATCATCGGCAAAAAGATAACGCCTGGTGCCAGGGCAGCCGACCAGTTTGCCTGTCAGCCTGACATGCTGGCCGTATGCGGGGGTCTCAAGCAGGCCTTTCACAGTTTTTTCTGTCGCCGTCATCGCTGGCATGGCCGCTATGCGGCAGGTTGTGCGAAAACCCCTGCAGGCAGGCTGCCTGCCCCATGCGGGTATGGACGATTGTGCGGATACTGCAAGCATGCTGCTTTTCCTTTCTTCCTGAAATCACGCGCTCAGGCTCACCTCCTTCAAGCCCAGCGACTATTTCAATCCCAAAGAGACAGAAGGCTTTTGTTTTGCCTTAAACTTTTCTCAATTAATCCGATTGCATCTTACGTATCCCTTATATTTTATTTGTGAAAAATAATTAAAAATTGACAAAAAAGAGCAACAAAGAGTGCAAATAATGAAAAATAAAAGAATAAGGCGGGCAACCAAAGCCGACCATGCCGCCATCCTGACAGTCTGGATGCAGTCGGTTTCTGCCACCCACCATTTTCTTGACCCGATGGACTTTGACACCCTCTACACGCAATTGCGCGATCTCTGGCTGGGTGGCCTCGAGGTAATCCGCGTTCAGGAAACGGGCGGTGTTATCACGGGCTTTATTGGCATCAATCCGCCAAAAGTGGAGATGCTCTTTGTTGCACCCGCATTCATGGGAAAAGGCATTGGCCGCGCCCTGCTGGATTCTGTCAGGAAAGACTGGCCCGGGCTTTTTGTAGACGTCAATGAGCAAAACGAGGCCGCCACCCGCTTTTACCAGCAATACGGCTTTGAAGAAACCGGTCATTCACCCCTTGACGGGCAGGGTAAAGCCTATCCCTTTATTCATATGAAATTGCCGGAGTGATGCCCTTTGCTTGTGTTGTTTGCTACGATGAGATGTGTCTCGAGATTGGGGTGACGTTTGATTGTTGCGGATGCAGAAATGGTTCCCTGTGTCGAGTGATTCTCCATATCGGCATATTACCGGCATGGGCAACAGAGTTGCCCATCCTGTGGCCCTCACTTCGGTGTGTTGCCATTCCGTATGCCACCATCACGTAGCGTGTGCTGAGCCTGCGGCGAAGCGCACGACCCCGGATGCTGGCAAAAAGAAAGCACTCACCCCTGGCGAACGCCCATCGTGCGCCGCATTGCATTTGGCACACGCTACAACGTGGCATCAGAACCGGTAATTAAACCTTACATTCCCCATAAAGCCGTCGCGCTCCCCGGCAAAGCCCTCCAGCGCCAGGTCAAGGGATGCATTACGCATAGACGCCGGGACCCAGGTCAGCCCCAGCTCACCAACGAAGGTAGAGCCGCCCATATCCGTTTCCTTCAGGTTGTACCCGTGTACCCGGCCGCCAGCCTTGCCGTCAAATTTGAACTCATAAGCCAGCCCCGCATGGGAGGCGTTTTTCTGCGTGGGCAGCAAGGTTTCCCCTTGCCGGGTGGTGGTCTGCCCCGTTGTGCCATTGCAGGGATAGATAACCCTGTTTTCCGGATGAGGCTGCCGGGATAATGCCCCGCTGAAAACGGACGATACTGCCCTTGTGCGGAAACAGGTTTTTCTCGCCGGTTTTTTCGGAAAAAACCATTGTGATTGCCTCACCATCTACCGTATTATCATGAGAAGGGCATTTTCAACCAACCGCAACGGAGGGGATCATGAAAATCGGCATTATCGGTGCAACAGGAAAATCCGGCAGCCTGCTTGCGGCAGAAGCCTTGAAGCAGGGGCATGACGTCACAGGCATTGTCCGCTTTGTCAACCGTGTCAGGGACAGCCGTATCCATGTTCTGGAAAGCGATCTTTTCGAGCTCAACCGCAACACGCTGAAAAGCTTTGATGTGGTTATCAATGCCTTTCGGGCGCCTTCGGGCAAGGAAGAAGAACATCTCACCTCGGTGGAGCACCTGATTGCGGTGTTTGAAGACCTGCCGGACGTGCGTTTCATGATGGTAGGCGGGGCAGGGAGCCTTTATGTCGATTTGCAAAAGAAAATCCCGCTGTATACCACGCCCGATTTCCCGAAAGACTTTCTGCCCACTGCTGCCAATATGGCAAAGGCATTTTCCCTGCTTGAAAAAAGCACGATCAACTGGACTTACATGAGCCCGGCAATCGAATTTGATTATGAGGGAAAGCGCACAGGCCGCTACACGCTCGGAAAGGATAATGTCATCACCAACACCAGGGGTGAGTCTTACATCAGCTATGCGGACTATGCCCTGGCGATGATTGATGAAGTCAAAAACCAGGCCTTTATCCGCCAGCGCTTTACCGCCGTATCAGAAAGAGGGTAAGAGAAGAAAGGGGGGCGCCCCTTTCAGTCATCCGTTTTGAGGGGAAGGGGGTCACCCTTTTTCGGATAGGTTCGCCTGACCCGCCGGGACATCAGCAGGTAAACCGTGCAGCCGGCCCGGATAATGACACCGGTAAGCAGCACATCCGAATAGCGCATGATGTTGGAGATAACATCACCATAGCCATACATCAGCGCAGGCAGGCAAAAGGCAAAGGAATGGCCGATCGGACCCGAGATCCAGAGTGCGGCAATTGCCCAGAATACCGAGCTTTTCTGGCGGCGTTTGAAAAGCATGGCGCCGCCGATCATGCTGATTGCCGCGCAGGTGATGACAACAAAAAGCACTGCGGTACGGAAGTAGTACCAGGTATAACGCTCCTGCAGCTGCGGAAAATCCAGTGATGCCGCAAGCAACTGGCTCCTGATGCCGATCATGATCAGAAGCGGCCATAAGACCAGCATGGCAAAAACCAGTACGCCGAGCCAGCCGAAGACGCCCGCGCGTCTCATCCCCTTACGTTTTTTCCCCTGCATTCGCATGCCTCACGCTTAAAGCTGATACCCCATTATCTCATAAAAAAAGGCCGGCCCATCCTTGACGCCGGCCCAATCGCGTTATCATCGCAGCACCGTTATGGTTGGATAATGGTCAGCCTTTTGACATCGATTTCAGGTGATTTCATGAATTCCTTTTCCACTTCACCATAGATCTCGACAATCGTCCTGTCCGTTACCTTCAGGTTATAGAAGTATTTGTCGTCGATTTCCACGCGGATGGCGCCAGTGTCATCCTTGAATTCATAGCGCTCTTTTTTGAGTTTTTTGGTGATTTTGCCGCGCAGCAGCACTTCCTGGTCATCCACCGGATTTTTCAGGACTTCGGCTACCGTCGTCAGGCTGGTTCCCTGGCCTGGCCCCACATACTGCGCATGTGCGATTCCAAAAACACCAATGAGTATGACGGCACAACCCGCCACCATCAGTCTTGTTAACGCCTTTGCCATAAAAACTCCTTTCAAGTTGTCCCAAGAGAAGGGGTTCTCCCCATAGCATACACCAAACCCGGCATCATTCGATGGATTTCTGGTAGTTAGGCTGAGCCTAACTGGAACGGTTTTCCGGAAATTTTCAGGAAACCTCCGCCGGTCCGTGCATCATGCGGAAAAACACGGGTTACGGATTGATAACAGTGAGGCGGAAAACCTCGACAACAGGTGACTTCGTAAAAACGTTATCCACTTCACCGAAAATTTCCACCAGCGTGCTTTCTGTCACTTTCTGGTTGTAAAAGAGCCGTTCATTGATTTTTACCCGGATCGTGCCGCTTGTATCCTTGAATTCGTAATATTTTTTACCGAATTTCTGCGTGATATACCCCTTGAGGATCACCTGCTGGCCATCAACCGGTTTTTTCAGTATCTGCGCGACCGAAGCATCCGCCTTCATCTCGCCCGGCCCCAGGTATTGCGCCTGCGATGCACCGGCAAATACCAGAAAAAGAACAGCTGACAGCACGCTGATTAACGTCTTTACTTTACCCTTCAACATGATTGACTCCCCTCACAATTAAACAAAAAACCACCCTGGCTACCGTTGCGCAGCTCATAGTTTCTATCAGGCAGGAAAACAGGCGCCGGCATTCTGATACGGATCAGTAAAAGCGCAGGAGAGGGCGACAAAGAAAGAAAATATTGCCGACACCCATGATGAGAAAAGCGCACGAATCGTGCCACGAAACCGGCACGGCGGAAAAAACCGTTCGTGACACCTCATGATGGAAAATGTCAGACGATCGGCGTCACGAAGCGGTAACCTATCCATAGCCATAGCCATAGCCATAGCCATAGCCATAGCCATAGCCATAGCCATAGCCATAGCCATAGCCATAGCCATAGCCATAGCCATAGCCATAGCCATAGCCATAGCCATAGCCATAGCCATAGCCATAGCCATAGCCATAGCCATAGCCACAGCCACAGCCACAGCCACAGCCACAGCCACAGCCACAGCCACAGCCACAGCCACAGCCACAGCCACAGCCACAGCCACAGCCACAGCCACAGCCACAGCCACAGCCACAGCCACAGCCACAGCCACAGCCACAGCCACAGCCACAGCAAAGAAAGCCTGGCAGGCAGAGCCGCCAGGCGTACATATGCCGCCTGATGCGGCATGGCGCACACGGGGCTTTTATCATCGATGTGTTATGCAAAATATGGCATCATGCTCCTTTGACGGGATAACCCCTGAGTGTGACAAACACCCTGTATGGACAAGAAAATCACCTACCATCGCAATCCGCACATAGCCTTTCCCCTGGGCTTTGGCGATATGCGCTCGCAAAGCGCTTTTGCCGAGATTTACCTGAAGGACAGGGATGCCTGGCGCACGGTGCGAATCGAAGCCATCGGGTATGACGACTACACCAAAAAAGAAGCCGAAAGAGGTGGCTCGCTGGACCGGATATTCCCCGGCATCACCCGCAGCATGGGGCGCCTGCCCGATCCGGATGCCCTTTGGCTCTATACCGTGACCGCTTTTACCACCAAAGCCGCAAAAAACGAAAGCCTCCTTATTCTCCCGACAGGAGAAGATGATATCCGGGTGGAATGGTTTGACGACTTTCATGCCGCGCTGGACTGGTGCGAAAGCGAATACGGCATCAGGCCGTCGGACGTCAAAAAAACCTCACCAGACCGCGATACCCGGCGTTGAGCAAGGTGAATATACCCATGAAGCAAATCGCCCCTGCGACAGGGTGAACCCCATTTTTCCCATTTTTCGGACGGTTTTGTGCCGCCCGCTTTCATCCAGGCTGATCTGAAAACCGCAAAAAACCGGCGGCGCCCCCTTGCTGAAAACCCTTGCCTGCTCTTGCTCTTAAGGCGATGTGACAAAGATTCGCACAAACAGCCTTTTCCCCCTTGACAGCGGGGTATAACGATAGATGTATAGCGCGGATTGTGCTTTTTTATTTTTATACCAAGGAGGACGCATGTCTGTTTTTGATGATGGCGACGAGGCTGGCGTGAGCCCGAAACCCAAAGGGATGTGGGGTACGCCCGAACTGGAAGAAACGCCCGCAATGAAAGCAGTGCTCAAGGGATTTGATACGATCGGGCAGCCATATCCTGATCCACCTTCCTGGCACCAAAAGACACCGGAAATGGAGATGCCTGATTTCAATACATCAGGATATCAGATGCCGAAACCACCTGATACTGATGACATGTTTGGGGCCGCTAAAACCGGGTTTACGGGACTGTCAGGCAGCACAAGCCTTCGGGATGGCTATTTCCAGCGGCCTGAGCACCAACCGTATTCGGCCAACTTTAATCCGAATGCGGCCAGGTCGCGCTTACCCAACGCCCTGGGCGCCAACTGGAATTTGGGTGATACGAATAGCCAAGGCGACGACCCGCTTGGGGGGTTACTGGCAGCCTTTAAAGGAATACAAGATGCCAGTGAACCGGCAAGGCAACCTCAAAAGCGGGTTCAATCTGCGAATGTATCGCTTCCCAAAGCCAATGTTCAGGGCAACCCGAACACCCATGTGCCTGTTAATCTGGCGCAGGCTCATCCAGTGTCCTCTGAGCCAGTGTCCGCTACTCCAGCGCAGACTAATGCTGTGTCGACTCATCCTGCCAAGAATGAGACCACAAGGTATTCCCCGCATATTGACCATGAATTAATGCGAAATGCCGAGGCATACAGCGTGGGCAACCTGTTCGGAGATATGTATGGTGGTGCAGCAGGTGCAATCCGGGATTACGGTTCCAGTGCGACAGGCATCATGCACGGGGACCATGCAGGCAAGTCGCTTGAGCGTGTGTATAACGAAGATCCCGTTCGGTACAGTCAAGGCTCGACAGCACCAAGGCTCATTAATGGCAATACCCCTCTGGAATTCATCCGCAAAACACGCCAGGCCGAGGTTGACGGGCTATGGGAAGATGCCGAGCACCTTTACCAGGGATTCAATATCAAGAAGGGCGAATTTACCCTGAGCTTGATGGAGCTCAAGCTGTTTACCGATGGGCTGATGCAACAGGTTGACCCGCATTTTGTGGCGGACAGGAATTTGCCGGGTAAAATAGGCCAACTCAAGCAACAGATCGCTGCCGGAAAACAGGCTGATGCCGGACAGCAGAGCAGGGATCTTGGAGATGCCATCCGCAGTCTCAGGAAAGGATTTTACAAGGATTTCCTGGGGCAGAAGATGATCGATGCCGGAATTTTCATGGCAACGCGGCAGGTTTCTGTTGGTGCTGAAGCGTTCTACCAGTTAATCAGGACGATGAGCACGATTCATGCTGATGATGTGTTACAGCATGGAGAAGGAGACTTCCTGAGGGCCATCGGCATGGGAGCAGACTCCGCTGCCAGAACCGGCATGTTCAACAAGAGCATGCAGATCATGAGCCGCCAGCTTTCCGGCCCTCATAAACTGATGTTTGACTACCTGATGAGTAATGTCACCGACAAGATGAAGGAAGAAGTAATCCTTCGTGCAAGACGTGATGCTCTACGGTTTAATAGACCTGAATAGAAATTTATCCGGTCCCTGAAAAGGCCAGGGGGACATTCTGACAAAATAGTTCTCCCCCGCAGGATAAAGTTTATTTATTTTTTTGCCGTTTGGGGATAAGCTTCATAGAAGCTTATCCTTCCTTTTTGTGGAGATACCATGAAAACACTCAAGCAAATCCTATGCGGCTACCTCATCTTTCTTGCGGCTTACAGCGCCTTTGCCGGCAACAAGGAAGAAGGAAAGGCCCTGTACGAGCAGAAGAAATATACCGAAGCACTGGTACTTTTCCTCAAGGCGGATGCCTCAAAGGATGCCTGGGTGCAAAACCGGCTGGGCGTGATGTATCTTCGAGGCAGAGGGGTCGAGAAAGATCCCGGGGCGGCGTTTGGCTGGTTCAAAAAGTCAGCAGCCCAGAATTATCCTGATGCATTCAGCAATCTCGGCAGGATGTATGAAAGCGGGGATTATGTCGGGCAGGATTATCAAAAAGCTTTGGAATATTATCTAAAGGGTGAAGCGCTTGGCTCGTCACAGGCAGTGATTAACCTTGGTTTCATCTATGACAAGGGAATCGGTGTCAAAGAGGACAAGAAAAAAGCCAATGATTATTATGTAAAGGCTGCAGGAATGGGCAATGCGTCTGCACTTTGCAATCTTGGACTGAAGTATATGGATGGAGACGGCGTGCCGAAAAATTATGAACGTGCCAGGAAACTCTTCGATACCGGATCAGATCATGGCAACGCCTGCTGTCTGAATGGCCTTGCCGACCTCTATTCCTATGGGCTAGGAGTACAGCGCGACCTTCCGGGTGCATTCAAGCTTTATGAGAAAGCGGCGCAAATAGGCAGCGAGGACGCGCAGCGCAATCTTGCGGTGGCTTACGAGCATGGTCTTGGCGTGAAGAAAAATGCCGTTGAGGCTTTCCGGTGGTATCAGCAGGCCGCTGAAAACGGCAGTCCACCTGCCATGGAGCGCATGGCGCGTGTTTATTTCCACGGCCAGTTTGGCCAGAAGCAAGACGAGGCCAAGGCAAAAATGTGGCTGGAAAGGGCGGAGAAACAGCGGTATGCCTACCGGATGTCCCCTCCTGATGTTGCCAATACCATCATCATGCGCCTGTTTGAAGAACAACAGCAGTAACCACGTATCTATGAAAACAGTAAAGCAAATACTTTGTGGCTGTCTTATTTTCCTTGCGGCTTGCAGCGCCTTTGCGGGCAACAAGGAAGCGGGCAAGGCTCTGTACGACCAAAAGAAATATAGCCAAGCATTATCGCGTTTCCTCAAGGCAGATGCCTCCAGGGATGCCTGGGTGCAAAACCGTCTTGGCAATATGTACCTGTTGGGTAAAGGGGTGAAAAAAGACCCCAAGATCGCATTTCAGTGGTACACGAAGTCGGCAGCGCAGAACTATCCTGATGCGTACAGCAATCTCGGCAGGATGTATGAAAGCGGGGATTATGTCGGGCAGGATTATCAAAAAGCCCTTGCGTATTATGAAAAGGGCGAAGAACTAGGTTCGGGTGAAGCGGTGAATAACCTTGGTTTTATCTATGAAAAGGGCGTCGGCGTCAAACAGGATCAGAAGAAATCTATTGATTATTATCTCAAGGCCGCCGGGATGGGTAATACGTCTGCACTCTGTAATCTCGGCCAGAAATACATGTATGGTGATGGTGTACCGGAAAATTATGAAAGTGCAAGAAAATTATTCGATGCGGGATCAGATCATGGTGACGCCTGCTGCCTGAAAGGCCTTGCTGACCTGTATGCCGAGGGGTTGGGGGTGCAGCGCGATCCTGCTGGTGCATTCAAGCTTTATGAGAAAGCGGCGCAAACAGGCAGTGAGGACGCGCAGCGTAAACTCGCCTTAGCCTACGAACATGGCCTCGGCGTCAAGAAGAACGCCAGTGAAGCCTTCCGGTGGTACCAGGAAGCCGCTGAAAACGGCAGTTCTAAAGCCATGGAGCGCATGGCACGCGTTTATTTTCATGGGCAGTTTGGCCAGAAGCAAGACGAGGCCAAGGCAAAAATGTGGCTGCAAAGGGCGGAGAAACAGCGGCACGCTGATCGCATGCCTCCTCCCGATGTTGCCGATACCCTCATCATGCGGATGTTTGAGGAGCAATAGTGGCAACCCCCGTCTATCGTGTAATTGCCGGGGCAACAATATATTCGCTACTGCAGTCAGGACAGAATCCGTTTGAAATGAACCAGGCCCGGTGCGACTCGGAATTCAGTCCCTCCCGCGTCAGGGGTGCCTGTCACAAGGGGGCTTTTTTTGCTTCTTCGGCTAATCTTGCCACCAGCCCCGAGTGTTTTTTCACCGAGGTGAGGATGCCGTTTTCCAGCACGGCTTCGCTGCATACCAGTGACACATGGCGGCGGGCGCGCGTTACCGCCGTATACAGCAGTTCACGCGTGATGAGCGGGGTGGGGTAAGGCGGTATCAGGATCAGCAGCGCGTCAAATTCCGATCCCTGGGATTTGTGCACCGTCATGGCAAAGGCGGTTTCGTGCGCGGGCAGGCGGGCAGGTGAAATTGCCCGGAAATCGCCGCCATCAGACGGGAAAAACACCATCGGCGTGCCGTTTTCTCCGGGAAGCACAATACCGATATCGCCATTGAAAAGCCGCAGGACATAATCGTTTTCCATGATCATGACAGGGCGTCCGGTGTACCACGTTTGCCTGGGCGGTATATCCAGGCGGCCTCTGGCATATGTTGCCATGAGCGTATTGACTGCCGATACGCCGTAAGCCCCTTCACGCGTGGCACACAGTACCCGGAAGCGCTCAAAGGCAGCAAAGACTGCCTGCGGGTCATCGGGGCTTTGTGCCACAGCATCCAGATACGCCGCATGGTTTTCATGCAGGAAAGTGATAACGCCTTTGGGCAGGGCGGCAGCCGTATCACGCGAGAGCCAGGTCACCGAGCCATCCGGCGCATTCTCCAGTGCGGTTTCGGCTTCCGTTATCCGCCCGTCACGGATAGCCAGCGCCAGTTGGCTGATGCCGGAGTCGGCAGTAAAACGGAAATTGCGGTTCAGCCATACCGTGCTGTCAGCCAGGCCCGTGTCAGAAAGCGCCTGCGGCGGGGTGACCGCTTCTGCCGGGATACCCGTCATGTCCGCCAGGTCTGCCCGGCAGGCAGGTGTCAGCGCCGGATCGGCAGAGAGCTCGGAAAAGACCGCGCCAGCCTCCACTGCGGAGAGCTGGTCCTTGTCGCCCAGCATGATGAGCCGCGCATGGGCGGGCAGCGCGTTAAAGAGGTGCGACGCCATGGCCAGATCAATCATCGACGCTTCGTCGACCACGAGGGTATCCACCAGCAGCGGGTTGTCCGCATGATGGCGAAAGACTCCAGCCGTTGATGTCATGCCCAGCAGCCGGTGCAGTGTAAAGGCTTCTGACGGCATCTTTGCCTGCACATCGGCAGGAAAGCGCGCGGTCTGTGCCCGGATGGCTTCCAGCATGCGCATGGCGGCCTTGCCGGTGGGGGCTGCCAGCATGATGCGCTGCGCCGGCTGCTGCGAGAGCAGGCAGGCGAGGATATTGGCGACTGTTGTGGTCTTGCCCGTGCCCGGCCCGCCGCTGATGATGGTGAGACAGCCGCGCATGGCCAGCGCGGCAGCAAGCCGCTGCCAGTCTGCTGTTTTCGCCTCCGCCTTGCCGAAAAAACGATCCAGTGCCAAACGGGCGGCTGCCGTATCAACAGGCATCACGGTTTTGAGGGCCTGTATCCGCCTTGCCAGCGTGCGCTCGTAAGCAAAGTAGCGGTGCAGGTAAAGCCGGTTGCCCGCGTCCAGTATCAGCGGCAGGTTGCCGGGCGCGTCAGGCGTGCCGACTAGGCCGGACTCAAAAAGCAGGGCGCGGACATCGGCAATCGGCGGCCAGCGGTCAAAGTCCGGCTGTTCTTCCAGCGGCAGGCACACATGCCCGGTAGAGACAGCCATGCTCAGCCAGTACGCCAGCCCACACAGCCAGTCCTGTGCGGTCTCGTCCACATCCCGCTCTTTTGCCCAGGTGGTCACATAAGCTGAAAAGGCGTCAGCCAGCAGCTCGGCGGGGGTCCGGTGAAAAGCCATCAGGCACCTCCTCCTGAAAGCAGGGCATCAAGCGCACGGATAAGCCGCTCATCCGCGCGGCGGAAAAAGACGCCGGAAGGCGTACCGTTTTCCTGGCGCCATGCGGGCCTGACCCCCCGGACAAAGAGATACAGCACCCCGCCAAAATGCGTGTCATAGGCATAGCCCGGCATCCGGTGTGACAGGTAGCGGTCAAGCGCCACGGTATAGAGCAGGTGTTGCAGGTGGTAATTGTGCTCAGCCATCGCGGTATGGATTGCATCCTCCCCGTAATCGGCCTGCTGGCTGCCCAGCAGGTTGGATTTCCAGTCGAGGATATAAAAGCGGCCATTGTGCTCCACCACCAGGTCAATCAGCCCCTTGAGATAGCCTTCCAGCTGCGGGAAAGCCAGCTTCGATACCGGGTAATCCGGGGGGATGAGGGCATTGACTGCCGGAGCAGAGACATTTTTCGCGGGCAGGAAAAACTCCAGTTCGGTCAGGCGCTTTTCCAGCCCGATACCGGCCAGCGTCATGCCGTTATGAAGTGGCGTGGCAAGCACGTTTTTCAGCATCTGCCGGATCATGGCAGCCAGTGCTTCCGGTGTGTTTCCCGCTTCAGGATGCAGTCGCCCGTAGGGCGGGTGCCGGAGCAGCGCCTGTGCAATGGCGGCATCCCACGTGCTTTCATCGGTAAAATCCACTTCCTCGAAAACGGCATGCAGGCAATTGCCCGCGTAGCGGCTGGCCGGAAAAAGGAAGATGTCATCCGTATCCGGCACGGTTTCCGGTTCATCAGGCGGGCCAGCGTCTTGCACCCGCTCATCATGGTCACTCGCGGCGGCTTCATGTATCGCGCCCATCGCGCCATAGACCAGTGCGGAATAGCTGCCGATGCGCCACCCGGCGGGGATGGCGGCTGGCAGGGGCGCCGCCATGAGGGTTATTGCGCTGCTGCCGTCCGTTTCAGGGGAAGCGGTGACGGGTGCCCCGCGCATCGGCAGGTCTGCCAGCGTGATGCTGTCACAGCTGTCCGCCATGGCCTGCCAGCCTGCCTCAATCCATGCCACGCGTTCTTCATCGCCGTTGCTTATCCATTCGGCGGGCGTGATACCGGCATCCGTTGCCAGCCAGTTGAGCGTGCCGCTGGTGCTGTGGTTCACATTTACAGAGCGGCCTGACGGCTGCACGTAACAGCCCGCCACCACGTAGCAGCGGTAGATGGCCCGTGTGAGTGCCACGTACACCAGCCTCAGGCGGTCTGCCGCATCCTCGACCGCCATGCGGTTTTTGATCGCCGCCTCCGAGAGCGCATCATGCTCCCTGAAATCAATCACCAGCCGGTTGCCGTCCTGGTACTCCATCCCGTCCAGGCTGTCGTTGCGATTGCTTCGCCAGGCATCCCACAGGAAAGGGCAAAAGACAAAAGGAAACTCCAGCCCCTTTGCTGCATAGATCGTCATGATGCGGATCAGCTTTTCATCAGACTCCAGACGTATCTGCGTTTCTTCGTCCGATGCGCCGCTTTCCCTTTGTTCTGTCATCCAGCGCAAAAGCGATTCGGGCATGGCGTGATGCTGGGCGGCGTCATTGAGCAACTCTGCCAGGTGCAGGAGATTGGTCACGCGGCGTTCCCCGTCAGGCAGGGCCAAAAGGCGGGCGTAGACATCGTGTTCTCCCATGACCTGCCGCAGGACAAAGCTTATCCCGTGTTCCAGCCATACGGCCTGGTACGCCATGAAACGCTCCACTTTGGCCAGCAGTTTTTCATCCTGCGCAGAAAGCGCCTCGATGGCAGGGGCGTCAAGGCCGAGCATTTCGGTAGCAAGCGCGGCACGCAGCCTGGGCAGGTTTCGCGGGGTGATGATGGCGGAAAGTATTATGCCCAGTTCTGCCGCTTCCGGGGAGTCCCACACGCTGCCCGGTGAAAGCGACACACTGGCCAGGCCGCGGAGAGCCAGCGCCTGCTGCATGCGCCGGGCTTCATTGTGGGTGCGCACCAGTATCGCCATATCCGCCGCCTTCAAAGGCGCTTCACCGATCCTGATTTCATTGTGCTGCCCGGCGTGGAGCAACCGGGCGATCTCATCGGCCACGGCATTGGCAGCGGCGGCCATGGCATCGTTGCGCCGCAGGTAGCCGCTATCTGTTGTGTGCGGCAAGCGCCACAGCACGATCCCGTTGCCAGTGCTGGCATCACTTTCGTCAGCCAGTGCTTCCCGTTGCCGGGCGCCGGGAGAGACCGGCGGATAGCCCAGCCCGTCCAGCATGAAGGGGTTGGGATTTTTCAGGAAAAACGCATTGCAGGCCGCGATCACTTCCGGTGTCGAGCGTTGGTTCAGTGTCAGCGAATACAGGGCATTGACTTCCTCCCGGGCGGCAAGGTAGGTGTGCAGGTCGGCATTCCTGAAACGGTAGATGGCCTGCTTGGGGTCACCCACAAAGAAAACCGGCGCGTCCGAACCCGCATAGATCGTGCGGAAAATAAAAAACTGGATCGGGTCGGTGTCCTGGAATTCATCAATCAAAGCCGCCGGGTACATGCGCCGGATCGCCGCCGGCAGATCGGGCAGGGCCGGGTCGGAGAGTGCTGCATACAGGCGGTACAGCATGTCGCTCGAAGAGAGCACCCGGTTTTCCTGGCGGCGGCGGCGCACTTCATCCGCTTCTTTCGAGAGCATAAAAAGCAGGTGCAGGTAAGCCTGGTGAAGCCGCGTTATCGCCTCGTCGCGCAGGGTAAACCACGTCTCTGCCAGCGAAAAAAACGGATGCGGGGGTGGGGTTTTCCCCTTGTTAGCGCCGTCTGCCATGCCATCTGTGGTCAGGCGCCACAGGCGGGTTCTTGCCGTGTTGTCTGACAGGATGGAAAGGGCTGCCGGGTCTTTCCGGGCAAAAAGCGACTCATACGCCGCCAGGATATTCGGCAGGGGCCTGCCGCCATACTTCGCGCCGCTCAATACCTTTTCAGTCACCGCGTTGCCAATGACATCCGGCAGGCTCTCCCGGTATTGCTGCCAGCTATCCTTCAGCTTCTCATACGCCGCGATGAGCGCATCCATGTCGCTTTCATCCAGCGGTGCGAGATCGTCCGGCCAGCGTTTTTGGGCCAGCGGCTTTTCCATTTCCCGCTGCAAAAAGGCTGCCAGCCCTTCCGGGGTGATGCGGATGGCATTGAGGTACATCGCCATTGCCGGGGGCAGCGTGTCAGCTGCCACATGCCGCCGCCAGAAGTCGTGCACCACATGCGTAAGCGTTTCCTTTTCCTCACGCTCTACCGTAAAGGAAAAAGGCTGCCCGGTGCCAAACGCCAGCGTGCCAGCCACCTTACGGCAAAAGCCGTGGATCGTCGAGATCGTCGCTTCATCAAAAGACGCCAGCGCCGCTTTCAGCAACAGCTGCATCTCTTCGCGTCCTGTCTCGGCTGCTTCCAGGTGCGAGACAAGGCTGGCAAGGAAAGGGTCCGCTTCTGACGGGGCTGCCGTTTCCTCCAGGAAAAGCAGCATCTCCATGATGCGTGCGCGGATACGCTCCTTGAGTTCAGCCGTCGCCGCATTGGTGAAAGTCACCACCAGGATTTCCGGCACGGCAAGCTTCGCTTCCAGTAAAAAGCGTAGGTACAGCATGCAGATATTCCAGGTCTTGCCCGTCCCGGCAGACGCCTCGATTAACGACATGCCGGACAGCGGGCAATTCAGGATATCCAGATTGTCAGGTGCGCTATGCATCGTCATGCCTTTTCATCAGGCGGTTCATGGGTTCCATCACCCGTCGCGCGCAATCGACAAAAAAATCATCCAGCGGGTCATCCTGCCCGCGCAGGGCCAGCCGGTAAAACACATCATCACGTTCGCTGCGCTGCCGGTCATTGCCGCTGTCCCACTTGCGCCGCGCAGCGCCGATATTGCCGTTGCCCTCGATAAAGGCGCGGGCAGACAAGGGGAAAAAGCGCAGCGGCTCATTAAGCCCCGTGCGGTAAAGCCCCAGCAGGTCTTTCAGCAGCTGGCGGGCTTCGTCCCTGTCGCAGGGAACAAAAGAAAACGACGCATTCATTAAGTGGCAGGCCGTTTTGCACACCACGTCTTCCGGCGCCACGGCATTCAGGAAAAGATGCGTGATCCAGGCCGACAGCGTAAAGCGCGTGCCGCTGTCGCCGTCAGCATCCACATAGCGGTACAGGATAAGCCCGTTTTCCCGCAGTTCCGTAAATACCCCTTCCAGCGTCCAGGGCTGCCCCTCTATGTCAAATTCCAGCCCGACAGAGAAAGGCGGGAGACAATCCGGTGAAAGCGCATCCCTTATCCTGTCCACAAACCCCACCAGGGCGTCCAGCTCTTCGATAATCCCGGCCTGTCCCAGCATCCCGGAGGGAAATTCCGTCCCGGCCTGTGCGGCAGCCAGCACCTCATCCATGCTGCGCCCTTGAAGCAGCAGCGGCAGCAGCCGGTCAGCCAGCTGCCAGGCATCCAGGCGGCTCGCGACAAAAGGCTCATTGACAGGCAGCTCACCCGCATTGGCAGGAAAAGATACCCCCATCCGGTTTTGCAGCAAAAAGCGGCTTGGATTTGCAAAAAACTGTGCCAGCCCGGTGAGGCTCACTTCCCGCCATGCCGCATCCGGCTCGGGCAGGGGGGCGCTGAAAAAGGGCGCACCCCGGTGCCAGGCGGCATCCTTCCCATCCCCGTCTGTGTCATCTATCAGGGCCGTGTCAGCCGCAAGCGAAAGTGCAGCCATCGCTTCGGCTTTTTTCACCAGCGCCCGGCAAAAGTCCGCATGATGGCTCCTTATCCGCGTATCGCCGTCCGGCTCGAAATAGCGGCGGGAAAAAACCTGAAGGGGGTGTTCAATCACCAGAGACTCGCGCACCAGTTTTTCCGCTTCCGGTACCGGAAGCCCCGGATGGCCTTTCGCGAGGGCGCGGGCAATCGTATCCAGCAGCTCGGAGACAACCACCGAGGGTGGAACCGGCGTATTATCCCGCACACTTTTTCCCGTATAGCTGATATAGAAGCGTTCACGGGCAGCCAGCAGCAGGTCAAGGAAAATATTGCGGTCATCGTCACGCCGCTGCATGTCCCCCGCACGCGGTGCGCGCGCCATCAGGTCAAATTCCAGCGGACTTGCGTCACCCGGAAAAGCGCCGTCATTCATGCCGATGGCGCAGACAATGCGGTAGGGCAGGTTTCTCAGCCCCGCCATGGCGGTAATCGTTACTGCGCCGGAAGGCACCGCCCCGCGGGCGGATTCATCCAGCGCCTGGCCCAGCGCACGGCGCATGACATCCGCATCCACCGCCAGCCCCCTGCCATTCATCCCCATGCTGTCAAAAAGCCGTCCCGCCGCCTGCCGCACTGCCAGATCGTCTTCCAGCTGCGCCGTGTCCGGGCAGATAAAATCATCCAGCACAGCGAGAAACACCTCCCGCCAGCCTTCGGCATCTTCCGGTTTTTCAAGCGAGGCTGACAGCCGGGAAAGGCATCGGATAAAGTGCCACAGGCTCCCCAGCTGCGCCGCTTCCGTTCCTTCCGGGTTCCCGGCGGGAAGCCGTGTGCCGAAAGGCATCCGGGCATCAGCGGGCAGGGCATACGCCAGGAAAAGTCGGTAAAAGCCGTCATGAAAGCTGCGGCTGTCATCCATCGGCAGGGAGAGCGAGCGCTTCTGCTCCCCATCCAGCCCCCAGCAGATACCCGCTTCCTCCAGCCACCCGTACACCTGGTCTGCCGCACCCTGCAGGCCAAAGCGCTTTGCCACCAGCGGCTGCAACAGCAGGTCGTACACATCGGCCGCCGTAAAACGCGACGCTGCCAGCGCAAAAATATCCATTACCGCGCGGGCCACCGGGTTGATCCGGTTTGCGGCGCGTCCCATGATGCGATAGGGAATCCGCGCTCCGGACGGCGCATTGCCAAAAACCGCATCCACCAGCGGCGCGGCAGTGTCCACATCGGGCGTGACCACCAGGATATCGCCGGGGGCCGGGGGATCATCCGAAGCAAACAGGGCCAGCAGTTGGTCATGGAGCACCTCCACCTCACGCATCAGCGAGTGGCACACATGCACTTCCACGCTCCGGTCATCCGGGGCGATCGCTTCAAGAGCCGGTTCTTCCAGCGCCAGTACCGCCTCCTGCAGGCGGCCCAGCAGCGAAACGGCCGGATTCCCGGTATCGGGCAGAAAATCCCAGTCATGCCCGAGATCCATCAAAAGCGACAGGTGCGATTGGGTTTGCTTTCCCCATGCCGCCAAGAGCGCATTGCCCGTTTCATGATACGTTTCCTGCCCGGTTTTTTTCATGACAGCCAGTCGTTTTTCCGGCACCACATCAAACCAGAATTCGCGGCACGGGTTCAGGACATACAGGTCCACCTCCACCCATTCGCTGATTTTCTCCAGCATCTGCAGGTACTGTGGGGCAATCGCCGGCAGGCAGAAAACCGACAGCCTTTCAGGAAGAAAGCCCGCCTTTTCCCTGCCAGCCTCCAGCACCTCAAAAAAACGCACGCCCGGATGCACACCGTCCGAGCCGGTTTGTGCCTCGATCCTGCGCCACAGCGCCGCTTGCCAGGCAGCATCCGCTTCCTCCACTTTCCCGCCTTTTTTTGCCGGGCGGGGGAGGGTGAGCGTCTTTCCCTCAAACCAGGCATAAAGCCAGTCCGGGCGGTAAGTCAGGTACGCTTCAAAAAGCGAGGCCAGCGTGGCAGCCAGCTCGAAGCGCCCCGCCTGGTCGTTGCGCTTAAGCCAGTTTGCCAGGCGCGGATGGGAAGCAACAAAGTCCCCATCTTCCAGGATATGAAAAATCCGCCAGCTGAGCACATCCGCCGCATAAGGCGATTCGGCGGCAACCGGGAGCACTTTGCGGATCGTTTCCCAGAACCACTGGGCCAGATAGGAAAAGCGCACATTGGCGCAGATACCGCTGGTGTCGGCAAGGGCAAGCGACAGGTGCCGCCGCATGGCCGCGCTGGGGACAATGACTTCCTCTGCCGCAAAAGGCGACGCCATGGATGCGCCCAGCCTGGCCGCCAGCCGGGCTGCCAGCGTATCAAGGCGGTGCGACATCGTCACATTCATCATGCGGTGGGAAAAGAGAGGCATAGCAACATTAGGGTTATCCCTAATAATACCTGCCTTTTAGCAGATAATGTTACCTGCCTTTTCATGCAGAGATGGCAAATCTTGACTCCGTACAAGAAGTTTTTGAAAGGCACTGGCTTACAATGACCGTTCGAAATTTATCAAGACCTCCCATCAACCTGCTTAAAATGCCAGCGAAAAAGAGGAAACAATGAATACCAAACCCGTACTGACACTGGACGAGGCCCGGCAAATCATGGCCGCCGCAGAAGAAGAAGCCAGCAAAAACAGCTGGAGTGTCGCCATTGCCGTCGTTGATGACGGCGGCCATCTCCTCTGTTTCGGACGCATGGACAATGTCGCGCCCATCGCCTCCTATATCGCGCCCAACAAGGCCAAGACCGCCGCCATGGGTGTACGCGAAAGCCGTATCTATGAAGACATGATCAACAATGGCCGCTATGCCGTGCTTTCCGTGCCCCATATCGAAGGGCTGCTGGAAGGCGGCGTGCCTATCATGGTCGGCGAGCAGTGTGTCGGTGCTGTCGGTATTTCCGGCGCCAAGTCTCATGAAGATGTCATCATTGCCAAGGCAGGGATAGCAGCGCTTGATATAAAAGCGTAAAATTTCTGCCAGCATAAACCACCACTGGTATGGTTGATATCCGTGGTGGTTTTTTTGCGCATTTGTCCCGTCAACCGATTGCGAAAAGCCACAGACCAGACCCATGCTTGAAGTTGCCAATATCGTCCTGCCGGTTTTTGCGCTGATTGCCCTGGGATACGCTTTCCGGCGCACCGGCATCATGTCGGCTGCCGCCATCACCGAACTCAACCGTTTTGTCGTCTACCTGGCGCTCCCGGCACTCACTATCGACATCATCATCAGCAGCAGTATTGAGGCGCTGTGGCAGCCCGGCTTCATCATCGCTTTCGAGATTGGCGTGGCTGTCCTCTTCATTCCCGTCCTCCTGTTTCACTGGATGAAAAGCAAAAACCTGGCCAGGGCCACCATTGACGCCACGGCAGCATCCTACGCCAATACCGGCTACATCGGCATCCCCCTGTGCCTGCTCGCTTTCGGCAAGGAAAGCCTCCCCCCGGCCGTCATTGCCGGTATCCTCACCGTTTCCTTCAACTTCGCCTTTTCCATCATCCTCATGGAAATCAGCAGCAAAAAAGGCGCAAGTATCGGGGCCGCCTTCAAAGACCTGGCCGTCTCCCTCATCAAAAACCCGCTCATTGTCTCGCCCGTCATCGGTGGCATCATGCTCGCGTCCGGCATCCATTTTCCGGGCGGCGTGACCCAGGGCATCAAGCTGCTGGGATCGGCAGCCTGTCCCTGTGCGCTCGTTGCCACCGGCCTTTTCCTGGCGCAGAAACAGGAAACCACCAGTGCGCTCGTCTCCATCGAGCTGGTTTTACTCAAGCTCATCGTCCAGCCGCTCATCGCCTGGTTTTTTGCCTACCACGTCTTTTCCATGCCCGGCATCTGGGCAAAGACCGCTGTCATCCTTTCCGCCATGCCCACCGGCACCGGCCCCTTCATGCTCGCCGAAATGTACGGCAAAGGCGCTGGCATCGCCTCGCGCACCATCCTGCTTTCCACCATCGGTTCCGTCATTACCCTCTTTATCTGGCTCAGCGTGCTGTAGAAGGGGCGTTTCCACAGGGGCATGTCCCTGACAAAGACGCTTGTCCTTGCGCTGTTTTTTCGTTATGGTGGCGAAAACAGGCATCCCCAAAAAGAGCCCCGCATAAAGGCAGGATAAAATCACCCCATGGCAAACGAACTCACAGACGACATCAGGCGCATTATCAACCAGGACTGGCGTGTCGGGGTGGAAAAGGAAGAGGGCATCCTCGTCTATGATGTCCGCTCCCGTATCGGCAATGCCATGCGGGCAGACGAAGCCTGGTTTGTGTATCGCAAAAGTACCGGAAAAAGGGGCAACTGGGCCGTGGCTGAGCCGAAGATCTTTACCGAAGTCCGCATGGAAGACGTGTGCTACTGCTACAACCAGTCGCTGGGCAGCCATTACCTGGCGAAGGGGTTGGAGGGGGAATATGATGTGTAAGGGGGCCGTCGCGTCACCACAGCCCCATCACTCCGGCAGTTTCACGAGCCCCGCTTCCTGCCGCTTCCTCTCCCGCCAGAGCTGCCAGGAATTGATGAGGTTCTGCCACACCACGTAAGAGCCGGCGCCTACCGCCGTAATCGGTGTCAGGTAGGTGTGCGCCACCCAGATGGCAAGGATGGTGTTTTTCTGTCCCAGCGCCTGCCCGCCGGTGATCCGCTCGCCATAGACGGCGCCGATTTTCTTGCCCAGGAAAAATTGTCCGCAGCATACCAGCAGCGCCCCGGCGGCAATTCAGATTTCAGTCATCCCCTCAGCCGGTTCGTTCACCAGCGTATTCGTCGTCTGCGCCATGACAATCATCAGCGCCATCGCCCAGAGGTAAAAAGATGCCCTGTGCATGGCAGAGAGCTTCCTGTGCACACGCGGCAAAAAACGGTGCAGGACGACAGCCATAACGAAAGGTGCCACCAGCAGCGGCAGCACGCGTCCGAAAATCATGAAAAAGGCCGCCCAGAATCCCAGGCTTTCGTACATGGGGTGGATGGCCGGAAAGAAAAGCGGTACCGCTATCGCCGTGCCCAGGTTGGATAAAATCGTAAAGCTCGTGAGGCTTGCCGCACTGCCGCCCAGCTTGTCGGTGATGACAGCCGCTGCCGTTGCCGTGGGCGCCATCACGCAGACCATGGCGCCTTCGGCGACCAGCACATTGAAGGGGACCAGGGCAAAATACACCCCCATCCCGCCGACGATCTGGATAAGCAGCAGCCACGCATGCTCCATCTTGAAACGGATGTCAGACAGCGGGATGCGGCAGAAGGTCAACAGCAGCATGACAAAGATCAGGTAAGGCGTGATGGGCGATAAAAAGCCGATTACGGGAAAGCCTGCCGCGCCCGCGACCATCGCCAGCGGCAGGGTCCAGTTCCTGATAAAAGCCAGTATCTTCATGTGCCGTTTAATTGGGTTCCTGTCAATGAAACCATACCCCGTCATGGAAAAAACACAAAGAAAAACCCGCATGTTTGCGGGTTTTCCTCATTCTTTTGCCGGTGCTCAGGAGGCCGGTTTTGCTTCACCCCCTGGTGCGGCAGCGGGCTTGTCCGCCGGGGCAGGCGCTGCCTCAGCCGGTTTTTCCACTGGCTCAGAGGCGGTGCCTGCCGCTTTCGGCTCTTCCGTTACTGCTGGTGCCGCCGCCTTGTTGTCCGGTGCCGCTTTTTCCTCCACTGCCGGTTTTTCCAGCGTTACATCCGCTTTGGGCGCATCCCCTTCCGGTTTGGCTTCCTCTGCCTTTTTCGGCTGGGGTTTTTCGCTGGTACGCACCTTCAGGCTGTCGATATCAGTGGCTTTCGCGTCGTCATACTTGCGGATAATCTCCGTTTTCAGGTTGGCAAGGCATTCTTCCCGCCCACCCGTCATGCACACCGAATCCGCCGTAAAGGCACCGCCTGCCTGGTAGTAGGCGACCAGTTTTTGGGCAATATCCTCGTTCACTTCCTCCTTACCCGCGTAGATATTCGCCAGGCGCTCCTTTAGCGGTTCCTGCTGGTTTTTCAACTGGCTTCTGACCGAGGCGTAATAGTCGGTGGCAGCCATGCACTTGTCAAAAGCCACCTCCACCCAGAGCAGGTAATCGTTTTTCCGTTCCGTTGCACTGGTAAATTCCCGGCAGATAACCGTTGCGCTCGAATCCTTTGAATACGTCGGGTAGGGGGTGGCGCTGTAGTATTCCGGGTCAAAGCGCAGTGAGAGCTTGCCGGCAAACACCATGTTTTTTGCCCGGTCTTCCTTGTGGAAAGACATGCCGTACTGCGTGTCCGCATTGTGATCCAGGTTCCAGGTGATGGAAAGCCCTTCGGAAAGTTTCAGCGGATACTGGTCTTGCGCATCCACAAAGTCACGCCGGAAATCCTCCAGGATGGCATCTGCCGCTACCGTGTCGTCCGGATTCACGATAGGAACAGGGGAGAGCGAGACAAAATCCGAATTGATGCCATTGGTGATCAGGTCATCCAGTACCAGGATCGTGGCAAAATTGATCTTGCCCTGATTAAGCCCCTGGCTGGACTCTTCCTTCGTCTTTTTGTCGCAGCCGGAGATCGCCAGCAAAAGCAATGCAACAGGAATAATTTTCTTCATGTTCTGGCTCCTGTATATCGGGTTTGACACTAACAATCCACATTACACCAAGCACCAGGGTTAGTCAAAGCAGATGGGACAACTTCCGGGGCGGGTAATGGGTGGCAGTGATAAAAAAACCCGCTTTTTGCGGGTTTTCTGTTCCGGATCAGTCAGCACCGGGGACTTTCACCCGGGAAATGGCTTCCTTCTGCTTTGTCACCCCTTCAGGCTGCTCATGGATTTTTTCACCCGAGGGTGAGCGGTCCGCATTTTCCGGGCGCTCTGCCGGGCCGGATTTTACCTGTTCAATTTTCCGGGAAGTTACCTTTTCCGGATCGATATCCATATTGCCGATATTTTCCACCTTGACCTCACCCCATTTGCGGGCAAATTCATCCACCAGGTTTTCATGGCAGGCCAGGTAGCCGCCGTAAAGACAGACAGAATCTTCCGGGACCGATTGCCCGGTCAGGTACAGGGCGGCGAGGCCCTTTGCCAGATCAGGATTGACCGATTCACGGCCTGCATAAATATCTGTCAGGCGTTCCTTTATCCTGTCCTGGACTTCACCATAATAATCATTCGCTGACTTGCACTCGATCATGCGGATCTCAACCTTGTGCATTGTTTCATTTTTAAAATCATGGACAGGACGGTATTGCGTACACATGAAAGTGGCGGCAGCGCCTGTTTCATAGGCCGGCATCGCGCCATCCTTGTAGAACTCCCTGTCAAGCGAGATGCGGAGTGTGCCGGTAAAAGGCGGCTTTCCTTCCACGTCCTCTTTCACAAAAATCACTTCCTGCTCCGCCTTGTCAACACCGGCAACCGTGCCGCGCACGACGGCCCCGGTCCCGCGCAGGCGGTAGTACCGGTCTTCCGCAGACGAGAAATCACGCCTGAAATCCCCGATCACGTTATCGGCATAAAGTATTTTGTACGGGGAGAGGGGACGGGACTGCACCAGTTGGGCATAAACCGAGGCATCGCCCTTGTGAATGACATCTTCCAGGATCAGGCTGGCAGCAAAATGGACATATCCGGCGTTCATGTCTTCCGGCTTGACCGGTTTGGGCGCGTCCTTGCAGCCGGCAAGCGCCAGCAGGAACAAAAAACAGGTCAAAAGCTTTTTCATGATGTGACGCGGAATATCCGGACAAATTCAACAGAGCGAATCATACCGTGTTTGCCCTGGACAAACAAACAGAATCGATCAAAAAGCAGGCAAAAATCAGGCAACCGTTTCTGTTGCCGCCCGATCCGTTTACGGCAAGAACCTGTCGGTATGGCGCCGCCTCTTTTCCACGGCGTACCGGGCGTTTTTTGCGGCATACATTTTTCGGTCTGCCGCGCAGATGAGTTCATCCACAGTATTGCCATCGTCCGGAAAAAGGGCGATACCCCTGCTGAAAGTCAGCGTGATGGCTTCGCTGCCGGCCGAAAAAAGCGGTTGCGTAAAATCGGCTTCCACGCCTGCCCAGAAACTGTCGCATTGGGTGACAGGAAGCGGATCGCCAATCCGTGCCAGGACAAACTCATCCCCCGATATCCGCGAAAAAATGACGTTTTCACCCAGGTGCTCCTGCATTTTCCGTGAAAACGCAACCAGGGCATAATCCCCGATATGGTGCCCATAGATATCGTTGATCAGCTTGAAATAATTCAGATCGATATAACAGAGCTGAAAGGCCGTTTTCTCTGTGATCAGGCCGTCAAGCCGGTCAAAAAGACCCTTCCTGTTCAGGATGCCGGTCAGTGAATCGGTCTGTATCATTGATTCCAGATCATTATGGATATGCCTGAGTTCGTGGTTGTTCTGCACCACCAGCGCAATCAGCGTACTGATGAAAATCCCGGCAAGGATCAGTATCCAGTTTTCCGGCCAGGTATACCAGGCGCGCACCGGCAATATCCGGAAAACCCATTCGGCATTCAGGATTCTGAGCGGCATCTCGATATAGCCTGTGCTGCTGACGTACTCCCGGCTGCTTCGTACAATCACCTGCCGTTCTTGCGTGTCCGGGTTGATTCGCCAGATTTCATAATCAAATCCGGCCTTTTTCAGGTCATCCAGGCCCGTGCCGGCAAAGGCTTCCGGGTATTTCAGCGCCACGGAGACCAGCCCCCAGAAGGCTTTTTCTCCCTCAGCCGCTTTCCTCCAGACAGGCAGCCGCCCGACCAGCGCCTTTTCGCCCTGGACCAGGTTAAAAGGCCCGGCAAAGACAAACTGGCCCCTTTCCCGGGCAAGGATAGCCTCCTGGTTGCCTTCCCCTTCACCAAAAAGATCATACCCAAGCACCTGTTCATTGCCCTTCAAGGGATACACATGCGAGACAATGCCCCCCGGCGCAATCACGATATTCAGGATGGCCGGATCGTCCACAATGGCTGGTGCAACGCGCTCAAACCGCTCAATATTGCCGTCATTTTCAATCGCCAGTGTGGAAAGCACCTGCGTTTTGTACAGCAGCCGGGTCAGCACCTCGCTGATCCGTGCGCTTTTCTCGCCGATAACCCTTTCCATGGCCATGCTTTCCACACGCGATTTGTGCCGGATCGAAAAAGTGATCAGAACCGCACAAAGGAAGAAAGATGCCAGGAAAGTCAGAATGGCCGCCCGGGACGGATTTCTTACAGTCTTCATCTGTTGTCGTTGTCTGTTTGCTGCGTCATGTCTTGTGACAGGCGCAAAAACCTTTTAGTCAGCCTCTTTTGCCGGCGGGCCATTTTTCCCAATGATACCCGGGTTTTCCATTTTTTTCATCTGCTTTTTCTGCATGGAAATATCACGCCGGATGCTTCTTGAGCACTGAAAAGCAGCGCGTGAAAACGGCAGACTGTCCCCTGACAGGGATAACCGCGCGAATGGTCCTTCCATTGGCATGTTTTCCGCACGTGATTTATGCCCGATCAAAAAAACGACCAGAATGGCACAAAGGCAAAGCGATACCAGAAAGATCAGCGTTTTGCCGGGAGAGAGATTCTTCAGGGATTTCATAAGAACCTTCAGTGTCTGTTTTCTGCTTCAAGTCTTGTGATATCCGGACAGTTTTTTTCGTGTTATTTTGACCGGATTCCTGCTTTTTGCAGTTATACCCAAGTGTGCCATTTCAGGAGACTGGCAGGGGGAATCCTAACGATTGAGTTTTCATATGCTTATGCCGCATCGTGATAATGCACCTTGATGCGCACCGGGAGGAGAAAAGCAGAAAGAGAAAGCCGGCGGCTATCCCTTGATATTGATGATCGGGCGGATATGGTGCAGGACATCGACCAGGTCGGCCTGCATGGCCATGACCTCATGAATATCCTTGTAGGCGCCCGGTGCTTCATCCAGCGTGTGACGATCCACCTTCGCCGTGATGCCACGCACCCTCATGTCCGCAGCAAAGGACGCCAGGTCAATCTTTCTTTTCGCTTCCTTTCGCCCCATCACCCGTCCCGCGCCATGCGAGCTGGATGACAGGCTTTCCGGGTTGCCTTTGCCGCGCACAATAAAAGAGCCGTCGCGCATATTGCCCGGTATCACACCCGGCATGCCGTCTTCCGCATGGGTGGCGCCCTTGCGGTGAATCCACAGCCCGCCGGTTTTTTCCGCATGATTGTGGGTGCGGTTGATCAGGCTGGAGACAATGAGTTTTCCCTCCACCTGCGAGGCAATGGCGTCAGCCACCACGTGCATGATCTGGCGACGGTTTTCAAGCGCAAATGCCAGGCAGTACGCCATATCGCGGATATAATCCTCCCCGGCTGCCGAATCGGTCAAGAGCCCGAAAAACCCTTCCCGCGGCCTGCCATCGGGGGAGGCCGCTTTCAGGTAATGCGTCGCCACCGAATGCCCGATATTGCGGCTGCCCGAATGGATCACGATCCACACCGCGCCGGATTCATCCTCGCCCACCTCCACAAAATGGTTGCCGCTGCCCAGCGTCCCCAATTGCTTCAGGCCGCCGTTCACCATCAGCTTTTTCAGGTGAGGGGTGTGGTCAAGCCGCTTGAAGTCGCCCCATTCGGACGGGGTTTTGCGATGGGCAAAGCCCACCGGAAGCTGCTCATAAATCCGCTTGAAAATGGCTGGCGCATGGGTGCGAATATCGGCCGGACGGAAAGTCGTCTTCATCGCACACATGCCGCAGCCGATGTCATAACCGACAAAGCTGGGATAAACCATCCCCTGTACCGCCACCACAGCGCCTATCGGCAGGGTGTAGCCTGAATGGGCATCGGGCATGAGTGCGCCTTTTAACACGCTGTCTAACTGCATCGCGCCGACAAACTGGTCAATCGCCTGGCTTTCCAGGTGCTCCGCAAAAATACGGTACGGCTTTCCCGTTGCGTCAATCTTCTTTAACTTCATCGTTTTCCCTCACAGGGGTTTTTGCGCCTGTGCCTTGTTGCCGGGCCGAAAAGCTATTTCCTTGCCTCATCCGTTTGTGGCAGGCGCGCTATTTTTGCCAGTATGGCTTTTTGGCTTTCTGCATTGCCCTCGGGCAGTCCCTTTTCCCTGATTCCCATACATGCCTCATAGCTGCCGGTACGACAGACCGAATTTGCCGACAGGATATGTGTCGTTTTTGTAAAAATCCCGGTAAATTCCGTATGCAGTTTCACTTCATAAAAGCGCCGGGTTTTCTCATATCTCCCATAGCTGATGAATTCCGCCTGCCTGGGATTTTGCGCGTATTCCAGGTTGATCGCCTCCGCCTTCCTGACATGGCCTGCCAGTCGCATCTCCTTCGGCAGCAGGATAGCATAATCCGAGCGCTGTCCTTTTTCGATCAGGTCATCCATCACCATCAGTGCCACAAAGTGAAGTGTGCTTTTGTGCGCCTCTTCTTTAGACGGGGTATCGCTTTTTTTCCCGCACCCGGCAAATCAATAACGCGAAAATGGCAGGAACAAGCTGTTTCATCAAAGATTCCTTGAGTCGTAACATGAAATTAAGTTGTCAATAGGATAATGCGTTATGCCGACGCGCACAAATCGGCCCGCAACAGTATGTTCCCTGAAAGGAACATTTCTCTGCGGAAAATGAAAAATCAGTTATAATTCAGTTATCAAGGCGTTTTTCCGGGGGGATATGCGGATTGATTCCAGCCACACCAGTGCCATGCTGCAAAGCGCCTTCGGGCAGCAGGGGGCGCGTGTGGCCGAAAACCGGAAAATAGAAGAAGAAAAACCACCTTCCCAGTGTAGCGACCAAAAAAGTCGCCGAAAAATAAAGTCCGTTGAAATCATGCTTTCAACCGGTACTGCCGCCACTCAGGAAGCCCTGACTTACAGCAGGGCCGTTAGGGCGCCTACCGGCCCTGGTACTGTCGGCATGGGCCATACTCACGCCACCGATCCGGGTACAAAAGCCCCTGTCATGGGTACGACATCCGCAGAAGAAGAAAACCCGGCCTTGCAGGGCATGCCTTTTGCCAAGGCCGAAGACGAAGTGATATTGCCGGGTCAGGCGGCAGAATCAGACGCCGCCGCTGATAAGCCCGAAATCGTACTGCCCGGTCAGACAAAAAAATCAGACGCCGCCGCAGCCGATGAGGCAGGGCAGGCAAAAGACGCGGAAAAAACCGGCACCGACAAGACAGGCGATGCCGAAAAAGCCCCGGCAGATGATCCTTCCATCAAAAATGAAATCAGCCAGTTAAAGCAACGAGAGCAGGAAGTCATCGCCCATGAAGCCGCACACAAGGCCGTAGGCGGCCAGTACGCCAGTGCCGCCACCTATACCTACACCACGGGTCCTGACGATCAAAGATATATTGATGGCGGCGAAGTCTCCATCCGCACCCCTTCAACCAATGACCCAGAAGAAGCCCTCCGGATGGCCGAACTTGTGAAAAGGGCGGCGCTTGCACCGGCCAACCCATCCAGCCAGGACCTTTCCGTTGCTGCCGGCGCTACACAAAAAGCCACTACCGCACGAGCCGAGATAAGCAAGCTGGCACGTGAAGAAGCCGCAGAAAAGCGCACTGCGGCACAGGCGGAAAAAAGCGAAAAAGCAGAAGAAACCCGGTTCGGCAAGACCGGCGCCACCTCATCCGGCAGCACCGATGACAAAAAATCATCCGGTATCGATCTTTCCGGCGCTGCTGCGGCACGCGGCCAGAAAGCGGCTGACGCCTATGCCTCGCTGTCAACCATCCACCAGAATTCAGGCAGCAGCGGCAAACTGCACGCTATTGGATAACTTCCGGCTGCCGTAGCACCTTGTAGGGATTGTGAAGACCCGCGCGTAACTGCCGTAAATCATCCAGCACCTCTTTCACCATTTCCTGTCCGTGCCCGTTGAGGTAAACAATGCTGCGGGCCATATTCAACAGTTCCTTCTCAGACGTATTGCGCTTGATGACGTCATAGCTGTAGCCATCGCTGAAATGATAATGCAGCGGGGCGCCGGAGCGCATCTGGTGCATCAGATATGTCGCTCCCAGGTCGATCCGGTACTTGCTTTCAAACGTTTGTGCGTCCATAAATCCTCCTTGCTTCAGAGTGGCAAACTCATCCTAAAGGAAGAAGGGGGGAGGGGTTTTGTTATATATCAAGGAGAAAGGGTGTTGTGATGAGATGCGTTTGTTGTGGCGTTTGCCTCGTAGCGTGCAGAGAACGCAGTGAGCGTGCCAAACGCAGTGCGGCGCACGATGGGTATGCGGTATGGGGGGGGATGTACCGGCTGTGTGGTATGGATCCCTGCTGCGCAGACGGTATGGCAGCGAAGCTGCCTTGAAAAAGCAGCACAACAGGCATATCACGTAGCGTGTGCTGAGCCTGCGGCGAAGCGCACGACCCCGGATGCTGGCAAAGCCAAAGTACTCACCCCTGGCGAACGCCCATCGTGCGCCGCATTGCATTTGGCACACGCTACAACGTGGCATCAGAACCGGTAATTAAACCTTACATTCCCCATAAAGCCGTCGCGCTCCCCGGCCAAGCCCTCCAGCGCCAGGTCAAGGGACGCATTACGCATAGACGCCGGCACCCAGGTCAGCCCCAGCTCACCAACGAAGGTAGAGCCGCCCATATCCGTTTCCTTCAGGTTGTACCCGTGTACCCGGCCGCCAGCCTTGCCGTCAAATTCGAACTCATAAGCCAGCCCTGCATAAGGCGTAAAATTCCCGATCGTATGACCATACTTCATCCCCGTGCGCCAGCGATGAGAATCCGCACTGTCAAAGTGGTATTTATCTCCCAATACCCGTACATCATCACTATTCGTATGAGTCCAGACATAACGCGTATACACATCAAGCACATCCGCCCTGGTCATCTGCCAGATGTACCCCAGCCCCAGGTGGGCGCCAATATAAAGACTGGTCGTATCATCATAGCTGCCCCGTTGCCCGTAATTCACCACACTCGTGGACAGATCACTCTCCACCCGCCCGAAACGAAGCGAGGCATCCGTATAAAGCCCGTTGGCCCATTCCAGAGAGCCGAGCAGACCGGCTCCGATATAGTGCGTATTCCCGCTACCCCTCACGCTTGCCATATTCGTAAAACTGTTCGAACTGTTATAACTGCCCGAACCCGTTTCAAAAAAGAGACCAAAAGCCGTATCAGTCGATGCATTCAGCTTCGTTCCCCATACAGCACCGCCCATAAAGGCAAAACTATCCATATCAATCCCCGAGCCGGTCTTGTAACGGGAAGATCCACCCTGCATGGCGAGAAAGCTCTGGTTGCCAGCCTTTACAGACGCTTTCATATTGGCAATCCCCCTGCCGGTAGCCAGATCAGCGCCCTGGTTCAAGAGGGCGCCCTGTGCGGAACGGCCTGAGAGCAGGGCATGGGTCTGGGGGTTGAGGCGAAATGATCTGGCCGTGGCTTTGAGGGTGCTGGCACTTCCCGGAGTAATACCCGAAGTATCAATTTCCCACTCATAAAGAAGGGACATGCCCTTCATGCCGGTGGCGGTGGAATTGGCAATGGAGCCGCTGTTCCAGGCGGTCGTCGCCTCAATCAGCGTAACCGTACTGCCGGCGGCCAGGGGCGTGCCGCCGCTGGCGATATCGATGCGGCCGATGGTGGAGGCTGTGCCTGGAGCGGGAGCGCCCATGTTCAGGTTGACTACGTCAGCCGTAACCAGCGTATCGCCATTGCCCATGCTGTTGGAGAGGGTGAAATTGAGGTGCTCGAAGCTATAGATGCTGCCTACCGTATGCTGCCCGGCGATATTGAGGGTGTTGCCGGTGAAGCTGTCGCCCATACTCATGCCGCGGCCGCCGTAGATCCCTGTGATATTTGCCAGTCGGGCGTTTTGTCCGATGGTCACTGTGTTGTGGGTTGCGGTGCGGGTGCCGCCGGTGGAGGAAGCATACCCGCCGTAGACAGTGTTGCGAATGGTGCCGCCGGTAATGTTGACGGTGTTGTAGTTTGCGGTAGCGTTGCCTGTGCCGCCGGTGGAGTTGGCATACCCGCCGTTGACACTACTGACACTACCGCCGTTGATGATGACGGTATTGTAGTTTGCGGTGCTGCTGTCGGTGCCGGTGGAGTAGACCTCCCCGCCGTTGACATTGAACCGGACATAACCGTTACGGAGGATAACGGTATTGCAGGAGGCCTCAGTTTGTGATAGTCCGCCGGAGACGTAGCCGGGATTAGCCATACCGGTAGCGGCGGGATCATAGTCGATGATGATGGTATTGCCGGAACCCGAAGGGTTTGCCCGGGTGCCGGGGTAAAGATCGTTGGACATGCCTGGCACCCATGCCGGTATGAGCTTCAGGTCACTGGCATTACCGGTATAAGTGAGTGTATCGGCGTGCGTCATGGCCGGACTTGCGACAATGGCAGTGGCGATGAAGATGGCAAGGGTTGATTTGCGAGCGGGTAAGGGGGTGCGGAGGGGAGCGCGTGGAGTGGTCAGGTCAGAGCTTGCAATTGTAGTCTAGCATATTTATCCTTTTTTCTCAATGACTTACGAGTTATTTTGTTGGCAAATGCAATTATTTTATTATATTTTTTGCAAGGTAGTGGCGTCAATGGAAAAAAGGGGGGATGGGGTAAATCGGGGCGGTTTTGGTGTGATGGCGGTTCCGTGCACTTCACCTGCGGTTCAGCACACGTTGCGGGTATATCTCCCGGAACCGGTAATAAAATCTTACCCCCATCACCGCAACGTCAGATTCGTCAGATCCATGATACGGTCACGGCGGCCTCTTTCCAGTTCGGCTTTCTCCGTGCTGGCCATTTCCCGCCACCGGGATGCCTTTTTCGAGTCGGCAGACAGCCCCAGCTGGCCATGCTGGTAAATCTCGGCCAGCCGCTGCATGGCATACAGATTGCCTCTTGAAGCGCTCCTGGCGTACCAGTAAAGCGATTCCTTCTCACTTTTTTTCACGCCGACACCATTGTCATACGAATGGGCCAGTTCGTACTGCGCCTGGTGGTCACCCTTGCCGGCGCCTTCAATCCGCAGCCGGGCTGCTCTGGCACGGTCACGCTTGACACCAATCCCTTCCGAATACATATGGGCCAGCAGGTTGCGCGAACACGCATCGTTATACCGTGCAGCACGCTCCAGCGTCTTGATGGCGCCCACCGTATTTTGCGTCATGCCATTACCTTCCAGCATCATACGTCCCAGCTTGCACTGGGCCGGGCCATTGCCTTTGGCCGCTGCCTTGATATACCAGTTGGCTGCCTCGCCCGGGTTTTTCTCTACCGCCACGCCATCCATATACATATCGCCGATATTTAACATGGCTGTCGGTACCCCGTTGGCGGCTGCCTTTTCATACCACTCCAGCGCCCTGGCCGGGTCCTTTCTGACTCCCTCGCCAATCGCGTAAGAGTAGGCCACATTAAACTGGGCGGCCGGATTGCCCTGTCGGGCGGACTCCATAAACCACGAAAAAGCCGTCTGGTGGTTCTGCCTGACCGCATTGCCTCTCGTATACATCACACCCAGCCGGTTTTGCACATTCGGGTTTTTCTGCATGGCCGGCTTCTGGAAATAAGCCAGCGCTTCCTTGTATTCCCCCTGCAAATACAGGTCCATCGCCTTGTTCATGTCATCAGCCAGGGCAAACGGGAAAAAAGAAAAGGAAAGGCAAAAGAGGAGGGCGCAGGAGAGTCGTTTCATAAGGCAGTAATAACACAGTAAAAACAAGGAGATGTGCCATTATAGCCGACACGGGCCCGCCAATGGCAAGCCCATACCTGATTTATCGCACAGAAAACAAAAAAGCCGTCTTCAAATGAAGTGAAACCCTTAAGCGTTGGCTGTCCAACTTTAAGGGTTCACTTCAATAGCGGGGCTTTCGCCTTATTCGTAATCGACCCCGTATTTTGCCTGCATCTCCGGGGTGCTGTACACATAGCCGTCTGCGGCAGACAGGCAACTGACGACCTCATCTAAGGGAATCGACGCAAAAGTTGTCTGGGTCTTTTTCAGCTCCTCGATTTGCGCTTCAGAAAGCGCCGTCAGTTTCGGCAGTGATTTTTTCACTTCCTCAATCGGCTTGCCCGAATCCTTCGGATACAGTATCCAGCGCTCCTTGCCGATAACGGTATCGCCATCTTTGGCAATCACGTCATAAACCAGCATCGTGTTGTCATGCTCAATGCCGACTTTCCAGCCATTGTTGATCTGTTCCCTGATATTGTCTGTCAGTGCTTTCATGGATACCCCCTGTATTGATAAGGTAATGCCTTTCATGGAGTGCTGTCGCCTGTTACTCTATTTTATAGGCAGATATCAGAAAAAGAAAAGCGCCTGGCCTCACGTCGGGAGGGAAAAAAGAACCGCCTGAAAAACGGTAAAAAGGGCGAGAGAAAAGTAATATTGCTGACAAGCAAGTTTCCCGGTTTGGCATTACAATACGGAAATAAAAACAAACCTGAAATGTTAAACCTCATTATTTTCATACAGGTACTGCGTGGAACAGATGCAACAGACAGAAAAAAATGCCATCCTCAAAAATGAACAGGAGCGCATGCGCCTCATGCTTGAAGCCGTGCCGCTTTGCTGCAACTTATGGGATACCAGCTATAACAACATCGACTGCAACCAGGAAGCCGTCACCCTGTTTGAGTTGAAAGACAAGCAGGAATACCTCAACCGCTTCTTTGACCTTTCGCCCGAGTACCAGCCCGATGGTCGCCTGTCGTCAGAAAAAGCCACTGAAAAAATCCGTGAGGCGTTTGATATGGGGCGGTCACGTTTTGAATGGATGCACTGCAAACTCAATGGCGAGCCGGTACCATCCGAAATCACCCTGGTACGCGTTGAGTACGATGATGGGTATCTCGTCGCCGGTTACACGCGTGACCTGCGCGAAATCAAGGCCGCCGAAGCCGAGGCCAACAAGGCCACCGAGCAGATGCGCATCATGTTTGATGCCGTGCCGCTGTGCTGCAACCTATGGGACACGAACCATAACAACATCGACTGCAACCAGGAAGCCGTCACCCTGTTTGAGCTGAAAGACAAGCAGGAATACCTCGACCGCTTCTTTGACCTTTCGCCCGAGTACCAGCCCGATGGTCGCCTGTCGTCAGAAAAAGCCGGAGAGATGATCTCACGGGCCTTTGATACCGGCTGTGCGCGCTTTGAATGGATGCACCAGAAATTGAATGGCGAACCGGTGCCATCCGAAATCACCCTGGTGCGGGTCAAGCATGAGACCGGCTACGTCGTGGCCGGTTATACGCGTGACCTGCGCGAAATCAAGGCCGCCGAAGCCGAGGCCAACAAGGCCACCGAGCAGATGCGCATCATGTTTGATGCCGTGCCGCTGTGCTGCAACCTATGGGACACGAACCATAACAACATCGACTGCAACCAGGAAGCCGTCACCCTGTTTGAGCTGAAAGACAAGCAGGAATACCTCGACCGCTTCTTTGACCTTTCGCCCGAGTACCAGCCCGATGGTCGCCTGTCGTCAGAAAAAGCCGGAGAGATGATCTCACGGGCCTTTGATACCGGCTGGGTGCGCTTTGAATGGATGCACCAGAAATTGAATGGCGAACCGGTGCCACCCGAAATCACCCTGGTGCGGGTCAAGCACGAGACCGGCTACGCCGTGGCCGGTTACACGCTCGATCTCCGGGAAATCAAGTGGACCGTTTCCCGGCTCAACAAGATGGAGCAGCTTGCCTTTACCGACGCCGTTACCGGTATCGCCAACCGTTACCACTTCATGGACAATGCCCAGAAAGCCTTTATCAACCTGCCGCCAGGCCGGGCAGTTTCCATCATGATGATCGATCTCGATCACTTCAAGAATGTCAACGATACCTACGGTCATACCACGGGTGACGTCATCCTCAAATCGGTCGCCGGCAAGATACAGGACACCCTGCGCGAATCCGATTTCCTTGCCCGGTATGGCGGGGAAGAATTCATTGTCATTGTGGATGATGTCAATGAAGACATGATCGGCCGGCTTGCCGAGCGGCTTCGCAGCGCAGTCAGCGAGGCCCCTTTTGATGCCGCTGACACGTCCATACCCGTGACCATCAGCATAGGCGCCGCCATCAGGAAAGACCCCTTGCAAACCCTCGAAGAACTTATCGAGCAGGCCGACAGCGCCCTTTACAAGGCCAAGGCAAAAGGCAGGAACAGGGTCGAGATGCTCTAGGGTGTGTTAACACGAAACAGCCTGCTGCAAAGCCGTTGTACTCCACATGGCTGTGTTGCCTCGAAAAAGGGGAACTTAATGGTGGTCTGCACCACCTGCATTCCTATTTCCCGATGCGCCTGGCCGGAGCGCAAGGCCAGGCAATGCCTGCTTCAAAAAACGTTGTATTTACTACAACTTATTGATTTTCAAGTAATATTTAATAGCCATTTTAGGATAATCCATATTTGACTATTTCAAAAATGGCGGTTATAGTTTTATCGTGAAGTATTTTTCAGGGGTACTTCACAGAACACAGTTACTAATGTGTTTGTGTTCTCTGCTTACATCTTTGGCCCGTACTTCGGTACGGGCCTTTTTTTATCTTTTTCAGCGTTCAGCCAGCGCCAGGCCTGCTTCATGGCGTACAAGACTCCCGTATACTGGACATGCGCGATGAAAAAACACTGGCGGATTGCGGCCCGTATGGTGGTGATAGCGGCTGGAAGTGCCTTGAGGTGGCGTTACCGTCACTGCCGGATAAAAACGGCAGGTTGCGTTATACGCACACCCTTTACGCATACGTCAAAGAAGCGTACATTGAAAGGCGTTATATTCAGATCAAGCTTGACAGCAAAACCTTCAAGCCGGGCCTCTCTTCCCCGCTGCCACGGGGTACAATCATCTATGAGGCACCAGGTGACAGAAGGGCAGGTATGTCCCTGCCTTATTTCAGGGGCACTGCGATCGAATAGAAATACAGGAGAAAGATATGCTGGAAATCACCCGTTTTTCGCTTGAAAAGCATCGTGGGCCCTACGAGAAATGGCCGCTGAAAACCCGACTGGTTGCCGATGGCGCCATGCTCGACCTTACCATCGGTGGGTACACCCTCTTAAGGCAGTTTGAGACAGAAGCCGGCTATCTCCTGGTCACGGACTATGACTGCATGTATGAAGAAGTCATCAGCTTTACCCTCATCGACAAAGCCTGTACCCGCGTCCTTTCCCATCGGCAGATCGGTGCGCCTTACCAGACATACTGGCTGGGCGATGTCATCTGGAAAGATCCCTGGCGATTTGAGGCGACCATCGAAAACTCCGATGTAATTGCGAGCTTTACCATCCGCAAATTTCACATCCCCGGCTTTTACCCGCAGCTGGGCATGCTGCTTTCCGCGGACAATGCGTGACCGAAACGCCTTTTCGCTGGGATATCACCCGGGCCGGGCAGCTCGGCAGCCTCCTCGGAGAAGCACCGCGTCAACCTGTATCCACCGATGATGAAATGCGGCCATGCTGTGTGCGCATCATCGCTTTTGCCGGCAACAGCGATCTTGTTTTCGTCGGACGTTCGCCTGAGAGCTTCTTTGATCTTTTGAGTGGCATGCTGTTTGACACCACCTGGCAGGAGCTGCGTTATTAGGATCAGCCCTCATCAATTGCCTGCTGCAAAGCCGTTGTGTCCCCAATGGCAGCGTTGCATCGAAAAACGGGAGCTTGATGGTGGTCTGCACCGCCTGGCCCTTTGAGCCAAAACGGCTTTTCGCAAACGGAAAATTAATGAGACCTGACCCTGGTCTCAGCTGTACCACTCAACAGCGATCACTTCACTCCAGGGCGTCCTTGTTACCGCATATACCCAGGGAATCTGCCTCAAGAGGACATCCTGCGGTTCAGCTTGTACCGTGAGGCGATATGCCAGCCCCATCTCCAGCAGTCCACGGCGCTTCATGAAAGCATGTCGCAGATCATTTACCGTCATATTGCCCAGGGCCGTCCAGTGTGCCCGTATCGCCTCCACCACCAGGTCTGCCTGCTGCTTTTCCACCTCGCTCAAAAGCGGTGGCGGGGGGACAGGGCGACCGGGCGGCCATCCGCAGAGCAGGGCATTGAGGTTCAAATCCCCCGTTATGCCATTGTCACCCGTGACCATGTATTCCAGCAGGTAAATCGCCCTGGCGTGCGTTTCCTCATCAATAAAACGCATCACATCGAGATACCCGAGATGCCTGAAAAAATTGGTCAGAAAAGGCGCTGCCAGCACCAGTCCTGCATTGCCAATCGTTATTTGCCCAGTCATACGCGTCTTTCCCGTCGGAACATCAGGTATCCCCGCCGGGCTTGAACGGGTCGTCGTCTTTCTTGTCCCGGTTCTCCCCGATTTTTACCGATGTTACCGGGTTGCCCCCACTCGAAGGAAACGGCGTGCTGCCAGGCAGGCTTGTCGGCGTCGGCGCCTGTTCTGCCTTTTTCGCCTTGCGTCTCCTGAAAAGATAAATGATCCCGGCTGCAATGCCGCCAAAAATCAGGCCGGAAACAAGGCGCGACATGCCTGATTTTTTCTCGCCGGATGACGTGGAAGAAAGAGGGGATGAGGAAGAAGAAGCCGGAGCAGAAGCCGAACGGGTTTGCGTTATACCAGCGGCTGCACCCTGCTTGAAATCCATGCTGGCAACGGCCCGTAAGGCATCTGACTTGAAGCGGCTGATATCTTCCTCGGAGTGAATGGTGCGGTAGTGATTGATCGAGAGCACCTTGCTCTCGGCCAGAAGCGTCGTCGATACAAACGCCTGGTCAAAGTTGAAGCTTTTGCCGTTGATATTGGCGGATTGCGACATGACGGCCATGAAAGAAATGAGCGTATCGGTTGATTCCAGTATCCCCATCGGGCGCACATTGCCGATCTTCAGGGCACCCTCGGTGACCTCATCAAGCCGCTGGTTTGAGCGCTCCTTTACCGAAGTCGTCAGCTGGGTTTCCTGGATTTTCGTAATCTGGTCTTTCAGCTTTTCAAAATCAGCCAGGCCAACCAGGAAAGTATCTGACTTCACATGGGAAACGATGACAATATAGTCGTCCAGCATGTGGTTCTTCTTGCCATAATCCCGGTCAACCTCTTTTTCAATATAAACTTCATGGATGACCGTATTGGCTGGCAGCGCCTTTTTCAGGAAAGCCAGCGGCTCACTGTACTTGCTCTTTGAAGCAACCACATACCCGGCGGGTGTCTGGTAGGTGAGGCTTTTTCCGCCGACAGTGATCGTGTCAGCGTGTGAGGCAAGCGGTAGCACCATCAGCCATGCCAGTACCATCCAGAATCGTTTCATGGTCTTTCCCCTCATGTGCGGTTTACCTGCAAACCTCCGGCAGCTCACCCGCTAAGACCGGTGCCTTGTGTCACGACAACGGCAAAAAACCTTGTCATGACAGACATAAAAAGTTGATTAATTGCTGATTTTAGCGCTTATCACGAACGGTGCATAGCCATTCATCGCCGCCAGTGTGCCAATACGACAAAAAATTCACCGATATCCGGCATGAGATGGGGAAGGGCACATATGCCGGTAAGAGGCAGGCCACCTCAGGGATAGACGCGCCGATTGGTTGTCCTGTCCGGTGTATTCATCGGGTTGCTGCCCGTGCGGTTGACCTCGTTATAAAACGGGTCACGCTCACGCGGCTTTGTTTGCAGGTAGTCCGGCGTGCTTCTCCGGGAATTCAGGTCGCGGTAGGCCTCAGACGTGCCGCGGATACTGTCCGTTTTCATGGGATAACCCGTTACCGTTTTCGGCGGCGTGGCATACGGGTCCGGCTTGACATCCTTGTCCGGTGTCAGCGTCGGATCATGCTTCATCGACGATTCCACAGCCTCAGGCATGGCGGTCTTGCCTGTTGCGGGCTTTTTGTCGGGCGTTTTTTTGGGGGGAGGCGATGAGATTGGCGCAATCGGCCGTCCGTCCGGACCCACAGGAGACTCGAACAGCATACAGCCCGATACCAGAAAGAGTGCCGCTGGCAAAAGAAAAAACGTTTTCTTCATATCTCTTTCCTCCTTATAACATCATAGCAGCAAAAGCCGGTTTTGCCGGAAAAGCACAAAAGGGACATGAGACAGTGCAAAACCTGCGGGAAGCGCTGTACAGGACATAAAAAAAGCCCTGTCTCTCAACAGGGCGTGCAAACAGTGCGGATGACAGGTTTCATGCCGCCTGTTTCACTCGTTTCATTCCTCTTCTTCTCTTTTGGGAGAAAAGAGACTGAAACTCTCTGGAAAATCCTCATGCGCCTGCAAAAGACAGGAGCACTGCAAGTCAACATCACCTTCATGGATAGCAGCATCATACGAGCCCATCGCCATGCTGCGGGGGCTCGTAAAAAGGGGGCTGCCAGGCATTAGGCTATTTTAGGGGCGGCTTTGGGACAAAGCTGCACATCCTTGTTGATGAGAGGGGGCGTTTGCTGAAGCTGTGCCTGTCGTCGGGGCAGGCAAGTGATCACACCTATGCGCCTGTGCTGATCAAAAGCGCCATAAGCTGTAAAGCGAAAGCCGTTGTTGGAGACAAGGGATACGATAGCGCCTCTTTACGAGGCCAGATTCATCAAGCGGGCTTAAAAGCGCTCATCCCCTATCGCAGGAATGCCAGGGCACAAAAGCCTTTGAGCAAAAGACACGACAAACAACGTAATATTGTTGAGCGATTTATTGGCAGAATCAAGGAAAACCGCAGAGTCTCAACAAGGTATGACAAGAAAGCTTCACATTTCGCCAATTTCGTGCTTCTCGCTGCCATCAAATCATGGCTGAATGTTATTTGTTAGCAGAACCTGGACTGTATTTCTTCTTGCCCATAAAGTGAAACCCTTAAGCGTTGGCTGTCCAACTTTAGGGGGGCACTTCATTCCAAGGCGGCTTTTTTGTTTACTGGTGATTGGCACAAAGTCAGGTAAAATGACAGTCAACTGTCCGGGCACCCTTCATGGTCTCCGGTACTGGTCGATAAATGATATTTTCGCTGCAACCCATTGGATAATCCGCAAAACAACATACTGCCCTGGCATCTCCCTGTCTGGGAGCAATTGGATCGCATGCAGGCAAGCCTGCCCCATGCCATCCTGCTGCATGGCCCTGTCGGTACCGGCAAAAGCGCCTTTGCCGAAACGCTTGCCAAATCCCTGTTGTGCGAAAACCGGCACCCGGGTGGACATGCCTGCCATGCCTGTCTTTCCTGCGGCTGGTTTGACCAGTATGCACACCTGGATTATCGCCGTATCCTGCCTGCGGCACTTGAAGCCGAAAAGGGGGCGGCTGATGAGGGTGCAGAAGCGGCAGACGGTGAGGACGAAAAAACAGCCGGGCGTTCAGCCCGCGAGCCATCCAGACGGATCGGTATTGACCAGATCCGCCAGCTAGCCGATGTCATCAATCTTTCCACGCACCGTGGCGGCCTGCGTGTCATCTGCCTTTGGCCTGCAGAAGCCCTCACCACCGAATCGGCCAATGCGCTCCTGAAGATGCTCGAAGAGCCGCCGCCAGGCACCGTATTTATCCTGGTAACCAACAATATCAATGCCTTGCTCCCCACCATCCTGTCACGTTGCAGAAAGCTCGCCATGCCCATGCCCGACTTTGCGGCAGCCCTGGCCTGGCTTAAAGCAGAGGGTGTCGCTGATGCCGAAACCTGGCTGGCAGAGCAGGGCGGTGCGCCTGTTGCTGCCCTGGAAGAAGCGCAAAACGGCAACCGTGAGGAAATGGATGTCTTTCTGGCGGCGCTGGCGTCTCCCGGTGTGGACATGGCACTAAAGACTGCGGAAAAACTCCAGCGTTCATCCGCACGGAACATCATTGCCTGGCTGCAGCGCTGGCTGTACGATTTGCTGTCGCTGTCCATGAGTGGCCGCCAGCGCTATTTTCCCCGCTACCGGAAAACCCTCGAAACCCAGGCCGCCAGCGTAAGCACCGATGAATTGCTCCGCCTGATCAAAAAAACGGCTGAAAGAAACCGCATTGCCGAGCATCCGCTCGTCCTGCGCCTTTTGATTGAAGACATCCTTCTCGATTACAGCAGGCTGTTCACCCGATAGCATTCCGGCGCACTGACATGCACCCGCAGGCAGGATCAATTACAATGCTCTCCTGCACCTGTTTATAACCAGAGAGAGTAATCCATGTACGTTGATTCCCATTGCCATATCCATTTTCCCGCACTGGCCAAACGCCTCCCGGAAGTCCTGTCCAACATGAAGAAAAACAGCGTATCCCACGCGCTGGTCGTCTCCATCAGCTTGAATGACATCCCGGATGTGCTGAAACTTTGTGAGCAGCATGACAATCTGTATGCCGCAGTGGGGGTTCATCCCGGCAGGAAGGAAAACAAGCAGCCGGATGTCAAAACCCTGGTCGAGTATGCCAAGCATCCCAAGGTCGTTGCCATTGGTGAGACGGGGCTGGATTACCACCATGTCAAGGGAGACCGCGACTGGCAGTTCGAGCGTTTCCGCATCCAGATTCGCGCGTCAAGGGAATGCGGCAAGCCGCTTATCATTCATGCGCGTGAAGCGGCAGATGATGTGATCCGCGTGTTGAAGGAAGAGGGCGCAGGTACCGATGCTGGCGGCTATGGCGGCATCATGCACTGCTTCAATGAAACCATGCCCATTGCCAAGGCTGCCATGGAGATGGGGTTTTACATCTCCTTTTCCGGCGTTATCACCTATCCCAATGCCCGGGAACTCCAGCATGTGGCGCGCCTGATTCCGCTTAACCGTATCCTGATCGAGACCGATGCGCCTTATCTTTCGCCACAGTCCATCCGCGGCAAGCAGAATGAGCCGGCCTACGTGAGTGAAGTGGCCGCGCAGCTTGCGAAGATAAAAGGCGTACCGGTAGCGCGTATCGCCAGAGAAAGTGCGCAAAACTTTTTCCGTCTCTTTGGCCTGACGCATCTGCTTGAGGCGGAAAAGGCCTGATAACGTGCCGATTGACGCTTATTACAAAAGTGTACGAAAAAAAGATTTTCATGACGAATGGTTATAAAATTGACCTAAGTCAATGTTTGTAAAATGTTAATGCCGGGTGAAACTGCTGTATATGCGCGAATCCCGGCACTGACATTCAAAAAAAACAGGCGTACAATGGGCCAGCCGTATGCACCAAGCGGTGAATGTCTTGGAGAGAAGACTGGAAGTTGAAAGGTGCATTTTCAAACTACTAAGGATGTAACATCATGAATACAAGTAACATTATCGCTGGTGTCTTTGTTCTGGCAGCAGCCGTTTGCGTTGCAGTTCTCGTAATGTAATGCAATTATCCGACTAGCTTGACTAGCCAGGGAGGTTGTTTCTCGCAATCTCCCATAAAAACCTCCTCCTCCCGTCACTTTCCTTTTTCCCGGCTTTTCTTTCTCCTGTCACCCGATCCGATCCGATCCGGTGCGTTGATTACGTATTCCTTAAGGTATTCTGCCTTTTGGAAGGTGCAGTATTCGCTTTATCAGGGTACAATACGCACAGCACCCGGTTTTCCTGAAAAACAATAACAATTTCAATATATTATCAAAAGGTTAAGATTCGATGACTGCTGTGAATACCACCCGTTTTTTGAGACAGGCATGCTTCTTGTTTGCCCTCGTTTTTTCCGGTTTTTCTCTCATGTCACTGGCGCAGGCGGATGACCGCAGCGATTTTTTCAGGGCTGTTGAGATGGATCGTCCCGATCTGCTGGAAAACCTCCTGAAAAAAGGCGTTGACCCCAATCTCACCGAACCCTACAAAGGCAATACCGGCCTTATCGTTGCCATGCAGGAAGGCTCCATGGGTGTTTTCAATCTGCTGGTCAATACAAAAGGAATTGATCTGGACAAGCGCGCCACCAACGGCAATACCGCCATCATGCTGGCTGCCTGGAAAAACAATGCGCCCGCTGTAAAGACCCTCCTGGAAAAAGGCGCCAAGGTCAACCAGTCCGGCTGGACCGCGCTGCATTATGCTGCATCAGTCGGTAACAAAGAGATCGTGAAGATGCTGCTTGCCCAAAAAGCCGTAGTTGATTCGCCTGCACCCAACAAGACCACACCGCTCATGATGGCTGCCAGAAGCGGGCACACCGATACCGCCAAGCTCCTGCTGGATCACGGCGCAGACGTACGCCTGCGTAACGAGTGGGACATGAGTGCTGTCGATTTTGCCCGTGACGGCGACTTCACCAGCCTAGAAAAAGGCCTGCAAAGCCGCCTCGACAAGGCCGAAGCCATGGCCGCCATGAAAAACTGAACCACCATCTTTCCCGAAAAAGCCTGTCGATGAACTGCACCTCCAATTCGTCAGACTTTGTCCAACTTTTGGGGTGCAGTTCATCAATCGACAGGCTTTTTTGTTGGGTTGTATCGAAAGACGGATCAGTTCAGCAGCGGACGTTTCCTTTTTTGCGGCGTCAATATGCTGGGATAAGCTTTCGGATGCGTCTCCGGAAAGTCCTGGCTGTAATGCAGCCCCCGGCTTTCATTTCTTGACAGGGCGCTTTGAACGATCAGTGATGCCACTTCGACCAGGTTACGCAGCTCCAGCAGGTTGTTGGAGACAATGAAGTTGGCATAATACTCGTCGATTTCCTCTCTTAACAGCTTGATACGGCGTTGCGCACGTTCCAGCCGCTTGGTGGTGCGGACGATCCCGACATAATCCCACATGAAGCGGCGCAGTTCATCCCAGTTGTGCGAGATCACCACTTCCTCATTCGGGTTGGACACCTGGCTTTCATCCCATGCGGGAAGCGCCACAAGCGGCGTATCTTTTTGCTTGACGATATCCGCCGCGGCCATCCGCCCCAGCACCAGGCATTCCAGCAGGGAGTTGCTAGCCAGCCGGTTGGCGCCGTGCAGGCCGGTGCAGGCAGCTTCACCCACCGCATACAGCCCGTCCAGATCCGTTTTGCCCCTCATGTCGGTAATGATCCCGCCGCAGGTATAGTGTGCAGCAGGAACGACAGGGATTGGCTGACGGGTGATATCAATACCCAGTTCCAGACAGCGGGCATAAATCGTGGGGAAATGGCTTTTCAGAAACCCCGGACTCTGGTGCGTGATATCCAGGTTTACATGGTCCAGACCGCGTTTTTTCATCTCGAAGTCAATCGCCTTGGCCACAATATCGCGCGATGCCAGCTCACCGCGGGAATCATGCCACTCCATAAAGCGTTTTCCCGCGTCCGTTCCGGCTTCAGGCGGCAGCTTCAACTGGCCGCCTTCGCCGCGTACTGCTTCCGAAATCAGGAAAGACTTGGCCCAGGGGTGGTAAAGGCAGGTCGGATGAAACTGGATAAACTCCATATTACCCACCCGGCATCCGGCACGCCATGCCATGGCAATCCCGTCGCCACTGGCGGTATCCGGATTGGTGGTGTAAAGATAAACCTTGCCTGCGCCGCCGGTTGCCAGCACCGTGTGCCGGGCGGAAAAAGTACGGACTTCACCGGCTTTTTCATCCAGCACATACAGACCGTGGCAGCGAACCGGGTGGACATCACTGCCCAGCCTGTCGGAGGTGATCAGGTCCACGGCAGAATGATTTTCAAAGATGCTGATATGACTGCTGGCCCGGAGCTTCTCTTCCAGCGTGACCTGGACAGCGTGCCCGGTCGCATCAGCTGCATGGATAATACGTCTTTCACTGTGTCCGCCTTCCCGCGTCAGGTGAAAGCCGATGGCGGAACTTTCATCCCGTGAAAAGGGCACGCCCTGCCCAATCAGCCAGTCGATCGCTTCCGCGCCGTTTTCCACGATAAAGCGGGTGACGTTTTCTTCACAGAGCCCGGCGCCAGCCCGCATCGTATCGGCCACGTGCTGCTCGATGGAGTCCACCGGGTCCAGCACCGCAGCAATACCGCCCTGTGCGTAGTTGCTGGCGCTTTCATCCAGTGTGCGCTTGCATATCAGGGCAATCCGACAGGAAGCGGGAAGACGAAGGGCAACGGAAAGCCCGGCCAGTCCACTACCAACAATAACAACATCAAAATCCATGAGGCACCCGAATATCAGTGGAAGTCACCTAACTATATTCGATTCAGACGGCTTCGTCATGCGGTTTTACCAGAAAAAGGGCTCTTCTTTTGCCCTCAGGTGATTAATAGAGGAGCCACCTCTGGCAGCTCTTGAAAAAAATCAGGTGCCTCCACCTGAAAAATAGCCGCTTAATGTTGTTTATGGATGGTTTCCACGGCGCTTCAACAGAAAATCTTTTGCCTGATCAGGGAATGCCTTTCTTGAGTGTTTTCATGAAATCTACCATTTGCGGGTAAAAATCACTGAAAAGATCCATTTTCCGGTTGTTGAGCATCACTTCCGTAAAAAGCTTCAGCCCGACCCCGAAGGCCGTGGCATCTTCATCGTTAAAGTCATTCCTGCTTTTGATTTTTTCAATGATGAAGAGAATTTCATCATGGTTGCCCACCTCGAATTGCAGGGGAGGGGCAGTCACCGGCTGCCCCTCCTTGTCAGCCAGGTATTCAATCGTGACACGGTAACGGTGCTTTTTCATCAATATTTCCTCGCGGTTTATTTTTGCCTATTGCGTTCATAGTGGCGGACATAAGTGATCTCATGCGCTTTTTTCCCGTCAGGCGGCTTTTCCTGCAAGACTAGGGCGTGTTAACACTAAACAGCCTGCTGCAAAGCCGTTGTGTCCCAAATGGCGGTGTTGCCTCGAAAAATCTGAATTTGACGTAGGTCTACTACGCCTGCATCCAGATTTTCCGATGCGCCTTGCCCTTTGAAACAAAACGACTTTTCGCGAACAGCGGTCTAGTGTTAACACGCCCTAGCAGTTCTTCATGCGGCACATTTGCCGCCGGGTTTTCCGAATGCCAGTCACGGTAATACCAGGCCATGTGATAAATACGCGGTTGAGACGATACCGGAATCTGCACATATTTTCCCTCAGGCGTGCCATCCTTTTTCAGGGTAATTTCCTGCTTATCCTTCAGGATCAGGAGATGGTTTTCGCTATCTATTTCATAGTGGCCTGTCCGTGCTTTTGCTGCGCGTCCACCCCATCCCCATGCCTGGTTCCTTGCTGGAAGGCGCCGTCTTTTGCCAGCCTCAGAAAACCCAGATAGACATAGCCCGAAGCGCTCAGGTGCGCTTGCATGACGCCTTTGGCTTCCCGCCAGTCATTCATCCCGGTCAACCTGTCCCCGGCATCCGGCTCGACAATGCCTGCATAATCGGTCAGTCGTACATGCTGATCGGTGATTGAGGCGATCTCAAGGGGGGACCGGGCCTGCCCTGAAAGCGGCAGCAGCAGGAAACAACCAGCGATGCCGGCAGCCAGGGTCTTTGCCATCCGGCTGGTTTTTGTCATCATCATATCCATGAAGAAAAAATCATGCCGCTTCCCCGTATTCGACAATCAGTTGCACCGATGTCATGCCGTTGTATTCATTGCTTGCGATACGGAAGGCCAGGCGGGCATCACGGGGAAGCAGGGCGGTATGGTTAAAGTAAATGGCGGATAACGCCATCCCGTTTTTTTCCAGTTGAAGGGAGAGGTGACGCTCTTTCAATACCCGCTGGTTGACGATATGAAAGCGGTCGGAAAAAATCGGCGGCTCAAACCCCTGTCCCCATATGCGGGATTCCAGCTGGTGCACAAAGTCCAGTGTATAGCACGAATTATCCGGCGTTCCATCCGTTTCAATGACACGCTCCAGCTGTGTCTGGTTCAGGAATTCTTTTGCGATGGCCTCAAACGCTTCGCAGAAAACATCATAAGCGTCGCCCTGCATGGTCAGGCCTGCCGCCATGGCATGCCCGCCAAAACGGGAAATCATGCCGGGATGGCGTTTTGCCACCAGATCAATCGCATCACGCAGGTGAAAGCCCGGTATCGAGCGGCCCGATCCCCGGATATTGCCATCCTTGTCAGGTGCAAAAACAAATACCGGACGGTAATACTGGTCTTTCAGGCGGGAAGCCAGGATACCGATAACCCCCTGGTGCCAGTTGGCATCCAGCACACTGATCGAGGCGCTTTCATCCGGCTGGAAATTTTCCAGCATCGCCAGCGCTTCATCACGCATCCCACTCTCGATCTCGCGTCTTTCCTGGTTGATTTTATTCAGTGTCTGTGCGATTTCCCAGGCGCGGCCCTCATCATCCGTTACCAGGCATTCCACCCCCAGCGCCATGTCCGACAGACGTCCTGCCGCATTCAGCCGGGGTGCGACAGTGAACCCCAGGTCAAACGTGGTGGCCCTGCGCCATTCCCGCCCGGCGGCACGGAAAAGGGCAGCGATACCCGTATGCATATTGCCGGCAGCGATCCGTTTCAAGCCCTGGGCTACCAGAATACGGTTATTCCTGTCCAGCCGCACCACATCGGCTACCGTGCCCAGCGCCACCAGGTCGAGCAGGCTGTCCAGCCGGGGCTGGCTTTTGGCATCAAAAACCCCGCGCTTTCTGAGTTCGGCCCGAAGCGCCAGCATCACGTAAAAGATCACACCGACCCCGGCCAGGTTCCGGCTGTCAAACGTGCAGGCAGGGTGGTTCGGATTAACGATCACACAGTTCTCGGGCAGGCTGTCACCCGGCAGATGGTGGTCGGTGACCAGCACCTCCATGCCCTGGCTCACCGCGGCAAGCACCCCGTCAATACTGGCAATACCGTTATCCACCGTGACCAGCACCTGCGTTCCGTGCTTTTTACGGGCTTCATCGACAATAGCAGGGGTCAGGCCATACCCGTTGTCAAAACGGTTGGGCACTAAAAAGGAAACATCACCTCCCATCATCTTCAGGCCATGGATGGCAACCGCACAGGCCGTGGCACCATCACAGTCATAGTCCGCCACAATGCAGATTTTCTTTTTTGCGGCAATCGCATCGGCCAAAAGCACAGCGGCCCTTTCATTGTTCAAGAGCCCGGCAGGTGGAAGGAGGGCAGAGAGTTCGGTGGACAGCTCGCTGATATCGTTGATGCCCCGCGCGGCATAAATCCGTGCCAGCACGGGATGAAGTCCCTGCTGGGAGAGCATATCGGCCGTTCTGGAAGCGTACGGTCTGACCGTGATGGTTGTCATGCGGTTGATCTTTCAGGAAAAAAAGCCCGGATGGTGTTGTCAATGCAAAACCGTTCAGGATCAGGTGGCGCATGGCTTTATGTAAAAACGCAAAAATCATTGTAATTTGTGTAACTTGTCAGTGACGTTGCCCTCTATTCTATGGCAAACTGTGCCATCTCATCAGGAGTTTAATTTGAGCGTACTATCCCGATTGCCCTATGAATGGCTGGTTGGCCTGCGTTATATCCGCTCCGCACGCAAAAGCGGGCGCAACCGCTTCATCTCGTTTATCTCACTCATTTCCATGGCCGGCATCGCGCTGGGGGTGGCGGCGCTCATTGTGGTGATGTCAGTGATGAACGGCTTCCAGAAAGAAGTCCGTGACAAGATGCTGTCGGTGTTGCCGCATATCGAGATATACGATACTTATGGCTCGCTGCCTGACTGGCAGGGCACTGCCCTTGAGGTCATGAAAAACCCCGACGTGAAGGGCGCTGCCCCGTACATCATGGCGCAGGCCATGCTCACCCGCTCAGACCGCGTGCAGGGCGTGATCGTGCGCGGCATCGTGCCGTCAGAAGAAGTCAAGGTCTCCGATGTCGCCCGGCAAGTCAAGACAGGCAGCTTCGAGAGTCTTCAGCCCGGTACCTTCAATATCGTGATCGGTATCGGTCTTTCACGGCAGTTGCGGGCATTTGTGGGTGACAAAATCACGCTGATCGCGCCGCAGGGCCAGCTTACCCCGGCCGGCATGATCCCCCGCCTGAAACAGTTTACGATTTCCGGGGTGTTTGATGTCGGACACCACATGCTCGATACCAGCCAGGCCTTTATCAGCATGGAAGACGGCATGAAAATGTTCCAGCAGGAAGCCCCCAACGGGTTGCGCCTTCGCATCCGGGACATGTACCAGGCGCCGGTCGTTGCCTGGGAAATCTCCAAACAGCTTAACAACAGTGATCTCCTGGTTCGTGACTGGTCCCGAATGAACCGCAACTGGTTTGCCGCCGTCCAGATGGAAAAGCGCATGATGTTCATCATCCTGCTCCTGATTGTCGCCGTGGCGGCATTCAACCTCGTTTCCACGCTGGTGATGACCGTGACCGAAAAACAGGCGGATATTGCTATCATGCGCACCCTGGGCGCGTCGCCGCGCTCCATCATGAAAATCTTCATGATCCAGGGCGCCATTGCCGGCATACTCGGCACCCTGATCGGTGTGAGCGGAGGTATCCTCATTGCCGTCAATATCGACGTGATCGTGCCCTTTATCGAAAGCCTTTTCGGCTTTCATTTCCTGCCCAAGGATATCTACATGATCAGTACCCTGCCGTCAGACCTGCAACTGGGCGATGTGCTTTTCACCAGCGGCGCAGCCATTATCCTGGCCTTCCTTGCCACCCTTTACCCAAGCTGGAGCGCTTCCCGCGTCAATCCGGCGGAGGCGCTGCGCTATGAGTGATGCCGTATTATCCTGCCGTGATCTTGGCAAGACCTTCTCCCAGGGCCAGTATGTCGTGGAAGTCTTCAAAGGCGTCAATTTTGATGTATTCCCCGGCCAGCGCGTTGCCATCGTCGGCGCCTCCGGCTCCGGCAAATCCACGCTTTTGCACCTGCTGGGCGGGCTGGATACCCCGACAACCGGCACCGTCAGCCTTGAAGGGCGGGATTTTGCCAGCCTGTCCGAGACAGAACGCGGTACCGTACGCAACCAGTCCCTGGGTTTCGTTTACCAGTTCCACCATCTCCTGCCCGAGTTTTCCGCGCTGGACAATGTTGCCATGCCACTGATGATCCGGCGCATCAGCCGCGAAGACGCCCATAAAACGGCGAAAGATATCCTGGCCCGTGTGGGGCTGGAACACCGCGTGACCCACCGTCCAGGCGAGCTTTCCGGCGGCGAGAGGCAGCGGGTGGCCCTGGCCCGTGCGCTGGTGACACAGCCTGCCTGTGTCCTGGCCGATGAGCCCACCGGCAATCTGGACCGACCGACAGCGCATCAGATCTTCGATCTGATGCTGGAACTCTCCAAAACGACCGGCACGGCCTTTGTCATTGTGACGCACGACAGTGATCTGGCACAGCGTTGCGACCGCATCCTGCGCATGTCCGAAAACGGGCTGGAAGAATAGCCTCAACAGAGAAGGGGCTCTTCATGCAAATTCGCATTGTCAAATATAATGCATTGATAATAAATTGCATTAATTCATGTGGGACGCTTGTGAGCGATACGACCAGCTGGATTTCCGAAGCCATTCATACTCTCGGTCTGAGCGAAAACGACATCCATCTGCTGGAAGAAGAGGCCAATGCCCAGCTGTATGATGCGCTGGAAAATCACTTACAGCATCCCGACCAGACCTGACCCGCTTTTTATCAGCCGCAGCCCGCGAAGGGCAGGGGCACATCTCACTTGCCCGCCTGTGGGAAATCAAGCTGATGGACGTGGATGAAGCCCCCCCTGCAATCCGCTGCCCATGCAGGTGCATGACGAGCTGCTGGAAAGCGCTGATGATGCCGTCAATGATGCCTATGCTGACAGCTTTCCTGATGTGGTGTTCGGCTATGTCGTCCCTCACAACACCTTTTTTTCAGCATTCTGGGATATCCATATCCTCTCACTCTTTGATGATTACACCCGCCTGGCCCGCGAACTGTGCGAGATACTGAGTGTCCAGACCGGCCAGATACGCCCGGACGATTACCAGGTCCATCCGGACAGCTACGATTGGCTGGAAGAGGGCGATAGCGACACCATTACCGGGCCTGGCGGGGAAAAATGTCGCCATGACGTGCATGGCGGTTTTTTCCTTGGGTATCTGCAGACCTGTCCCGAACACGCCGGTATTCGCTCCTGGTTTGAGGAAAACAGTTTTCAGCGCATGACCAGCCTCTTTCCCTCTACGTCAGAAAAGGCTGGCTCACCCAGACACCGACCCACGAATACACGAAACCGTCTCTTGTCATTCTCCCTGCCAGGCCATAACATGACAGCTATGGAACACCACGTCATAGAAATCCGCAATCTATTGGCAGAGCTGGGCTGGCACATCAATCCGGTCGATCTTGTTTCGCTTGAGTGGTGGGCCGATGAAATGTGGGTACTGGAGTCCGTCTGGTCACCACAGGGAAAACAGGCCTGGCTCACTTTCCTTGTTGATCCGCTCATTGCCAACAGTGCCACACGGCAAAAGGGCGAATCAGTATGGGCCATCATGCTGACAACCCAAAAACCCTGGAACTGGCAGGACGACCACACCGGCTTCACGATGTCGCTGGGCCGCCAGCGGGAAAAAGCCATGAAACGGCTGGATGCCTGGCTGAAGGGTTACCGGAACACCGGTCAGTAAACCGAAAAGCTGCCAGAAAAAACCAAAGCCACCATATTCCGACATTCACAATTGAAAACGGCGGATATAGCTCTTCCTAAACCCCGCACCAGCCCTTACGCTCCGGCTGACGTGACAAACATTCGCGCAAACAGCAAAAACCCCTTGCCAGCGGGCATATATTGATATAGCGCGGCCATGTTGCCGCATTCCATTGATCAATAATTTTTTACGGAGAATGTATGTCACAAGATATAAGCTGGGGGCGGCCGGAATATGACATCTGGACCGATGACAGTCCTGCTGCCAAAGTCGTACGTGAAAAAATGCCGTATTTACTGACAGAAGATGAACGGGCAAAACGCCCGGTTACCCCTGTTGTGCCAGATACACCCGAATTGCCTGAACCCGATTTTTCGTATGAAGCACAAAAAGCCAGCGATAACATAGTCAACATGATCGGAAATGTCGCTACAGAACAGTTTCAACAGAAGCAGGAACAACAGCGGCTGGAAAGACGATTTCCCACTACCGTTCCCAAGGTGTCTACTGGAATGAAAAGCAGCATTGCCACATCATCTTCTGCTGCTTTAGCCCCCTCCCTGTCCGGGCAGGCTAAAGCACCGGATGTGACTGACATGATGAATACTCAGTTCAACATGAAAGTGCCGCAGGCACAGATGCAAAATCTGGTTGAGACTTCGGCGCTGACAACAGCAACACAACCGGCATTGAAAACAGCACAAGGTCAACCTGGTAATCTGGTCAGGCGGTCAGCCGAATCTGTCGCATCCGGCATACTAGGTGACGCGGATGCCTACAATCGCAGCCAGTTGCATACAGGCATGCAAAAGACAAATGAAACCCTACAGGAAACAGGGCAGAGCATCCTCAACAACCTGCCAACCATTACTTCCTCCGTCATGGCGGGTATGACAGACGATGGCGGAAATATGGCGAATGCATACGAGGATGCCCGGCAGGGAAAATACCGGGTGTCGCCTGTTGAAAATCTTGCCAAAATGGGAGGTGTTGCCTATGAGCAGTACGGCACGGCATCACGCAACAGCCTCAAACAGATACTTTCTGCCCATGCCGCCACACGCAGCAACACCTATGGCAAAAAAATGGATAATCCAGAAGTGTTGGAATACTGGAAACACGGCATGGACACCAAGGTACGCAACGCAAAAAATTCCCTGAGGCGTTTTGCCCTGACTGCCGACGGCTACATGAAAGCCACATTCGGGGATCGCTATATCTCCTACGAAAAAGACCTGCTGGTGTCATACAAACAGGATAAGGAACTGCTCGACAGCAACCGGTTGATCTCTCCCAGGGAGTTGTGGGAAGCCAGAAACAGCGATGAATTTGCCGACAAGCTCGAAAAATTCGGCTACCAGACGGTGATGGGCGGCAAGCTCGTTGATCTTGTTGGGCTCTTTGCCGGAAACCATGTCGCCCTGGGCGTGGAAAAGCTGTATCAGGTGTATGACGCCATTGCGCAGCTTTATACCAATTCGCTTCTCAAAAACGGGGGAGACCTGAACAAAGCCACCGTGCTTGGCAGCATGGTCGGCAAGTCGGTTGCCGAGTGGAACGACAATATCCGGCAGGTTGCCAATACCATGAGCCCGGTAACAGGCACGATGCTCCTCATCGTTAATGACACGATGAGCAATGAGGCAAAACAGATGCTGATTGATTATGTGGGTGGCCTGGATATGCCTGCGAAAAAAGAAAAGGAACTTTAATAAAACGACAAAAGGAATGGTACAGTTACCATTCCTTTTTATTTTTTTGGAAGAGTTGAATCCATGAAAAAAAGAGTATTCGCCTGCTTGATGATTTTTTTTATGGCTGGCTTCGCATTTGCTGATGATATCAGCGAGGGACTGAAGCATTATTTCAATAAAGATTTTGAGAGGGCATTGGTCTATTTCCAGAAACCGGAGGTTCAGGAAAACCCCAGAGTGCAGAATGCGCTTGGTTATATGTACAGTGAAGGTGCTGGCGTCAGACAAGATTATCAAAAGTCCCTTTACTGGTATAACCGCGCAGCAGATCAACAGTATCCCGGTGCGCAGTATAACCTTGGTCTTATGTATGAAGACGGGACGGGCATTCAGAAGGACCATACCAAAGCCATGGCATGGTATCAAAAAGCTGCTTCACATAATAATCCCAGAGCACAAGTAGCAATAGGCCTTTTATATAAAAACGGTCAGGGAGTCCGGCAGAATTACGAGCAAGCTTTCAAATGGTTTGAAAAAGCAGCAAAGCAGGACAATGCAGCAGGATTGATTCATCTCTCCGCGCTTTACTATACAGGACAAGGAACAAGTAAAGACCTAAGTAAATCGGCAGAACTTAATCGTCGGGCTGCCGAGCTAGGTAATGACATGGGACAGTTCAATCTCGCCCGTTCTTATGACCATGGATTTGGTGTTGAAAAGAGCGCCAGTGATGCACTTTACTGGTATACCAGGAGTGCTGAAAATGGCAATGCCAGAGCAATGGACCGCCTGACAGACGTTTATCGTTACGGCAAGCTGGGGCAGCCGGTGGATGAGAAAAAAGCCGATGAATGGGAAGCCAGGGCAAAAATCGCCTGGTCAACACGCGACGACAAACCGAGTACCGGAAAGCGATTCCTGCAAAGAATCCTCCAGGATTGATCCTATCTTTCCAGCTAATCCGCATTCACAAAAGCCGTCAGCGCGCGCTGATAGTTTTCCGAGGCGGAAATACTGTTATGCCGTGAGTCGGGAATCACCAGCAGGGTGGCAATCCCTTCCGGGAAAAGCGCGTAAAGCCGCTCGGTGCTTTCAGCCGGGATCACCTCATCATGGTCAGCCATCAGGATGAGGGTAGGGGCAGAAACTTCAGGCGCATAGCGCCAGGATTCATACTTGTCTTTCAGCAGCCAGCGCACCGGCACATAGGGAAAAGCGCGCCCGGCGACATATTCTATGCTGTCATAAGGCGTAATCAGCAAAACGCGCGAAGCCGGGCGTTTTGCTGCCAGGTGAACCGCAACACCCGCTCCCAGGCTTCGCCCGGCCACGACAATACGTCCGTGCCTTTTTGCCACCTCATCGTACAGCGCAAACGCATCATCCATAATGGCGTGCTCTGATGGCTTGCCCTCGCTGCCGCCGTAGCCGCGATAGTGCATCAGGTACAGGGCATGGTTCGGGAAGCGCTCGGCAAAGTCCGGCAGATTCATCGACACATCCTCAGCATTACCGCCAAAGTAAATGAGCGCATCCGGCCTGTCGTTTTCCAGCATCGTCACCATCACCTTCGCATCCGGGCGTTGCAGTACCATGAGCGGGGCATTTTCCAGCCGTCTGGGCTGCCCGAAATAAAGCAGCGAGCGCTGATAAAGATACAGATAAGTGCAAAACCCCGTATAAATCAGCAGGATAATGAAGAGAAATGACAGCAGCGAACGGTTAAACACGGCAGGGGCAGCAGACAGGTTGATCAGTAGCAGACCACAGGATACCGCACCTGCCGTCATGATCAAAGCCGGTGCTACGGCTGTTTTCCCCCGCATCGTCATCCCCTTGTTACTCGATTCAGGCATATGCCAGCCGCATTCTAGCGGCCATGATGCGTTATCCAGGCGCTGGTGGACACATTGTTTGATACGGGTTAATACAGGAAAAGGCTGCCCGTTGGCGCGTTTTCACCCTGTTCTTTTTCGAGTTGCCGGTATTTTTTTGAGAAAACCTCAATGTAAATCCGGAAACGGACAGAACTTGATTTGATGGATGGCTGGAAATGAAAAATACAGTCGGTATCATCGTTTATCCTTGCTATTTCATTGCGGCTTTTGCGATAAGTAAATCCGTAGGGCAAAAGCGTCTGGGCGATCCTTTCGCACACATAAACAAAGATTTCCCTGGGTTTTGTCTCCGGTGGAAAGACTTTTCCTGTCATTGACCTGCCTCCTGTTTTATTGCCGCCGTTTTTGCGGCTGGCGGGCGTACCCGCAGATTTTAGATGAACGCCATGGCGGCTATGCTCCCATCCTGCCCAAGCCTTTCTTTTCCTGCCGCCGGACCACAATAAAAAAGCACGGGGCTTTTACCCGCATGGCAAAGCAGGAGTCCATGCGGTAAACTGTCATTACCTGATTGACCCGAATGCGACTGACCATGTGGACAGATACCCATTGCCATCTTAATGCGCTCGAACTGGCCGATGAATGCGACGCCATTGCCCGCCGTGCGGCGGATCTCAAGGTATCCCGTATCGTTATTCCTTCCATCGACAGGCAGGGTTTTGCCGACGTGCGCCAGTTGGCACACCGCCACCCCAATTGTGCCTATGCGCTGGGTATTCACCCGTCCTGCGTGGTGGACGCCACAGAAGATGATCTGAAAGCCATGCGCCTATTGCTGGAAGCGAGCCTTGCTGACCCGCAGTTTGTTGGTATCGGCGAGATTGGCCTGGATTTTTACAAACCCGAACGCAGGGAAGGGCCATTGCGGGAAAAACAGGAGCATTACTACGTGGAGCAACTGAAAATGGCGCGCGACCTCGGGTTGCCCGTGCTCCTGCACAGCCTGCGCGCCGTTGACATAGTCCTCAAATATCTCCGCCAGATCAAAACACCCGGCGGGGTTGCCCATGCTTTCAATGGCAGCCTCCAGCAGGCCCATGCCTTTATCGGGCTGGGTTTCATGCTGAGCTTTACCGGCACCTTTACCTATGAACGGGCGCAACATATGAGGCGGCTTGCCGTCGAGCTGCCGGAAGACGCCATCGTTATCGAAACCGATGCGCCCGACCTGCCACCCGCCTGGCTCGACAAACCCTTCAATACCCCGGAGGAGCTACCGCGTATTGGTGCCGAGCTGGCCGGGTTACGCGGCATCACACCTGAAGCGCTGGCTACGGCAACCACCGAAAATGCCCTCAAGGTCATGCCACGCCTTTCAAAGCTTCCCCTCAACGCCTGATGCGTGCAGCCATTGCCGGCTTTGCCCTGGGGGTCATCATCCTGCAACAGCAGGCCGACCTGGCTGGCTGGCCTGTGCTGCTCTTGCTGGCAGTAGCCAGCATCGGACTGATGGCTGCCTCCTTCTGGCAACGGCTTGCTGCTGACAGGGCTTCCCTCAAACGGCTGCTGCGTTTTCTTGCTGGTATCCTGTTCGGCTTTTTCTGGGCATCGGTCTTTGCACAGTATTATTTGTCTGATGAGTTGCCCGAATACCTCGAAGGCAAAAACATCATTGTTACCGGCACCATCGATAGCCTGCCAAAACTGGCAGAAACAGGCAAAAGCTTCCAGTTCAGTGTAGAGCGTGCCGAATTCAGCGGCCATCCGGTTACCGTTCCTGCCCGGCTCCTCCTTTCCTGGAGCAACACCTTCCAGCAAGATGATGCCGCCCCCATCCCTGATGTGCGGCCCGGTGCGCGCTGGCGGCTCAATGTCAGGTTGAAGCGTGGGCATGGCAGCGCCAATCCTGACGGATTTGATTACGAGATGTGGCTTTTGAAGCAGCATATCCGGGCCACCGGCTACGTGCGCCACGACACAAAAGAGGCGGTCAAAAACCGCGAACTCGCCCCCTTTGTCATGACACCCGGAAGCATCATCAACCGGGCCAGAAGCCGCCTGCGCGACCATATCCGCCATGCCTTGCCGGATGCGCGTTATGCCGGCGTCATCGTTGCGCTGGTGATTGGCGACCAGCAGGGGATAGCCACCTCTGACTGGGATGTATTCAACCGCACGGGGATATCCCACCTGGTGTCCATTTCCGGGCTGCATATTACCCTCATATCCGGTATGTTTGCGGGCCTTGTCTCGTTTCTGTGGCGGCGTTCCTTTTTTACCCGGGCGAAGTTGCCGCTTTTACTGCCTGCCCAGAAAGCCGCCGCCGTGGGAGGTGTCCTCATGGCGTGGGTCTATGTGCTCCTTGCCGGTTTTGGCGTACCGGCGCAGCGGACGCTCTACATGCTCATCGTCGTTGCCATTGCCCTCTGGATGGGGCGTCTTACCCGTGTTTCCCATGTCCTTTTTGCCGCCCTGGGAATCGTACTCTTTTTTGACCCCTGGGCTGTTCTTGCCCCCGGTTTCTGGCTTTCTTTTGGTGCAATCGGCTGCATCCTCTTTATCTCATCCGGTCGCAAGACCATCTTTCGCCAGGAAGTGCCAAAAAAAACACGCTGGATCTTTGCCCTGCAAAATGCCGCCCGTGTCCAGTTGGGCATCACCATTGGCCTTATCCCGCTGACACTCCTTTTCTTTGGCCGCATCTCGCTGATCAGTCCGCTGGCCAATGCCATTGCCATCCCCCTGGTTGGCACGGTGGTTACACCCATGGCGCTGTTGGGCAGCATCATGCCGTCCTTTCTTGCCCATTACCTCCTCGGCGTGGCGCATTACCTGGTTTCTCTATTGGCGATTGTTCTGGAATACTTCAGTGCCTTTTCCTTCGCTGTCTGGAGAGCCCCCATCCCTGAAACCTGGTTTTTCGTGGTGGCCTTAATGGGCACGATCTGGATGCTCGCGCCAAGAGGCTGGCCTGCCAGATGGCTGGGCCTGGCCTGCTGGGTGCCGCTCTTTCTTTCCCAGCCCTCCCATCCTCCAGGCGGGGAAGTGCAGGCCATTGCACTGGATGTGGGACAGGGCAGCGCCATCCTTGTCGAAACGGGCAACCACCGCCTCCTGTTCGACACCGGTCCGGCTTATACCGATGAAGTCAATGCCGGGTCACGGATCATTATCCCCTACCTGAATGCGCGGGGCATTACCTCGCTTGATGTCCTGGTCATTTCACATGGCGACATGGACCACGCAGGCGGCGCTGCATCACTTCTCACCGATCCGGAAATCACCGTGGGCAGCGTTTATTCCTCCTTAAAGCCCGACGATCCGCTGGTGGCGCTTGCCCGTGACCATCGCCCCTGCCTTGCGGGGCAGATGTGGGAATGGGATGGCGTGCAGTTTGAAATGCTGGGACCCACAATGGATATCCACCTGGCCCCCGAAGACAAAAACAAGTCCAACGCACTGAGCTGCGTCCTCAAGATCACCGCCGGCAGCCAGAGTATGCTCCTGCCGGGCGATATCGGTACACGGGAAGAATCCGGCCTGCTGTCTCGTGTGCCCGAAAAACTCAAAAGCGACATCCTGCTCGCGCCGCACCACGGCAGCAATACCTCTTCCTCCCTGCCGTTTCTCGCCACCGTCAAGCCATCCATCGCCATCTTCCAGATGGGTTACCGCAACCGGTACGGCCACCCAGACGACACCGTCTCTGCGCGGTACGATGTGCTGGGCATCAGGCGCATGCGCACAGACGAGGAGGGCGCCATCCTCATCCGGTTTGGAAAAAAAGTCGAAGCCGAAGGCTGGCGAAACGTGCGAAAACGCTACTGGTATGGCAGGTAAATCCATGATTTTCCGGTAAAAACGCGGTGCGTCGCCTCGCTGCAACATTGCGGCACAAAATACGCCGGGCACCATCGGAATTGGCGGATGATGCGTTATAATCTGGATTTCCACCGGCACTCATTTGTGATGACAAAATTTGTATTTGTTACTGGCGGCGTTGTATCATCCCTGGGCAAGGGGATTGCAGCCGCATCCCTCGCAGCGATTCTTGAATCGCGCGGCCTCAAAGTCACCATGCTCAAGCTCGATCCCTACATTAATGTGGATCCCGGCACCATGAGCCCGTTCCAGCACGGCGAAGTATTTGTCACCGATGATGGCGCGGAAACTGATCTCGATCTTGGCCACTACGAGCGCTTCATCTCGACCAAGATGCGCAAGATCAACAACTTCACCACCGGGCAGATATACGAGTCCGTCATCCGCAAGGAGCGGCGCGGCGAATATCTCGGCAAGACCGTCCAGGTCATTCCGCACATCACCAACGAGATACAAAGCTTCATTTACCGTGGTGCAGAAGGCTACGACGTTGCCATCGTCGAAATCGGCGGCACCGTGGGCGACATTGAATCCCTGCCGTTTCTGGAAGCCGCGAGGCAATTGAGTCTGAGAGCAGGCCGCAACATGGCCGCATTCATTCACCTGACACTCGTTCCCTTTATCGCGTCAGCAGGTGAACTCAAGACCAAGCCCACCCAGCACAGCGTGCAGAAACTGCGTGAAATCGGTATTTCACCCCATGCGCTCCTGTGCCGGGCAGATAGGCCCATTCCCGAAGACGAGCGCGCCAAGATATCGCTCTTTTCCAATGTGCCGAAAGATGCCGTCATCTCCGTATGGGATGTTGACACCATCTACAAGATCCCCAATCTCCTGCATAACCAGGGGCTGGATGCCATCATCTGCAAGGAGTTGAACCTTTCCCCGCCACCGGCAGACCTGACCGTGTGGAACAAGCTGGTCCACGCACTGGACAACCCTGAAAAAGAAGTCTCCATCTGCATGGTCGGCAAATACGTTGATCTCACCGAATCCTACAAGTCACTGATCGAGGCATTGTGCCATGCCGGTATCCATACCAACAGCCGGGTCAATATCGATTTCCTGGACTCCGAAGAGATCGAGGAAAAGGGCACCGCTGGCCTGCTGGAAAAATACGACGCCATCCTCGTGCCCGGCGGCTTTGGTTCACGCGGTGTGGAAGGCAAGATCCAGGCGGCACAGTATGCTCGCGAACACAAAATCCCCTACCTGGGCATCTGCCTGGGTATGCAGGTAGCGCTCATTGAATACGCCCGCAATGTGGCTGGCCTCAAAAACGCCAACTCCACCGAATTTGCGCCCGATACCGAGCAACCCGTTGTCGCACTGATCACCGAATGGCAAAACCAGGATGGCAAAATAGAGCAGCGTGACAAAGAATCCGAACTGGGTGGCACCATGCGCCTCGGTGCACAGACCTGTGCAATCGAGCCGGGTACCCTGGCGTCCGAGATATACGGCAATGTCGTGACAGAACGCCATCGCCACCGGTACGAAGCCAACAACCATTACCTCGACCGCATCAAGGGCGCCGGACTCGTTGTCTCAGCCTGTACGCCCAATGAAAAGCTGTGCGAAATCATGGAGCTGCCCAAGAGTGCGCATCCCTGGTACATGGGCGTGCAGTACCATCCCGAATTCAAGTCAACGCCACGTGAAGGCCACCCGCTCTTTATCGCTTTTGTTAAAGCAGCATTGAAGCACAAAGAAACGCAACACAACGTACAAGAAAGGGCAGCATGAAACTCTGCGGCTTTGATACAGGGCTGAATCAGCCCTTTTTCCTCATTGCGGGCCCGTGTGTCATCGAATCACACCAGCTCGCCATCGACACCGCCGGCGCACTGACCGAAATGACAAAGCGCCTGGGCATACCATTCATCTACAAATCATCCTACGACAAGGCCAACCGCTCCTCCTCATCCTCCTTCCGGGGGCCGGGAATAGAGAAGGGGCTGGAAATCCTGGCGGATGTCAGAAAACAGTTCAATGTGCCGGTCATCACCGACGTCCACAGCGAAGATGAAATCATCCCCGCAGCCAACGTCGTCGATGTCATCCAGACACCGGCTTTCCTGTGCCGCCAGACCGATTTCATCCAGGCATGCGCCAGGAGCGGCAAGCCGGTCAACATCAAAAAGGGCCAGTTCCTCGCACCGGACGACATGCTCAATGTCGTGGCAAAAGCCCGGGAAGCCGCCAAAGAGGCAGGGGTATCCGAAGACAATTTCCTTGTCTGCGAAAGAGGCGCATCCTTCGGGTACAACAACCTGGTCTCCGACATGCGTTCACTTGCCATGATGCGAAAGACCGGCTGCCCGGTTGTATTTGACGCGACCCATTCCGTGCAATTGCCCGGCGGGCTTGGCACCTCCTCTGGAGGCCAGCGCGAATTTGTACCTGTTTTGGCACGTGCAGCGGTTTCTGTCGGCATATCCGGGCTTTTCATGGAAACCCATCCCAACCCTGCAGAAGCCAAATCCGATGGCCCCAACGCCGTGCCGCTTGACCGGATGGAAGAACTCCTGGCCACACTTGTCGAGATCGATCGTGCTGTCAAGAAAGCCGGCTTTCTCGAATTTGATTTTGCATAAACCACCAACCCGACGTTTTATTCAATAAAGGAACCATCATGAGTGCTATCGTAGACATCATCGGGCGTGAAATCATCGATTCTCGCGGCAATCCGACGGTAGAATGCGACGTGTTGCTCGAATCCGGAGTCATGGGTCGCGCAGCCGTACCGTCCGGCGCTTCCACAGGATCGCGCGAAGCCATCGAACTGCGTGACGGCGATGCCAGCCGCTACATGGGCAAGGGCGTACTCACCGCCATCGAACATATCAATACCGAGATCGCCGAAGCAATCATCGGGCTGGATGCCAGCGAACAGGCTTTCCTTGACCGGACACTGATTGACCTGGACGGTACCGAAAACAAGAGCCGCCTTGGCGCCAACGCCACGCTGGCTGTCTCCATGGCCGTTGCCAAGGCAGCAGCCGAAGAGGCCGGTCTGCCGCTTTACCGTTACTTTGGCGGCTCCGGCGTCATGCAGATGCCTGTGCCCATGATGAACGTCATCAATGGCGGGATGCACGCGGACAACAACCTCGACATCCAGGAATTCATGATTATCCCTGTCGGCGCGCCCAGCTTCCGGGAAGCCGTGCGCTATGGCGCGGAAGTCTTCCATACCCTGCGAAAAATCCTGCACGACCGCGGCCTCAATACCAACGTCGGAGACGAAGGCGGCTTTGCCCCATCCGTTGCCCACCATGAAGAAGCCATCCAGCTCATCATACAGGCCATCCAGCAGGCAGGCTACGAGCCGGGCACCCAGATCGCCCTGGGCCTGGACTGCGCCGCCAGCGAATTCTACAAGGATGGCCGCTACAACCTCTCCGGGGAAGGACTTTCCCTTTCCGCCGCCGACTTTACCAACCTGCTTGAAACCTGGTGCGACAAGTATCCCATCATCTCCATCGAAGACGCGATGGCAGAAAGCGACTGGGAAGGCTGGGCAATACTCACCAAAGCGCTGGGAAAAAAAGTCCAGCTTGTGGGAGATGACCTCTTTGTCACCAACACCAAGATCCTGCGTGAAGGCATCAGCAAGGGTATTGCCAATTCCATCCTCATCAAGATCAACCAGATCGGCACGCTGACCGAAACCTTCGCTGCCATCGAAATGGCCAAGCGGGCAGGCTACACCGCTGTTATCTCGCACCGTTCGGGCGAAACCGAGGATTCCACCATCGCTGACATTGCAGTCGGTACCAATGCCCTGCAGATCAAGACCGGCTCCATGTCACGCTCTGACCGCATGGCAAAATACAACCAGTTGCTGCGCATAGAAGAAGACCTCGGCGAGATCGCCAGCTATCCCGGTAAAAACGCCTACTACAACCTGAAATAAACCTTCCAGACTGCCGGTATATTACCGGCAGTCTGGTATGAAGCCGCCCGAACAATGCGTCTGATTACCATTGTCCTTGCCGTATTGCTGTTGCTCATCCAGTACCCGCTGTGGATGGGCAAGGGCGGCTTTTTCCGTGCGCGCGAGCTTTCCCTGCAACTGGAGGCCGCACAGGAAAAAAACGAGGACTACCGCCTGCGCAACGCCAAGCTGGCTTCCGAGGTGCGTGATCTTGAAGTCGGTACCGAAGCCATAGAAGAGCGCGCCCGCTTTGAACTGGGCATGATCAAACGGGATGAAATCTTTATCCAGGTGATCGACACCTCCAAATTCCCCGGCAAGGGCAAGCCCGTAGAGGGCGATCTGGCCCTGCCAATCGCAAAACCCGAAGCCGCGCCCACAGACACAAAGCCGGCCACGCAGGAGGCGACCAACCCTGCGCCAGCACAAAGCCAGCCCGCAGGGCAGACAACCACTTCCAAACCATCCGCACAGGCTGCACCCGCACAAAAACCCGCTGCCAATTCGTCTGCGGGCACAGCAAACAAGCCTACAGCAAATACAAAGCCGAAATGACCGCAAAAAACGCAAAATAAGTCTGAGATTTATTTGACATCGGCCCAGAGCATGCTTATAATCTTCTTCTTTATTCCCTGATAGCTCAGTTGGTAGAGCGACGGACTGTTAATCCGCAGGTCCCTGGTTCGAGCCCAGGTCGGGGAGCCAAAACAAAACAAAGGGTTACCTGAGTTTGTGTCTGGTTTAGTTTTCTTCAAGAGACTAATTGTGACTCAAACTGTGACAAAGATAGTAAAAGGTATCCCTTTAGAAACAACTTTAGGAGCTCTAGGCACCATGCCCAGGGCTCCTTTTCTTTTGCCTAAACGGCCTTCATTTTTAGGCCTCTGTAGTTAGCCCAGCCGGAAGCTACAGAGGACCGACTTCCGTTTTATTTGTTCTATGCCAACCGGCAGGGTTCCCTGTGGCTTCTTCTTTTTGTTTTTATTTCAAACGATTGGAGAAATCATGGAAGAGTTGAACAAAGCCCAGCGCGATCTTGAAGAAGATATTGTGAAAATGGGTGTTGACCGTTATCGGGCAATGACCACCAAGAGAGCAGCTGCGGATTTACCTCCGGGGATGCGGCTGGTTCGTAGGGCTGTTGAACCACTGGCAGACCGGATACAGCGAGACAAAGAACGTGTCTTGGCTGGGACACCCCTAAAGAGCTCCACCGTTTTCTACTTTCTGGATCAGTTTGAGCCTGACATGCTTGCTTATGTTACAGCCCGGACTATTATCAGCAGCTTCCACAGGTTCCCAGCACTGACTTCCTTAGCCAAGGAAATCGGTAGAACCCTTGAGAACGCTGTCAACTATGACCGGCTTAAAGAAGAACACCCGGGAATCTACAGGGTGCTCCTTAAGCGGCTTGCGAAGTCCCCCCATGAAGGCCACCGACACTTGGTCTTTAAGCGGTACCTGAAGAACTTTGAGATTAAGACTGTGAAGTGGGGAGCCTCAGAGACAACCAAAGTGGGGACTTATCTCATTGACTGTTTCATAGAAGAAACCGGCTTTGCTTATCTCAAGGCAATGGGACAAGGAAAGGGCAGCGATAGGCCATACTTTGTCTGCCCAGAGCCATCTGTAGCTGAGTGGCTTCAGGAAGCCCATGGCCGCTGTGAGCTGCTCCACCCATTCCACATGCCCATGATAGCCAAGCCGCTGGAGTGGTCTACTCCGTATAACGGAGGGTATTACACAGAGGCCCTGAAGTATCCCCTTATTAAAACAGCCAATAAGAACTACCTTCAGGAGCTGGAGTGGGTAGAAATGCCGATGGTTTATAAGGCCATCAATGCTCTTCAGAACACCCCATGGAAGATCAATAGGCCAGTCTTAAGGGTTATTGAGGAGTGCTGGCAAGCTGGAATGAGGGTGGGTAAGCTCCCCTCCAGTAATTTCCTTGAGACCCCAGCTAAGGCTCATGACCCTGATAAAGACCAAGAAGCTCACAAGGGCTGGAGGAGGGAGGCCGCCAAGGTCCATGATTTTAATTACAGGACAACAAGTAAACGTGTCATAGCGGCCCAGCGGATTGCCATAGCCCGTAAGTTTCATGATACTGACAGGTTTTATTTCCCACACTCCCTTGATACACGGGGAAGAGCCTACCCAGTTTCTTCTGTGCTGACTCCACAGGGGGATGATGTATCAAAAGCCCTCCTCACTTTTGCTGATGCTAAACCCTTGGGGACCAACGGACAGTATTGGCTCTATATGCATGGTGCCAACTGCTTCGGGGTAGATAAGGTGGCCTTTGATGACCGCATTACGTGGGTCCAGGAACACCATGAGCACATCCTTGACTCAGCTTTAAACCCGCTTGATGGTTCCCGCTTCTGGACTGAAGCTGATGATCCTTTCCAGTTCCTTGCGTTCTCTTTTGTTTATCTGGGGCTGGAGCTTCACCTTAAGGCCGGTGGTAGGCCAGAGGAATATCAGAGTGACCTTCCGGTGTCCCTTGATGGCTCCTGTAACGGCCTTCAGAACTTCTCTGCCATGCTGTTGGATGAGGTTGGAGGTAAGGCCACTAATCTGGTTCCTTCAGCTGTCCCTAGCGATTTATATGGGGAGGTGGCTAAGGTAACTAACGAGCTGGTGAAACAGGATGCTGAGAACGGGATCTTGCTTGGCATGAAGTGGGAAGGGAATGTGACCAGACAGCTGGTTAAGCGTAACACCATGACAGTGCCCTACGCAGTCACCTTAAATGGCATGAAGAAACAGCTCATGAAAGAGTTTAGTGATGCTGCTGATGGGGAAGCATCCGAGAATGACTGGGATGATGCTTCATACCTTGCAGAGCACAATCATGAGGCCATTGGCCGTGTTGTAGTGGCCGCAAGGAGGGCAATGGAGTGGCTTCGTAAGTCTGCCCAGGTAGCAGCTTCCAATGGCTTGCCGGTTCAGTGGGTAACTCCAGCTGGTCTACAGGTTCTTCAGTATTACAAGAAGATGAAGGGGGTAAGGACTCGTATGACAATCAATGGCCGTGAGCTGAAGCTTACCCTCCGCTTTGAGACAGAAGTGCTGGACACCCGGAAGCAGTCTCTGGGGATTGCACCTAACTTTGTGCACAGCCTGGACGCAGCACACATGCAAAGGACCGTATGTCATTGTGCTGATGAAGGGGTGGAGCACTTCAGTATGATCCATGATTCCTTTGGGACCCATGCAGGATCAGTAGACATTCTTTCGTACCAGTTAAGGAGGGCCTTTGTTGAGCAGTATTCAGGGGATGTCCTGGCTGACTTCAAAGCACAGCTTGAAACACAGCTCCCGGAGAAGGCCGCTAAGAAACTCCCTGAGCTGCCACCAAAGGGAAATCTTGATCTGTCACAGGTCATGGATAGCTTGTACTTTTTTGCCTAATAGTTCCGCTCGGTAAACTAATTTAATGGAAAAGGCACCCAAGGGGACCCTAAAGAGGTACAGCCCAGCCATTAAAACTTAGGAGGCCAAGATGAAACCACAGCAGAAGAAACAACGGAACCAAAAGGAAAGAAAAGCGAGAACAACTGGCCGGTATGGACATGCTCCAGCCGGTTGGTTTTCTTTTGAGGCACGGGCAAGACACCCGTGGATGTCAACCAACAAAAAGGATTGATGAACAGAGACTCTTTAAACATGGTTAGGCCGCCTGAGGTTGTTACAGCGGCTTATTCCCTTATCAACACCATTCAAAACATCCCAAAGCATGATGCCGTTCATGCGCTTTCGCTCCTGATGAGGGAGGTGTCCAGCATGTTAGGGGTTCCTGTAGGAGAGCTCCTTAACAGGGCAGATCGAATTGTGGGGGACCTTAACACACACTACCACTCAGAGATAAGGGCTCTGAGGGAGTACATCAAAAATGAAATGAGGTGACCTGTGAGGATAGACCTGGAGAGGCTTCTTAGCAGGGCCAAGTTTTATTGGAGTCACGGGGAGCCTCTCCCTGTTGATATTCACACCAACCTTCTTGGACTAGGCGTAGATGTTTCAGCGGCTGAGGAGGAGTACCACCAACGAAAGGAAAACACACAAACACATGGGCAATAAAAAAGTTAAGTATGAAAAAGTCACAACGCCTGAAGGTGATTTCAGCTACCCAAAGCTGGGCGAGCCGGACACCAAGTTTAAATCTCAAGGGGAGTATTCAGTAACCCTTGTGCTCCCTTCAGATGTCGCTCAGCCACTCATTGAAAAAGTTGACGCTGTAGCTCAACAATCGTTTGAGGATGCCAAGGCCGAGCTTGAAAAGCAGCTTGAGGCTGAGAAAGATGGGAAGAAGAAAGGTCCCATGAAGAAACGTTTGGAGAGCCTTAAGCTGGCTTCTCCGGCTTATAAAGATTGTTACGATGATGATGGCAATCCTAATGGGAACATTGCCTTCCGATTCAAGATGAACGCTTCTTATCAGAACCGGAAAACTCAGGCCACCGTTACACAGCGTCCCAAAATCTTTGATGCTAAGGGTGTTGAGCTTAAGAACCCTCCAGACATCTGGGGAGGAACCAGAGGCTGTGTTGCTGGACAGATTTCCCCATACTATGTGCCAGGAACAGGGGAGGCTGGAGCATCCCTGAAGCTGTCTGCTGTTCAGATCATTGCCCTTAGCAATGGGTCCTCTGGAGGCGCATCTTCATACGGCTTTGGAGTGAAAGACGGCTACGAAGCTGAGGACGATGAGCCACCTACAGCGGCTCCCATGAGTGACCCCTCAGATGAGGACATCGACTTCTAAGTGGCAACTGGAAGAAACTTTAAATACCTGCGGGGGCGAGCTAATGGCTACAGGTCTGGACTAGAAGAAAGACTGGACGAGCAGCTCAAGGCCGCAGGTATTGATGCCAAGTATGAGGGAGGGAAACTTGAGTACACCTCCCCGCCACAAAAACACACCTATACATGGGACTTCCAGCTCCCTAATGGGATCATCATTGAATCAAAAGGCTGGCTTCAAATTGAGGATCGCAAAAAGCACCTCCTGATAAAGGCCCAGCATCCTGAGCTAGACATCCGCTTCGTTTTCCAACGTTCAGCAGCTCCTATTTATAAGGGTAGTCCAACTACTTATGCCAAGTGGTGTGAGAAGAATGGGTTCCTGTATGCAGACAAGGAGATACCAGCGGCTTGGCTCAAAGAGAAAAAGAAAGGAAAGTAATGTGTAATTTCACACTTGTAGGGGAACCAAGACAGGTGTTTCGTAAATCAGAGGAGCACATTCAGGTAATCCCTATGCAGGTTCCTGTGGCCGGTCAGCGGAAGAACTTCCACAACGCTGATGTATGTATAGCCCTCCATGAAGTTGACCTGACAGACGCTACAGGCTATGTGGAGGTGAGCCAGCTTTCGGACCCAGCAGAGCGTGTGCTGATGTGGCTGAACAGCTCAGACGCTAAGCAGCTCTCGGACTACTTTGGAGAGCTCTCCAACCACCTTAAGAACGCTGAGGCTTGTGCGAAAGATTAACCACATAGTCATTCATTGCTCCGCTACGCGCCCGTCCCAGGACACTTCTGCTGCTGATATTGATCGTATGCATAGGGGGCGAGGCTGGCTTGGTATTGGATACCACTACGTTATTAAAAGAGATGGCACCGTTGAAACAGGTAGGCCACTTGAAAAGCCCGGTGCCCACGTAGAAGGCCACAACGCTTACTCCATTGGTATTTGTCTGTCGGGTGGCGTAGCGGAGGATGGAAAGACTCCAGAAATGAACTACACCAAGAAGCAGTTCAATGCTCTTGAGGACATTATGTCAGAGCTTACCCAAAGATTCCCTAAGGCTGAAGTGCTGGGCCATAGGGACTTCAAGGGCGTAAAGAAAGCCTGTCCATGCTTTGATGTCCGGGAGTGGTTCTCAACTTTGAAAGGGCCAAAGAAAAACTAAAGGGACCGCTTCTGGTCCCCTTTAGTCCACATTAAATGTAGTCCAAAACAGCCTGAACGATGGTCGCCAGTGCTGTTATGAATTGCCAATCAACATGTATTTCAACATTAAATTTTAAGACCCCTTCTCAAGTGGTAGTAATGCAGCGGAACGGGTACTAGCCGCTCCTTTGCACAGAGCATGGCACACCTTACGTGTACCTCCTGAACATCTGGCAGATACAGCCTGCCAGCATCCACTAGTCCTACAAGAAAAGGGGTCGAAAGTATCGGCAGTTTATCACCTAAATACCACCCAAGGGGAGCCCAAAGAGGCTCCTCTTTTCATTCGTAGATATTCATAGGAGAACACTGAATGACAAGTAAAGAAAACAAGAAGTATGTGTTGCTGAAAGACGACACTAAAAAGACTTGGGACGGCAAGACCCTCTACCGAGTTAAGGCCCTTGTTGCTATTGGACTGTTGGTATCCCCAGGCACCCTTGGCGGGTACATCGAATCTGAAAAGAATCTTTCGGTGTCCGGCAATGCGTGGGTGTCCGGCAATGCGGAGGTGTACGGCAATGCGCGGGTGTACGGCAATGCGGAGGTGTCCGGCAATGCGCGGGTGTACGGCAATGCGGAGGTGTCCGGCAATGCGCGGGTGTACGGCAATGCGGAGGTGTCCGGCGATGCGTGGGTGTACGGCAATGCGTGGGTGTCCGGCGATGCGCGGGTGTACGGCAATGCGTGGGTGTCCGGCGATGCGCGGGTGTCTAAACGCACAGACATCCAGTGGTTCACTGGAGTTGGCTCCGACCAAGGAACTCTCACAGTATTCCGACAGAAAGATGGAAGCGTGTTCCTGATACGGGGTTGCTTCGGCGGCACCTTGGAAGAGTTCAAAGCTGCTGTACAGAAAACTCATGGCAACAACCGTTACGGCCAGCATTACAACATGCTCATCCAGTCAGTTGAGTTCTGGTTCAACTCAGGAGAGGAGGTCTCGAAATGAACTTCCTTACAAAACTCTGGAACAAGTTTACTCAGCCTTCCACAAAAGAACCTCAGGCACCTTTAGACACCACTCGCTATAACCCCCAGCTTCACCGCCACCTTCCTCGCAAGGTTCGCCGAGCAATGGGCCAGCGGGGTAACTATGGTGCCAGCCTAAGGGCGCACTGGGATGCCCAAAGACGGGCTGAGATTGAACTGAAGAAACAACTGAAGGCAGCTTGAGGCTGAACAAAGGAGAAACTGAAATGTCACTTTTGAAAATCAAAGAAGAAACCATTGTAAAGAAAACCTTGGAGGTGCCTCAGATAATTGTAACAAGGGCTTCCCGAGCGAAATTACAAATTGCTCCGGCTGTAGCTAGGGAGGAACTCAGGGTGAAGTTCGGGGAAGCTGGCTTTACAGGGTTAGCTCTCAATCACCAGTACATTACAGCCCAAGATGCCGAAGAACTCTCCAAGGTATTCGCTGAGTTGGCTGAAGTTCTCCATAGTGGAACTGTGGTGGAGGCGAAGTGATGCCTTCATTTTATAAGGAGTTCCTGCTTCCAGTTTTTCTTTTTCTTGTGGCTGCTACTTCTATCATCATGGGGATAGCCCGTCTTGGCGTGGGTTATGAATGCGGTGTCTATAAGGAAGCAACAGGACGAGACACAAAAATGTGCTTTATGTCCTGTTTTATCAAAGCCGAGGATGGGAAGTGGTACACATATGATGAGCACAAGTTGTTTCTTGCTGGCGGCAACATGGTTATTACTGGGAAGGAAAACAAATGATAACTAAAAATGAAGTCAAAGACTGCCTTGGGAATGTCCTGAAGGTGGGCGATAGGATTGCCTATGCCAAGAAGGCCAGCCGCTATGGGGGCTCTTTCCAGCTCCTTGGAAATGTCATAGAGCTTTTACCAAGGACTGTCCGCTGCACCCGTATGGAGGATGGCCGTGAGTTTATCGCACGGTTCCCAGGCAACAAGGTAGTCCGCATTGAGGAGGCCAAAGATGTCTGAAGAAACCCTTCAGTCCTTCGAGGCATGGGCCTTGTGTTACTTCCCAAAGATCAACCTGAAGAGAAACGAAGCAGGAGCTTATGTTGATCCTGTGGCTGTCCGGGAGTTGAACAACTGGAGGGCTAGACATGGAAACTGAAGATCGAATGGTCGTCATCCCGCTTTCTGTTCTTCGAGATATACGGGAGGTCCTTGATGGTGAGGAACCAATATATTCGACTGTGGAAGTTGAAGAAAAAGCTGCGGAGCTGGCTGCGTTCCTGAGTGAGAGATATCTCTATGACCGTATATCTCGCAGAGTATCTCCCATGCTCATAGCATTGGAAAAGAAGTGGCTGGCTTCCCTGAGAAAGGAAATGAACAACACAGGTTTTAAAAATAAGGAGAAAACTTAATTGAGTAATATGGAATCATTCGTTCCCTTCCCCAAACTCCACAGACTCTCCCGCGAAATTATTATCACCGAAAAGATTGACGGCACCAATGCCCAGGTTCATATCACTGAGGATGGCGACATCTTTGCGGGTTCTCGGAACCGCTACCTGACTCCTGAGAATGACAACTATGGTTTCGCTTCGTGGGTCTTAGGAAATAAAGAGGAACTCCTTAAGCTCGGCCCTGGGAGACACTTTGGTGAGTGGTACGGTCGGGGCATTCAGAGAGGCTATGGGCTGTGTGACAGGTACTTTGCGTTGTTTAACGTTGGCCGCTGGACATCCCTTAAAGAGCTTCCTGAGTGCTGCCTAATTGTTCCCATCCTCTACCAAGGGGTGTTCTCTAAGGAAGCTATAGATAATGCCCTGCGCTTTCTTGAAAGAAATGGCTCTTACTTGGCACCGGGGTTTATGAATCCTGAGGGAATCGTCATTTACCATAAGGCGGCTGGAGTTGGCTTCAAGAAGCTCCTTGAGAATGACCACCTATCGAAAACTGAAGCTGGACTGAAGGAGCCAAGTGAGCCAACAAAGTAAAGTAGTTTTCTTGGTTGGCCTTCCATGCAGCGGTAAATCCACATACGTCTCAGAGGAAATGAGTGATCCCATAGTTATCAGCTATGACGATATCACGATGTTCCTGGCGAACTCTCTGGGAGTCTCTTACGGTGAGATGTTTCGTCTTGAAACTCGGCACCTTGTCAAAGAAATCGAGAAGGTCATGTTCTCTACCGCAGTAGAACTTGCGGGATTCCTTGGTAAAGACATTGTGTTTGACAACACCCACATCGGGGAGTTCTCACTCTTTCAGGACATCCCTGAAGAGTTCCCTGTGGAAGTCGTTATCTTCAAACCAAACATGGAAGTGTCAATCAAAAGGCTGACTGAAAGGAACGCCAAAGAGGAACTTAAGTCCGACCAAGCACAACGCAAAGTGGTCCCTCAGAGGGTCCTTGAAAGAATGTTCAATGCATGGCGTGTGAGGAACTTTGCGGTGAACCTTGGAGGCCTTCAGGAGAGGGCTAAGGTTGTTTATAGGGAGGTTAAAGATGTCTGAAGAAAGTCTGTGTCCAAACTGTGTGACCCCTTGGAAATGTAATGGGCCGCATGTACATGACACCCCAGACGCTCTTGCAGGGGAGCTTAGGTCTGTTGGGACTGCCATACAGATTGCCCATAGAGAGGGCCTCCTAGTGGAAGTTATGCACACAGCCTTGATTCAAATGTTCTCCGAAGGAAGGTACCAAGGGGATTCCACCGCTAGTCTCCATAAAGCGTTGGGAGAGGCTCTTATGGGATGGGATTGTTAAAGGAGGTTAAAGATGTCTGAAGTTGTTCTGAAGCCGTGCCCTTGCTGTGGCTCAGAAGCCAGGTATGAATACAACGATGAACTTGACACCCATGCTGTTTACTGTGGAAACCACAGGCTGTGTGGTGTAGCGACAACATTCTGGGCTGATGCTGGGGACTGTATTGAAGCATGGAACCGTAGGGTAACTGAAGTCCCTGAAGGTTACTCAGTGGGATGTACAAAGTGTCAATCCTTTGATGGTTGTAACTGTTGGGGACGATGAGTGACTCTCAGTACCTCCACAAGACATCATGTGACAACTGCGGCTCATCCGATGCAAACGCTGTGTATGACGATGGTCATACTTACTGCTTCTCTTGCGAAAAAAGGGCAGGTCAAAGTGAAGGTAAGTCCAAGGTGCAGAGGGAGGGGGTGGGACATAAGGAAGTTAGTGGAGACTATGTATCCCTGCCTGCCAGAGGAATCTCAGAGGAGACTTGCCGAAAGTTTGACTACCAGGTTGGCAAACTCTCTTCAGGTGCTATCGTCCAGATCGCCAACTATTATCGAGATGGTCATAGACGAGCTCAACACCTAAGGGACCGTGATAAGAACTTCTCATGGATCAATGGGACCGTTAAGGTAGAACTCTTTGGGCAACACCTATGGCCCTCCAAAGGCAAGCGTGTGGTGGTTACTGAGGGTGAGATAGATGCCATGTCGCTGTCACAGCTTCAGGACAACAAGTGGCCTGTAGTGTCTATCTCCAGCGGCATCAATAAGGCAGCCAAGGACTTCCGTACCAATCTGGAGTGGTTGGATTCTTTTGATGAAGTGGTTATCTGCTTTGACAATGATCCTCCAGGTACCAAAGCAAGAGAGCAGGTTCAGAAGGCCATTGAGGAGTGCGCTTCGTTATTTAAACCGGGCAAGGTTAAGGTAGCGAAGCTCCCCCTCAAGGATGCCAATGAGATGCTTACAGCGGGCAGAGGGAAAGACCTCATTAATGCTATCTGGAATGCCAATGAGTTCCGGCCTGATGGGCTGGTAACAGTAGCTGACATCCTCCCAGAGTTCGATAAGGAGCCTCAGAAGGGGCTCCCTTGGTTCCTCCCTACGCTCACTGATCTTACCCATGGGCGGCTCTTAGGGGAGGCCATAGGGATCGGTGCAGGGACCGGTGTTGGCAAGACTGAGTTTCTGGCAGAGCAGATGGCCTTTGACATCTTTGAGCTGGGCCTGAGGGTGGGGGTCTTATCCTTTGAGCAGACCCCTTTAGATACCCTTGTGAGACTGGCTGGTAAGAACCTCAAGAAGCAGCTTCACATCAATGATGGGAGCTGGACCCAAGAGGAACGTAAGGCCGCTGTAGGTCCCCTTGATGGGAAGGTGATGCTCTACAACTCATTCGGCACAGCTGACTGGGGAGTGGTGGAAAGTAAGATCACCTACATGGCTCTTACAGAGGGCATTCAAATCTTCTATCTGGACCACCTTACTGCCCTTGCGGCCCCCTCCAATGAACGGGAATCTTTGGAAACCCTTATGGCCGCCATGGCAGGGCTGGCTCACCGGCTTCAAGTAATCATTCACTTTGTATCGCACCTGGCTACCCCCGATGGGAAACCCCATGAGGAAGGGGGAAGGGTTTATATCAAGCACTTTAAAGGCTCCCGCGCCATTGGCTTCTGGGCTCACACCTTAATTGGTCTCGAAAGGGACCAACAGGCAGAGGACCCTGAGGTTAAGGGAGAGACAACTGTACGGCTTCTTAAGCATCGTAATGATGGCCGTGTGGTTGGCTCAACAATTCCTATAGCTCTCCACCAAGAGGAGTGGAGGCTGTATGAGAAGGAGCGAATTGAATTTCAATCAACTGAAAAGGAGATGTTCTAAATGAGAAAAGATAAAGGCACACCAACTGCGGTGAGTTTAGTGTTGCGTCCAATCGACAACGGTATTGTGGTAGATATTGAGGGGCACCGGCCAGATGGCTACAGAGGTTGTCCTACAGAGAAGCTGTACTATGAAGATGTAGTGACTCTCTCAGCACAGCTTCCGGCACTCATGGACAAGTACGGGTATGAGTCAGAGTGATCTTTGACATTGAATCTGATGGCCTTCTTAATGAGGCCACCAAGGTTCACTGCTTAGTAATGCGAGCCACATCAACAGGTAAATCAACACGGTACTCTGACCACCCAGAATCCTCTGGACGCCCACTTCAGGAGGGACTTGAGGTCCTCATGCAGTCCCCCAGACTTATCGGCCATAACGCCATCAAGTTTGATATCCCCCTTCTCAAGAAGTTATATCCCCATTTCAAAGTAGACACCTCCAAGGTCATTGATACTTTGGTGTACGCAAGGCTCGTCTTTGCAGACATCAGGATCAAGGATGCAAAGCTGGTTAAATCCCGGAGACTACCTGGAGAGTTTTCTGGGCTTCATAGTCTGGAGGCTTGGGGGCACCGGCTTAACCTCCACAAGGGGGACTATGCCAAAGAGATGGAGGCACGGGGGCTGGACCCATGGGCAGCTTGGAATCAGGACATGGAGGACTACTGTGAGCAGGACACCGCAGTTACCCTGAAGCTGTTCAACCTGTTGGAAACTAAAGCGTTCTCTGAGGAGTCAATCACATTAGAGCATGAAGTTGCCTGGGTGATTGCTCGTCAGGAACGCTATGGCTTCCAGTTCAATGAGCCTAAAGCTGTGGACCTCTATGGGACTCTTGTCCAGAAGAAGCTGGAGACAGCTGAGAGGGTCCGTAAGGTGTTTGGTCCTAAGTACCTTCGAGATGGGAAGATATTTACCCCCAAGAGGGACAACTCAAGGATGGGCTATGTAGCAGGCTCTCCTGTTCAGAAGATCAAGCTCACCGAGTTTAATCCTGGGAGTAGGGACCACATAGCTTATTGGTTGAAAACTCTTTATGGATGGGTTCCCACAGAGTTCACAGCTGATGGCAAGCCTAAGGTAGACGATGACACCTTAATGAATCTCCCTTATCCAGAAGCGGAGCCTCTTAAGGAATACCTGATGCTGGTCAAAAGGTGTGGGCAGATAGCTGAAGGGAAGGCCGCTTGGCTTAAGTGTGTATCTAACGGAAGGATGCATGGCTCTGTGAATACCAACGGAGCTGTCACCGGAAGGATGACACACAGCGGCCCTAACATGGCTCAGGTTCCTGCTGGTTACTCACCATATGGTAAAGAGTGCCGAGAGCTGTTTGAGGTAAGGCGTGATAAGAAGCTGGTGGGGATTGATGCAGCAGCTCTGGAGCTTCGCTGTCTGGCTGGCTATATGGCTGCTTGGGACAACGGTGCTTACATCAAGACAGTTCTTGAGGGTGACAAATCCAAGGGGACTGACATCCACTCAGTAACCGCCAGAGGTATTGGCCTTGATCCTGTCAAGCTTTACTTTGAAGGAGAGTCTGGCAGGGACATAGCTAAGACCTGGTTCTACGCATTTATCTACGGAGCTCAAGACCCCAAGCTAGGGGAAATCTTAACCCGCATCATAAACAACCGAACGGCAGGACATAGGTCCCGCATGGGCCTCTCCCGTAGTCTCCCAGCTTTAGGGAAACTTACGGAGCGTGTGAAGGTAACAGCGCAGGATCGTAAGGGGATTCTAAAGGGACTTGATGGGAGACTCCTGTCTGTGAGGGGGCTTCATGCTGCTCTTAATACCCTTCTTCAGGGGGCCGGAGCTGCAATCATGAAACGGGCTCTGGTCATCTTTGATAACTCCTTACAGTCCCGTGGGTATCTTCCTGGAGTCAACTACGAGTTTGTAGCCAATGTCCATGATGAGTGGCAGGTTGAAGTTGATGAAGGGATTGCTGAGGAGGTCGGGAAGCTGGGCTGTGAGGCTATCAGGCTGGCTGGGGAGTATTACAACTTTAGGTGCCCACTAAGCGGTGAATACAAAATTGGAAACAACTGGAGTGAAACACATTAAATGACACACACAATCAAGCTAAGCATGGAGGCAGAGATCACTTCTCTCCTCATCTTAATCCAAGAGCAGCCCCTAGCTCTACAATCCAATGAGGCCAGAGCACGGGCTAAAGCGGTGGCAGCAGCGGCCTCAAGGGGCCTCATTACATCCCTTCACTTGGCTACATTGGCCCCCACGAATGAGTGGAGGGTAACCATGGAGGGCTACTTCTGGCTTCTCATGAGCCGGATGAATCCAGGTAGTCCACCACCTCTCCCGATGTACGCAAGTGTAGCCAAAGAGGACTGGCTCAAGACACGGGCGTATGTGAGCTGATGTTACCTAATGAAAAGAGCTCTCCTTTCCTTGGTGTTCTCCTTGGGCTGTTGGCTTTCGCCACTTCCCTCTACCTGGCTTTCTCTTTGGGAAAAGCTGAAGTCCAAGCCGAGTGGGATGTTGAGAGACAAACCACAGCGGTCCTTGCTGAGAAACGTAAGGAAGAAAACAAGAAGGAGGATGGGAGATTAACCAATACAGCCAAAGCGGCTGGGAAGGATTTCAAGAATGCAAAAGCTGCTATTGATGCTGCTTATGGTAACCCTGACAGGTTGCGCTACCAAGGTGTATGTCCCGACAGAGGAGAGGCCAAAGATAAAGATTCCGAGGTCCCTCATGCAGGAGCCGAAGCCATCTTTGTATTACCAAGGCAAATTGAAGGAAGCCTTTACAGCCTCACCAAAGAGGCAGACACCGACTCAGAACAATTAAGAAACCTACTGGATGTTCTCAATGAGAGCGATCATATTGAAATATTGGAGGATGAATGAAACCACGCAGTCCACGATTTATGCCGTACCTTGGTCGTCCCCTTACGGCCCCTACCAAACCAAAGCGGGAACGTAAGCACAGTAACATCATTAAGCAATGGCTGGATGGTGCTGATATTGAGGTCTACAGCAAAACTAAAGGCCGCTGGGTACCCGCTGGAGAGGTCCCAAGGTGGGGCGCAGATAAACTCTTTAGGGTAAAAGGAGTACCACTTTTGTGGGAGAAGGAGCAGATCGCTCAGCATGAAGGGAAGGCTGTAGAGGCCCGTGTAATTGGCTCTTCGTTTGGATGGCACACAGAACCAAGCTGGGAATTTGATAGTCCCAAAATGGAGTACCGGGTCAAGCCAGTTCCTGTGGTTAGGGATGTGGTTGTCAAACACGGGAAAATCGGGATAACCGCGCTGTGGGGTGCTGCTAACCCTAATGTCCGCTTTACCTTCGACCCTGAGACAGGTCTCCCACTCTCTGTAGAACTGCTGAAGGAGTGACCTCAATAGTAACCCTCCTTCTGGACTCTGACATCATAGCCTACAAGTATGCATCAGTTTCCCAGAAGGAGTTCAAGTGGGGCAACGGGGCCACTTCAGTAGCCATCGGGGACCTTGAGCAGGCAGCTAAGGACATGGACACATGGATCAGCCAGCTCATGCTGAAGTTCAAAGCTGATGATGTCATCGTATGCCTTTCGTGTCCTTCCTCAGAAGGCTTCCGTATAAAGTTGTACCCGCCTTACAAAGCCAACAGGGCCGCAGTACCGAGGCCAGCCCTCCTTAATCCGCTTAAGGACCACCTTGAGGAGAACTACAGAAGCTACAAGAGGGACACTCTGGAGGCCGATGATGTCATGGGGATTCTGACTACCCATCCCACGCTGGTGAAAGGGGAGAAGATCATTGTCTCCACTGATAAGGACATGGCTACGCTCCCAGGCAAGTTCTATAACCCGGACACCTACAGGCTCCGTAAGGTCTCTCTGGATTCTGCTGACAGGTTTCACCTAACTCAGACCCTCATGGGGGATACGGTGGACCACTACCCAGGGTGTCCCGGAGTGGGCATTAAGACAGCTACAGCCCTTCTGAAGGGGAAGTCTGGAATGGAAGCATGGGATGCTGTTGTAGGGGCCTTTAAGAAGAAAGGACTGACTGAGGAGGATGCTCTGGTGCAGGCAAGACTGGCTCGCATCCTTCGACACACTGATTATGACTTTAATAAGAAGGAGGTAATTCTTTGGGAACCCAAGTAGGGGCAACTGAATCAATCAAGCTGTATGACTGGGTTTATCTGATAAGCCCTGACAGTGCCACAGCGACACTACAATTTGGACAGAAGTACACCGTAAACAAAGTGGACGGGGATTTCATCACGGTCACAAACTCATGGGGTAAGAACTCTGTCCTGCATGTTGCAGAGCTCACCAAGGAGGACCCAGCACTTGCGAAGTATGTGGCTGAATTAACAGAGAGGGTGCCTGAGGACAAAGAGGCCCCTCTGGAAACCCAGGTTGGCGGGGAGCATTACAAACACTTTCCCATCCAGCCTGTTGAGTACATTGAAAAGAATGGGCTTGGGTTCTGCGAAGGAAATGCCATTAAGTACCTGACCCGGTGGCAGCGTAAGGGTGGCCTTCAGGACCTTGAGAAAGCCAAACACAATATCGAAATCCTCATCTCTTTGGTGAAATCAGGGGCTCGTAGCGGTGCCATGGTAACCCCTTGATTCTATTATTGAAACAGGGAAAGTGCCACCCAAAGGGACACTAAAGAGGTACAGATAGGGAGGATAAACTAAAGCTATCTATAGTTGTATTAAGACAGCTTTAGGGTCCCCCTATCTTCCATTCAATAACCCTTCCTCTAAATATTCAATATGTTTGAATCTTCCCCATGGGCGAGTCTAGGCTCTCTCATTCCAACACCATTCATTAAAAGACTTGATGAATGCGTTCCTGAACAAACCCCCAATCCCAATGATAGTGACAGAGAAATCTGGATGAAAGCAGGTGAGCGTAGGTTAGTTCTTAAACTCAAAGCAAAGCATGATGAGTATCTTGAGGACTCCAAGGAGTAGCTTAAATGTGTGGTAGCAAACCCAAACAACCCAAACAAGTGGACCCACCTCCAGTTTCCCCCCCAGAGTCCCCTAAGACACTCCAGCTCCCAGAGAGCACCGGAGCATCTTCAAGCTCTGTTACAGGTACCCGTAAGGTCAGCTCTACACGGAAAGGTCTCCGTATTGACCCAGCCGGTGCATCCGGTGGTAGCGGCATCAAGGCCCCTACGTAATCCATGGAGGAGCCTATGAGCCCTTCAGAGGATAAACATAACAGACCAAACCTAGCTCAGCGGTATGAGCAATTATCAGGTATACGATCTTCCTATTTAGATAGGGCACGTGAGTGTGCAGCACTTACTATCCCTACTCTCATTCCCCCAGAGTCCAACTCTAGCGGCACTAAATATCCCACTCCCAGGCAGTCTGTAGGGAGCAGGGGTGTCAACAGTATCTCAGCGAGATACCTTCTTACTCTATTCCCCCCTAATGAACCATTCTTTCGGCTTACGGTAGCTGAGAGTGTCCTTGCGGAGCTCTCTGGTACTGAAGGCGCGAGAGGAGAAGTTGAAGAAGCCATGGCGTCCATTGAGCGTTCAATCATGCTCAAAATGGAAACCACTCCAATCCGGCCAATCATCTTTGAAGCCTTTAAGCATTTAATTGTGGCAGGCAATGTTTGTCTCCACTTCCTACCTGGCTTGGAAGGCGCAAAGCTATTCCGGCTGGACAGGTACGTATGCAAGCGTGACCCCATGGGCAACCTCTTGGAGATTATTGTCAAAGAGGACTTATCTCTTATGGAGGTCCCAGAAGAACTCCGAGAGGAACTCAAGGGCACCCTCAAGGCTTCCATGAAGCATGACACTGAGGACTCTCTGGAGCTCTACACGTGCGTCCGGAAGAAGGCCCCAGGAGAATGGGAAGTCTGGCAAGAGATCAATGGTCTCTATGTGGAGGCTTCTGAAGGTGAGTACACCGATGAAAACCTTCCATGGCTGGTATTCCGTTATAACGAGATTACTGGTGAGGACTATGGCCGTGGCCTTGTAGAGGAATATCTAGGTGACCTCAGGGCACTTGAGGGCCTCCGCAAAGCAATCCTAGACGGAGCCGCAGCTGCCAGTAAGGTCATCTTCCTTGTTAAGCCTAATGGGACCACCAAGCAAAGAGCCCTGGCTCAAGCTGAGAACGGGGCCATCATCAATGGCAACAGGCAAGATGTAGATGTCCTTCAGGTCGATAAGTATGCGGACTTCAAGGTGGCTCAGGAGCAGGCAGCTGCTATTGAGGAATCTCTTTCTTATGCGTTCCTTCTCAACTCGGCCATCCAGCGGAACGGAGAAAGGGTAACAGCTGAGGAGATTCGGTATCTTGCGGCAGAGCTTGAGACAGCTAGAGGGGGCTCTTATTCAGCCTTTACTCAGAGCATCCAGCGTCCCACCCTCAGGATCATCATGTCCGCTATGGAGGCCGCAGGAGAGCTTCCGAAGCTGCCTAAGGGAATCGTCAAACCGCTTATCACTACGGGTATTGAAGCCATCGGAAGGGGTAATGACCTTCAGAAGCTGATGCAGTTCGTAGGGATTCTTGAGCAGGTATCAAAGGCTGAAGGTCTTGAGCTCTACCTTGATAAAGGGGAGCTAATCAAGCGAACAGCCGCATCTCTGAATATTGATGTTAAGGGTCTTGTTATCCCAGCTGAGCAACGTGCTGAGATGCAACAGGAAGCCATGATGCAATCAATGATTAGCCAAGGACTGCCTAATGCAGTAAACGCTCTTGGTGGGATGGCAAAGCAGGAAATGATTAATCAGCAACAACAACCATAAAGGAATTATGTCTAACGCAAAAGTAGCAGGAGCACCCGCTGAGAAACCAGCGGACACCCCTGAAGCTGCAAAAGCAGCTGAAGTTCAGAAACCCGCTGAGAAACCAGCGGACACCCCAGCTTCTCCTTACAAACGTAAGGGTGGTGCTAAAGACAGCAACGGCTTGATTCGGGTGGATTTCTAAATATGACAGACATGACCACACTCCCAAGTGACTCCCCGACAACTCAGAAAGCAGCTGAGCCGGTGCCGGGATCGGATGAATACAATGCGATGATGGCAGCTAAGGGTGAGGGTGGTATTGAGGGGGAGACTCCACAAGACACCCCCGAAGGTTCCTCTAATGGTGAAGCCACACAGCGGCCTGAGGATGTCCCTGAGAAGTTCTGGGACCCTGAGACCGGCTCTGTGAAGGTTGATGAGGTCCTCAAAAGCTACAAGGCTTTAGAGAAAGAGTACACCCAGTCAAAGCAGGAGAAAGCTAAAGAGCCTGCTGAACAGTCTAAAGAGGGCGAGCAGGGTGAATCTAAAGAAGGCTCTACGCTGGACCTTGATGCTTTCCATGATGAGTATGCTGAGACCGGCGAGCTCTCCGAAGCGTCTTACGCAAAGCTGTCTAAGGCTGGTCTACCTCCTGAGGTTGTTAATGCCTACATTGCAGGCCAGCAGGCTCTGGTAGACAGCCGGACTCAAGAGGGCTACACCCTCGCTGGCGGTGAAGAAGCCTTCAACAAGATGGCTACGTGGGCCGCTTCAGCTTTCACTCCGGCACAGCTTCAGGCATTCAACAGGGCAGTCAATACCTCCAGAGAGGACATGGAGATTGCCGTAATGGGTCTGAAGGCTCAGTATGAAAAGGCCAATGGTAAAGCACCTAACCTGATGTCAGGCGGTACTTCACGCCCATCTTCAGTCGGCTACGCATCTCATGCAGAGATGACCCGTGACATCAATGATCCACGGTACAGCTCTGACCCAGCCTTCCGCAAGTTAGTGGAGGCAAAGGTAAGCCGCACAACAAGTTTCTAAGCAGTAATTCTTCATCTTCAAAATATCTATTTGCTTTGACAAGGCATAGCCTCCGGCTGCGGTCGGAATAATCTTTGATCTAGTGAAGGTATAGAGAAACGAAGTGAACCCCGCAGGTACGCAATGTACCGTTTTCACATTCTCTCTATGAGGTAATAAATAATGACTAATGCAGTAGTCGCGCAAAGCGGCCAAGTCAATGGTACTGGTGATCCAAAGAACCTTTACCTGAAAGTATATGCCGGTGAGGTCCTTGCCGCATTTGAACGCCAATGTGTAACCCAAGACAAGCATATTGTCCGTTCTATCCGTAATGGTAAGTCTGCACAGTTCCCGATGACGGGCTATGTAGTTGCCAAGTACCACACCCCCGGCTCTGAGCTGTTGGGCCAGGCAACCAATCAGAATGAGCGAATCATCACCATTGATGACATGCTTGTTGCTGATGTGTTCTTTGCCGATATTTATGAGCAGATGCAACACTTTGACATCCGAGGTGAATACTCCAAGAAAGCTGGTTATGCGCTGGCAGATGCTTGGGACAAAGTAATCCTCCAGCTCATGTGTAAAGCTGCTCGCCAACCAGCTGTCGTAACTGGCACCAATGGGGGTACTCAGCTCACTGGTGCAACAGCCATGAGTGATGCCAAGGTACTGGCAAACGCAATCTACTCGGCCAATCAGGCTATGGATGAGAAGGACATCCCAACCTCCGCAGAACGCTTTGCGTATGTACGGCCAGCTCAGTATTACCTGATGGCTCAATCTACGGACCTGATTAACAGGGACTGGATGGGTGCCGGCAGTTACTCTGACGGCACGATCCTGCGGATTGCTGGGTCTCCAATCATCAAGACCAACAACCTGCCTAACAGCAACATCACTACTGGTCCCACAAAGTACCAAGGTGACTTCTCGAAAACAGCTGCTGTGGTTGCTACTCGTGAAGCTGCCGGTACCGTGAAGCTGATTAATCCAACCACACGGGCAGATTACGACCCACGTAGGCTGGGCCACTTGGTCACTTCCAAATATGCAATCGGTTCGGACTGGCTCCGTCCTGATTGTGCAGTAGAAATCGTAACAGCCGCTACGCCTTAATACAGCGTCAGCACACCTTAGGGGAATCTCCAGAGTTCATGGGGGTTCCCCTTTTTTCTTTTTACTCCCACTTCTTTCTTTGGCGATGACAACCACAACACTCACAACCAAGCTGGAAGCTGTCAATACACTCCTGGATGCCATTGAGGAGTCCCCTGTGGACACTCTGGAATCCTCAGGGCTGGTTGATGTTGCTAAAGCTAAAGACACCCTGGATGAAGTAAGTAGGCAGGTACAGCTCAAAGGCTGGAATTTCAACAGTGAAGAACTGTTTCCCTTTTATCCAGATTCAGAGGGCCACATTACGCTCCCTCAAAACATTCTCAAGATTGATTCCTTAGTCACCAATACCGCTGTTGATCTTGTCCAGCGTGGTGGCCGAGCGTATGACAAGAGAAACCACACATACATCTTCAAGGAGCCCCTGAAGGTAAACGTAGTTTGGCTCCTTCCATGGGACGAGCTCCCAGAAGCTGCCCGGCAGTACATCATGATTAGAGCCTCCCGTGTCTTTCAGGCTCGTCAGCTTGGCTCTGACTCCCAGCACAAGTTCTCTGAGGAAGTCGAGTATGCAGCTTTAACGGCCATGCAGCAGCATGAGACCGAGACAGGGGACTACAACATCCTGTCTGGTAACTGGGATGCTGCTCGGATTCTCATGAGGTAATGGATGCTGATTAATAAGAGCATCCCCAGCCTGTTCAATGGAGTCAGTCAACAGCCAGCCTCAATGCGGCACACAAGTCAGTGTGAGGTGGCCGACAACATCTACCCTACGGTAGCCATTGGCTTCAGTAAGAGAACAAATACGGAGTACAGAGCAAAGCTCCGGGACACCCTTGATAGGGAAGTTTTCAGTAAGCTCATCAACAGGGACACTTCAGAACGCTATGAGGTGTTCATTGCAGACGGGATGATTGAGGTCTATGACTTAATCACCTTTGAAAAGAAAACAGTCAACACGCCTGATGGCCTTGGGTACCTCACCAGTGAGAACCCTAAGATTGACTTTAATATGACCACCATAGCGGACCACTCGTTTGTCCTTAACAGGACTGTGAAGGCCGGTATGGCTGAAGGGAAGAAGCCAGCTAACCCTGTGAATATTGGTTTTGCTAATGTGATTGCTTCTCCGGCCAGCCATGCTTTCCACATCACGGTAAATGGTACAACCGCCACGGTATCCCTTGGGGCCGGAGGGGCAACCATCAGCGGACTTGCGGACAGCCTTAGGTCCGAGCTCAGTACAAAACTAGGGGGCGGATATTCTGTCACAAGGTTCACCTCTGGTGGGATCATGGTTGAAAAGGTTGATGGGGGAGAGGTAGAAATAACAGCTTCCGACACCTACGGTAACGAGGGTGTTAAAGCCATCAGCAATGGGGTCTCAAGGTTTTCATACCTACCGGCCACTTTGATTCCTGACTATGTGATTGAAGTCATTGGTGATCCGGACAACTCAGAGTCTGATTACTACGTTGAATACAAGGATGGTCGGTGGATTGAAACCACAGCCTCTGACATCTCCAATGAGTTTGATCTCTCCACAATGCCTCATGTCCTAATCAGGGAAGCTGACGGGACTTTCACCTTTAAGCAGGCTGAGTGGGCCGGAAGGACAACTGGGGATGAGGATTCAAACCCTAACCCATCCTTTATTGGTGCATCAATCAATGACATCTACCTAATCAGGAACCGCCTTGGGCTACTCGCAGATGAGAATGTTGTCCTCTCAAGGGCCAATGAGTTCTACTCTTTCTATGGCGAGTCAGCCCGGACAGTAATTGATAGTGATCCTATTGATGCTCCAGCTCCGGGTAACAAGGTGTCTATCTTAAAGTACGCTGTGTCCTTCAATAAGGTCCTGCTACTGTTCTCCGATCAGACACAGTTTCAGCTTACAGCTGGGGAGACACTGACCCCTAAGACAGCTCGTATTGACCCCACAACATCCTTTGAAAGCTCTCCTCTGGTTCGCCCAGTGTCTATCGGTATGGAGCTGTTCTTCACGGTTGCCAGGGGAGGGTACTCAGGTGTCCGGGAGTATTACGTGGACAACACTACGGTCTCCAATGATGCCATCGACATCACAGCTCACGTGGACTCTTATGTGCCTGGAGACATCTTTAAGCTGGCCTCTAGCTCCAATGAGGATTTACTCGTAGCGGCTTCAGCAAGGGAGCCTAACGTCCTGTATGCCTACAAGTTCTACTGGTCCAAGGATGAGAAGCTTCAGTCCGCTTGGTTCCGCTTTATCTTTGAAGAAGGGGTGGAGATTCTGGACATGGATTTCATTGCTAACAATCTCTACCTCATCATCAAGAGAGCTGACGGGGTGTATCTGGAGACAATGAACTTCCAGCCATCTTTAGAAGACCGTGGGCTCTCCTTCAGGGTGCTCCTGGATCGCCGTGTGACGCTCACAGGCTCCTATGATCCAGCCACAAAGCTCACCACTTGGGAGCTCCCTTATACCCCCACAGGTCCTGTCAGTGTGGTCCTTGGAGGCTCCTTTGAAGGGCAGCGAGGGTTTCAGCTGTTTGGGACAACTGTAGAGGGCAACAAGGTGACAGCCAAGGGGGACTACAGCGGTGGCGAGGCGTTCATTGGAGTGCCATATACTATGCGCTATGAGTTCTCTGAGCAGTACGCTGAGGATGGTCAGAAGAACGCTCTACTGTCTGCCACGGTGAAGCTGCGGAGGATGCTGGTCAACTACAGTGACTCAGGGTATTTCCGTATCAATGTCACCCCATGGGCTCGTCAAACATACACCTATGTGTTTACAGGGACAGCCTTAGGGGATGCTTCAGCTGTCATCGGGACAGTTCCCATTGTCTCTGGAAGCTACAGGTTTCCAATCAAGTCAAGCAACCTTAGAACAAGGATTGAAATTATCAATGACTCACACCTTCCTTCCCATTTCCAGTCTGCTGAGTGGGAGGCTGAGATGGTAGTGAAATCACAGAGAGGTTAAGTCGTGGCTATTGTTTTTGAATCCCCCACTCAGGAGCACCTTGAGAAGCTCTCAGTAAACCTAAGGGACGTGGATAAGGTAGAACTTACCCACTCCCATGGGGGAGACATCCTACTCACTCTACAGGAGTCTGTAGAAAGCTCTGAGGTGGCTCTTGTGGCAGTCAAGGATGGGGAGCCTATAACCATCTTCGGTATCTCAAGGGTGCCTGAGGGTGGTGTTATCTGGATGGTAGGTACCGATGAAATGTACGCTCACAAGCGGCTCATCTACCTGATTGGTAAAACGTGGTCTATGTCCATGCTCCCCCACTATGGTTACCTGTTCAATTATGTTCATCTGGAAAACAGAGTCACCCTGAGGTGGCTTGAGAGGATCGGCTATGAACGGGGGGAGATAGTGGAAAACTATGGAGAGGGGACAGAGCCCTTTATCAGAATGTCTATTAAACAGGATTAATTATGTGTGAACCAGTATCTGCATCAGCGGCCCTAACTGCTGCTGCCACAAGTGCTGCTACAGCAGCTACCGCAACTGCTGCGGGTACAGCTGCCGCTGGGGGCCTCTTTAGCTCCTTTGGGACAGCTCTAGCAAGCTCTGCGGCCACAGCTGCAAGTGGTGCTGGGATGGCCGGAGCGGCTTCCTCTACAAGCCTCCTGAGCTCCCTTGGGGCCTCCTTGGCTGGGTATGCCAATAATGCTGGGTGGGGAACTGCCCTGAGCATTGGTACCGCTGGATACAACTATTATGCAGACCGGCAGAACGCCAAGGCCATGCGTAATCAGGCTGATGTGGCCAACATGGCCGCTCAGGCACAGCTTCAGACCCAGCAACAGCAGAACAATATGCAAGCCTCAGACAAGATGTCCAACATTGCTCTGGACTCCATAAGGTCCATGGGGCAGCTTAGAGCCGCAGCTGGAGATACGGCCTTAGGTGGCGCCAATGCTGACAGGCTTGGAAGTGACATCAGGATGGCTGAAGGGACTGACATTGCTACCCTGGAGACCAACCGAAGGATGGCTAACAACCAGTCCTCAGCGGAGGCTTCAGCAATCATGGCGGCTAACTTGAGTAGAGCTCACAGTGTTAAGAAGCCGTCCCTCATCGGGGCTGGCCTCACTATCGCTGGTGGCTACCTTGATGACCAGAAGCGTAACACTCTCAACAAGCTGGGATACAGAGGATAGTAAATGGAAGAAGGTAGAGAATATAAAACAAACGTAGCTGGCAAAGCCAACCTTCCAGATGCTTCAAGAAGGAAGGAGCTGATTGGTGATGTAGCTGCAAGACAGCACAACACCTTTGTCCAGGCAAGGCCCTCAAACTCTGCCGAGCTCCTCCAGGCTCTTAAATACATTCGGCCACAGATTGAAGGATACCTGAATACCAGAGACGCTGTAGGCCGCACGGAGGCATTCGAGAGGGGCCAGCTTGACGCCCAGAAGCAGGATGTCTCTCTGGATTCAATTCCGACAGCCATAGAGGTTCCCCCAGAGGCCACCGCAGCTCCTGCTTATGACCCGTCTTATGCCCGTGGGGTGGCCTCTGCAGTTGGTCAAAGGCTTGGTTCTCAGGCGGTTGCAATGCGGCTGGCAGATCATGAAGCCAATAAGCTCAAAGACGACTACGATCCGCTGGCAGCTGCTCAACAGTTTAAAGCTCAGGACCTAACGGGGTTGGAGCAAGCGGACCCCCTTATTGCCACTAAGGTCCTATCTGATGTCAATTCTTTAGAGGGTAAACTCCTTCTCGATACCAAGAACATCCGACTGGCAAAGCTCAAGGAAGCCACACTCAATGATGTTGATGCCAACACATACAATGCCATTGTGGAAGGTGGCGGTGATCCTGAGAGAGTGGGGCAGGCATGGGAAGCCAATAGGCAGGTGTCTCTGTCCGCTTCACAGCCCTACAGAAGCCTCAATGAAATGGATGAAGCGAACCTTGGGCAGTCTATCAGGTATTCCAATGAAAACGGAGGGACCCCACAGCTGTTTGATGCTTTCACCCGTAAGAGGGCTGATGGCTATTCCATTGTTGATAAGAACCCTGAGCTAGGTGCTAAGGTCGCTATCGCACGTGCACAGGCACAAGCAAAGTATGAACAGAGGTTAGAGCAGACCAATCAGGCCGCCAACTTCATGACACTGGCTTCTCTTGAGGCGGGGTGGGATGTTGGTCAATATATCTCTCCACAGTACATTGCTGAGTTGACTGGCCCAGGGAAGCCCTTTAGCACAGCTTCAGCGGCCCTAAGCTGGTACCACAAGCAAGCTGAGAAGATTGCAACCCAGCAGGAGTATGTTCACATGGGCCGCTTAGGAGGCACCGGAAACTTGAATGCTGCTACCCCTGAGGCACAGAAGCGGTTCCTTGAGGGGGCCACTAGAGAGGCCACCGCAGGTCTGGACCAGATTCTTAATGACCCCGAACAGATGCAACATGCTCAGCAAGTTCTGTCACAGACTCTGAATTATGTTGCCAAGGCGGGGGCCTCTATTCCCCTTGATTGGGCCGTAAGGAAGTACACAGGACTCGCACAGGCAGCTCCAGCTCAGAACTCAGAGCCTACTCCGATGTTCCTTAACATGGCTAAGGCGTATGAAGGCATCCCAGACCACCTTAAAGACTCCTACGCAACGGGGGACGCTAAGGCCCTTATGGATGCCTACATGATCGCCCGAAGAAATGGCAACTCAGAAGCTGAGGCTTACACGCTGGCTTACAGGGGAATCTCTCCAGAGAACAAGAAGGCCGTGGAGGAACGTAAGAAGGACCCTGAGTTCCGTAAGAAGATGGTCTCTATGCGTGACACGGCAATCAACAAGGCCAGTAGTAACTGGTTCAAGGATGTTGATAACTCTGCTGTGGTGATGGGCTCGCTGGGAACTTACATGGAAAGCTGGATTGCTCAGAACCCAGGGGCAAGTGAGGATGACCTTCAGAGTGAGATGACCCGCTATGTATCCCGAAACTTCATCCATGACACCTCTACAAACAAGTATGTGGGAGTTCCCACTTCTGTGGGGGAGGGTGCGAAAGAAACGGTATCGTTCTACATGAACAAGATCAGGGAAGAAGTGGGAGCTGAGAATAAGCCCTTCCTGTCTCACCGAGGTAATGGCAACTATGATGTGATGTGGTCTCCCGGAGGCGGGGATGCTGTAGTCCCCCTTAGGCAGATTACGTGGGGCCAGATTGACTCTATGCACCGTAAGAGCTTTGTCACAGCAGAGGACGAAGCGGCCCTAAGGGAGCTTAATAAAAAGGTTGCTTCAGGCACCCTCAAGGCCGCTGACTTGGGCAACCTAGAGGAGCTCTCAGGGAAACTCAGGGCAGCTGGTAGGGACGGTGATTTACCTATCCAAGCAATCAATAAAATCTATGAGGACCAATTCAATGATTACTTCAGTAGTGTTATCAACGTGAAAGCGAGTGATGCCCCTGCAACCTCCCCGAAAGGGACTGGAGACCCGTATGGCCGGGATACGATTGTGAAGCAGTACCTGAGCTCCAACGGTATTACGGATGTCAAGACAGGTACCAGTAACTACAAGGACTTGGCTAAGGCGCTCATTGCTACCCGCGAAGGGGTCCGGCTGTCAGTCTACAATGACCCTGCGAGGGGGGCCGGTAAGAACATTGGCATTGGCTACAACCTTGGCTCCAGAACCAAAGAGCAGGTCTTGAGAGACTTTAGGGCCGCTAGAATCCCCACCGGATACTATGATGACATCCTGTCTGGTAAGCGTGAGCTCACCTCAGATCAGGCTCGGATGCTCCTTGATGCTACCTTCCCGCAGTATGAGAGGATCGCTGAATCCACCATCAATGGCGTTAGGGCGGGTTACTGGGACCACATGCCCGCCTCACAAAGGGCCGTGATTATTGACATGGCCTATCAGCTCGGTCCACAGGGATTGTCCAAGTTCAAGAGCTCGATTAACGCTGTTGTCACTGAACAGGCACACACCATGGATAACATCTTTAAGGTGCAGTACACAGACAGGTCTGGTAAGACAGGTCTGGATACCCAGGGCTACGCTCTCAGGGCCGCCTTGTGGAATCGTGGCGCGGCTGGCTTTGCCTCTTACTTGTACGCCAATAACTATTTGAAGGAATAATTAAACATGGCAGACCCGATGATCCCCGGCTTGGCTAGGGAGCATACACAACAAATTCTGTCCGGTAGCATTGATCCCTCAGAGAACCCTTTCACCACCATAGACCACCCTGGGTACCCCCAAGCTGATTCTGAAGTTTATCTTGAGAAGAAAGAGAGGGGGGAAACTCAGGACTGGCTGGAGGGGCAGGGAGCTTTCTTCAGGCAGGGCTCTATCATCCCTCCACTCATTAACACCTATGTTGGTAATAAGTTCTACCCAGAGGAAGGCTTCTATGCCTTTGAGAACAATGAGCAATGGAAAGCGGATACTGAGGGGATTCCCCAGAAGGAGCATCAGTACCTCCTAGAGTCCACCTCAAGAGCACAGTTCGAGTATCGTAGGGATTGGCTCCTGAGTAACCAAAGGGACCGTCAAAGGATCGCTGATGCTGGTCTGGGGGAACACGCTACGGCTCTCTTGCTTGGCTTTGTGTACCCTGAGAACTTGGCTCTCATGGCTGCCTCAGGGGGACTCTCAACGGTCCTTCAAAGCAGCCGGGTATTGAAGACAGCCAACACTTTAGACAAGCTCAACAAGGCCACTACAGCGGCTGAGGTAGCAACTACACGAGCCGCTTTAGCAGCTGAGGCTTCCGCTACGCTGGCTAAGCAGGGGTCCCTCAAGACCTTTGCTACAGTGGTTGGCTTAGCTGGTGCAGAAAACATGGCTGTAGAGCAGCTTCGGCAGTCTCTCAACATGGAGGATGACAAACGGCAGCTTCTGTATGCCGGTCTCACAGGGCTTGCTCTTTCAGCTCCGTTTACTGGGGCTGGTGTTTGGAAAGCTAATAGAGTGATGAAAGCTGCGCACCTTGATCGTCAAGTGGCTGATATCATCAAGACGAGGCTGGAGACCGATACTTTACCCACCCCGGCTGAGAGCAAGATACTGGAAACTCATAGTGAGATTTCAACGGCTATCAAGGGATTTGATGAGGGAAAGATTACTCATGATGCCTATGAGGCTGTCTGGGCCAAACATGAGGCCGCTGAAGTCGCTCCCCAGGAGCCGCAATTAGGAGAGCTTCCAACAGCCACTCCAACAGTACCCCATAAAGAAGTCTCCAGAAGCTACACAACCGCTGAGCTTATCGGTGAAGAAGTCTTCTGGCCTCGTGAGGACGGAGGGAGCGGAGTAACCCGTGGTACCGTCTTAGGCACCGATCAGGCTGGGAAGCTCCGGGTAGAAGAGAGTATCAGTGGTGATACGATCCTCATTGATAGGAACAACCTCCACCCAGAATCATTGGGGGCTGAAGCAGGTCAACCTACGGTCGCTACTGAAGCAGGCTACCTGTCAGGGTCTGTCGGGGCAGCTCAGGTTGAACCTGTAATGGCTTCTGACGTTATTATGGGGGGCGGATGGGAAATCGGGATTGGAGACTACAAAGTAAAGGTTCCACTCCGTCTTGACCTCTCAGCTCACCTCAACAGGTCTAAGAACCAAACAGTTCGCCGCTGGGCTTCTATTGCAGTCAAGGACCCTATTGGTTTTGAGGGGGGCTTCGTACAAGGTAGGACAGTAACTGAGGAGGTGTCGCTCCAGAACCGTGTAGTCGCTGGCGGGTACCATGCAAAAGCTCAGGCAGCCTTAAATAGTGCATCCCAGAAACGGCAGCTGAATGCTCTCAAGAAAGAGGGATTCAGAGATGACTTCTACCAGATGGTCACAGATGTCACTGGAGGGGATCGGAAGGTTCTCTCTGATAATGCTGACATTGCGGATGACCTTCTGGCAGCTTCAAAGGCTCATAAAGAGGTCTACTCACACCTTCTCACTGAAGCAAAAAAGGCTGGCGTTAAGGGGGCTGAGCATGTTGATGTAAATGATTTCTATGTCAACAGGCAGTGGAGTGCTGAGAAGATCAGAAACATCATGCAGCAATACGACAGGGATACTGTTTACAAGCTGGTGGCTAATGCCTTCACCGACCCCAAACTCAGGGGCGACGTTAAGAAAGCTGAAGCCTTTGTTGATGTAATCATGAGTAGTGAGTTCAAGTCCACGGTACAGGATATTTTCCTCGCACCGAGAGATATGGGAACCCTCAGGGAAACTTTAGCCAAAGAGGGGATGTCCCAAGAACGTATCAATACCCTTGTTGATGTCATGTTTGAAGCCAAGGCTGGTGCAGGCAGTAAGAAGGTTGAAGGTGATGCCACAAATCTGAAATTCAGGATGCCTCTTGATGAGCTGCATGCTGAGAAGCTTTCTGATGGTAGAGAACTGAAAATCACTGAGCTGCTTGAGAGGGACTCCAGACTTCTTGTAGACAGGTATACGCGGTCTATGGCCGGTCACACAGCCTGGGCAAAGAAAGGTATCCGATCCAAGGCAGACTTCGAGAAGATCGTCATCCAAGGTATTGAACATGAGCACATGACTCAGCATCAAACCTCAGTGAGTGGTGAGAAACTTCGTGAAGAAATCCAGTGGATGAGGGACATCTATGACCACTCTGTAGGCCGACCAATGTCCACTCAGGTGTTCTCGAAGGGGGCTCGTATTGCTTCCGCTGTACGGGCCTATGCTCGGTCAACCTACCTCGGACAGCTTGGTCTCCCCGCCTTGGGGGAGCTTAAGCAGGCTGTGGCACTCGGGCACCTCAAGGCTGTGTGGCAGCAATCGGGCAGCTTCAGGGAACTTCTACACGGCCTCAGGAGAGGACAGCTTCCGGACAACCAACTGGCTCGTGACATCCAGAATATGTGGGGGTTTGGTAATGAGTTCTCCATGTCTTATGCACGGCAGAATGAGCTTACTGATGCTACCTATGACAGGGGATTGACTCGTCTTGAGAACGTGACCAACAAGGTCTCCCATGCTGTAGACAAACTGTCGGGGAACGCTACGATCACCTCAGCTACCCGAATGTGGTCAGCCAGGAACTTTGTTCAGGACTACTACAACATGGCTACTGGCCGGTCTTCGCTCCGAGAGTCCAAAATCAAAAGGGCTGTAGGACAGGGGATTGAGGCTGATGAGATGGGTGATGTTATGGCGGCCCTGAAGAAGTACACAGTGGCTGATGAGCATTCTGGCAAGGTTGAGCAGATCGAATGGGAGAAGTGGCATGATGCTGACCCACATACATACGATCAGTTTCAGCTGGCTATTGAGAGGGAAACTCGGGATGCTATCCAAGATCACGATATCGGGGAAACCATGTACTTTGGTCATACCATTTTCGGGAAGATGGCTCTGGAACTTAAGACCTTCATCTCTGTGGCTCAGGCTAAGAACTTCTATAAGAATGTTCATTACAGGGATCGTACGACCGCTTCAGTATTCACCTACGCACTCCTTGGGGAAGCCCTGGTCTACATGCTCCAGACATCCCTGAACTATGCCCATGACCCTAAAGCCCTCCAAGAGAAGCTGACGCTGAATAAGATCGCAGCAGCAGCTATCCAGCGGGGGTCTGCATTCGGTGTCATGCCAGCGATTGCTTCTACGGGATACTGGGTGGGTTTTAGAGAAGACCTCTTTGGTGGTGTCGGCACAGCCAATACCGATAACAGGAACCTCTTTAAGACTCCTTCACTGATGCTTGCAGAGAAAGGTTTGAACTCTCTGGGTGCCTTGGGCTCATCCCTGAATCCTACCTCAGGGAAGGTGTGGACCAAGCAGGATTTCAAGAATGCTTTCAGCCTACTCCCCGGTGGTAACACATGGGGAATGAGGAACATTAATGACTACTTCAGCGATTCATTTCCAAAGAACCAGCCAGATAGGGAGGTAATCCCTTAGGTGGAATTTTTAAACCAAATAGAGGCCACCTTCGGGTGGTCTTTTTATATGGAGAACCATGGTGGCTTACAGCTACGTTACCTATGAAAATGTGGACGGGTCTCAGAATGTTTTCACATTTCACTTCCCATTCCTAGCCCCTGAACATATTCATGTTGAGGTCGATAAGGTTCCAGTCTCTTTCACATTCCTGAATAAGGGAGTAATCCAGACAGCCTCAGTACCCCCTCAAGGCTCTGATGTTGTCGTTCGCAGGATAACACCCAGGGAGGAGTCTGTTGTTGATTTCGTAGACGGAGCCCTTCTTAGGGAAGAGCCCCTAGACCTTCTAAATATTTTCTACCTTTACATTGTTCAAGAAACAGTAGACCAAGCGGAGATGGCCCTTGAGGTCTCCCAAGGAATTGATGCAAAGGCACAAGAAGCCCTTGATAAAGTCAATGACGCTATTGAAGAGGCGCTGGCCGCTGTGGATGAACGCCTTGCCCCCATTCTGGAAGAAACGTTGGTCGTTCTTACGGAGATTAGGGCAACGGCAGCAGAGGTAGAGACAACTTCAGACTTACTTCTAGAACTGTATGAAACACTGAAAGACAGTGTAACGATTGCTACCGACTCCGCAGAGAGGGCTGAGAAGGCACTTGAGGAGGCAGAAGACCTGCTTAACAACACCGTGTCGGTAACTGTTGTTGAGGACAGTGACGCAAGCTACGTTTTACAGATGGAGTTTGGGGAAACAGCAATTACCACCCCAAATTTAAAGAGCAGCTCTCCGGCGTTTGAATCTGGAACCCAGATGCTTTTTATCCAGGCCACTGCCCCTACAGGCTGGACAAAAGTAATTACCCATAATGATAAGGCCCTACGAATTGTGAGTAGTGTTGGCGGGATATCGGGGGGCACAGTACCCTTTACAACTGCTTTTACCTTAAGAGAGATTAGCGGATCGATTGGCAACACAACTCTAACAGTTGCACAAATGCCAAGCCATAGCCACAGTTATACTGCCGCAGGTGGCAGCACATGCTACCCCTCCCAAGACGGCACATCCGCGCGTCCGGCGGGCTCTAACACAGGAGCAGCGGGGGGTAATGGGGCACACACCCACAGCTTAACAGGTGTTTCTGTTGATTTAGGTGTCCAGTATGTAGATGCCATCATCGCCAGGAAAGATTGATGAGCCTCCCAGACAAGAATATCCGCTGCCCAGCCACAGGCTTTAGTAAAACCTGTCGGGAAATCATCGTAGAGCACGAATGTCCAAAATATATACGAATACGCGGAACTGACCCAAACAGTGGTGAAGCTGTTGATCGTTGTGGATGTGTTGACAGCTTTATTCCTATGCTTCTCATTGAAAACAGCCAGCAGCAGCGGCAGACTGGAGCAGCTGTCGAATCATTCCGTAACGAGATGGTGAAGGCCAACGAAGCCAGCCTTTTACTTATGCGGAGTAGTACCCCACGCCCTCCCTTAACCTTTGAGAATAAACAATGAAGCAAATAACAATTGTCCCCGAAAACGGCCTTGTCATGATTGATGGCAGGGGCTTTGAGGGACTGGATATGACAAGCCTTGCATCAAATATCCATGCCGTGCAGTGGTATGGTAATTCTGGTGAAATTGAATACAAGATAAATGCTCAGGGTGTAAAACCTGCTAATACCTCATTCTATTCGCTGGATGCTTATGCTCGCATAATTGCCCTCTGGGAAGCAGAAAAAGATGCAGCAGATAATCCCCCTCCGGCTCCTCCACCAACAATTGAGGAAATCCAAGCACTCTTGGATGCGGGACTATCTACATGGATTCATCGGCAAATCGCTACGCGCCCTGATGGAACCCCTGGGTATGCCTCAGTGACTTCCGCAGGGAACTATATCGGCAACACAGTGAATCCAAAGTGGTCACTTGAGGGTGAGAAAATCCGGGACTGGAATGCTCAATGTTGGGCGAAGGCGCTTGAACTACTCAACACGGTTCTCCCTCAGATGATTGTAGGTAATCGTGAGGCTCCCTCATTGGAAGAAGTCATTGCAGAAATGCCTCCATTTGAATGGCCTGTTACATGAAACAGGTTCTGATCGCTCTAGACCAACTCTTTAATGCACTTCTGGGAGGCTGGGCTGACGAAACGCTTTCTTCTCGTGCCTGGAGACAGCAACACAAGAAACACTGGTATGCCTTAGGTATCCTTATTGATGGCCTCTTCTTCTGGGAAGAGGACCACTGTCTCCGTTCCTATGAGTCCGAGATGAAAAGGTCCCACCTACCTTCAGAGTTTAGGGGGGAGACTGATGTCCGATGAAAAAGACCCCCAGCTGTATTCCCTAGCCACTTACGGGTTCTATATGGCAATCGCTTTGATGGGCGGTATTGTTGCTGCTACCGGAAAATACTCACAGATTGCCTTTAAGGACATCAAGTGGGGACGGGTGTTAGCAGACATTGTGGCTGCCATATTTGTAGGCTTGGTCACCTTTTGGGGCTGCGAACTTGGGGAAGTCCCTAAGCTTGGCTCGGCTGTCTGTGTTGCCATTATGAGTCATATTGGGTCACGAGCCCTAATCATCATTAGGAGGATCGCAGCATACCGAGCTGGTCTTCCCATGGAAACTGTAGAACTACCAGAAAGGAAAACTGAAGATGACTAAAGCAGCCCCAAAAGAGAAGCTTGGGGAACTCCATACGGCCCTTGCAGAGGTACTCCTTGCAGAAATTAAGAAGGATGAGACTCCAGCCGCTATCCTGAATGTGGCAAGGCAGTTCCTGAAGGACAATGGGATTGAAGCTCTGGCTGTCCCTACATCCCCCTTAGGACAGCTCGCTACTGTCTTACCGTTCCCCTCCCAAGAAGGCTTCGAGAAGGAGCCTATGGTTGTCCAATAAGTCTTTCCCTGCGCGACCTGATTAGAGGCGTTTTAAGCCCTCAAAATAAGCTCGCGTAGGGTTGCTTACCCAAGTTAATTTAAATCGCTCTACGGGCCTCTAATGAGGTCTGTGGGTGCCACCATGTCCATTGGAGAGTCTCGCTATCGAAACTACTTCCAGTGATCTTAATGACCCACTCAAGGCCGACTTCAGGAACTTTCTGTACCTGGTGTGGAAACACCTAGGCCTGCCAGACCCCACTTCCATTCAGTATGACATTGCCTACACCCTTCAACACGGGGAGCAGCGCATTATCATTGAGGCATTCAGGGGAGTAGGGAAGTCATGGATCACTTCAGCTTTTGTGCTGTGGCTGCTGTACTGTGACCCACAGCTAAAGATTCTGGTTGTCTCGGCCTCTAAGTCAAGGTCTGATGACTTCAGTACATTCACAAAGCGTCTTATTTATGAGATGCCAATTCTTAACCACCTTAAGGCCCGTGAAGGGCAGCGTGATTCAAACATTGCTTTTGACGTGGGACCCGCAGCAGCAGCTCATGCCCCCTCAGTTAAGTCCGTGGGGATCACTGGTCAGATGGCCGGTAGCCGTGCTGATGTTGTCGTGGCAGATGATATTGAGGTCCCAAACAACTCCCTGACACAGGCACAGCGAGACAAGCTGGCTAACTCAGTCAAGGAGTTTGATGCAATTCTTACTCCTAAGACAACTTCAAGGATCATCTTCCTGGGGACTCCTCAGACAGAGATGAGCCTCTATAACCAGCTTGAGGAGCGCGGCTACAGGCTCTATGTGTGGCCTGCACGGTACCCATCTCAGTCCGCTATAGAGAAGTATGGGAGAAGGCTTGCTCCATTCATTCTCAATAATGTAGCCCGGTCTCCGGACCTCATGACAGCCTTCGAAGGCCGTGGAGCCCCTACAGAACCCCTTAGGTTCCCTGACATGGACCTGTTGGCCCGTGAAGCCTCCTATGGTCGCTCTGGGTTCGCCATGCAGTTCATGCTGGATACCAGCACAAGTGATGCCGACAGGTACCCGCTGAAGCTGGCAGACCTCATTGTTATGGGTGGCATTGGTAGTGACCTTGCCCCTGTCAGCCTATCATGGGCTTCAGGAGGCGAGCAGATACGCTCAGACCTACCTGTGGTTGGTCTACAGGGGGACAGGCTCCACAGACCTATCTTTATCAGTAAGGACTTCATTGAGTACCAAGGAACAGTCCTGGCTGTTGATCCAGCTGGTAGAGGCGGTGATGAGCTGGCCTTTGCTGTGGTCTCTATGCTCAATGGCTGGCTGTACCTGAGGGAGTGTAGGGGCCTCCGAGGGGGCTACTCAGATGAGAACCTTGAATACCTTGCGAGGGCAGCTAAGCGGTATGGGGCCAACACCATCCTGGTTGAAAGTAACTTTGGTGATGGGATGTTTCTTAAGCTGCTCACTCCATTCCTGACAAGGATATACCCATGCTCCACTGAGGAGGTCCGTAGCAGTATCCAGAAGGAAAAGAGGATCATTGATACCCTTGAGCCTGTCATGAATCAGCACAAGCTGGTTGTGGATGAAGGACTCATCAAGAGGGACTATGAGAACTACAACAGCTATGGACAGGATCAGTACCACAAGTATCAGCTGTTCTACCAGATGACCAGGATCACAAGAGACCGTGGTTCACTGCCAAAGGACGATAGGCTGGATGTCTTAGCCATGGCTGTGGCCTACTGGGTCGAATACATGGGTAAAGACCAGGAGACCGCTGAGCAGGAGCATAAGGACGCTCTGTTTGAGGAGGAACTGGACAGGTTCCTGGAGGATGCTTATGGGGACTTTAAAACCTACTCAAACAGGTATATCTGGAATACAGCTTAATGTGTTGTTTTAAATAAGGAATCCAGAAAAGTGGTACCCAAGGGGACACTACAGAGGGGAAAGAATAGGGATTATCTATAGTTATACTAAAGATATCTTAAGGGGTACTAAAGATACCTATAGATGTCTAAAGATGTCTATAGGTGCCCCTGTAGCTTTCCCATAATTATTATCATCAAACAAAGCACCTATAGACTAGCGGTTAGGTCATCTGGCTTTCTACCAGAGGGGCAGGGTTCGAGTCCCTGTAGGTGTTCCAAAGATTTATCTGAGGGGATAGTTTAAGTGGTAGAACGCTGGTCTCCAAAACCAGTGATGGAGGTTCAAGTCCTTCTCCCTTCGCCATGCACGATTAGCTCAGTTGGTAGAGCATAGACTTGATAAGTCTGTGGCCGGTTGTTCGAGTCACCCATCGTGTACCAGATTTCTCCTATGACCACCTCATGGTCCTCTTTAGGCTGGCCGTAAAGCGGGTCTATTGCGGTCCTGAGGTGGGCCATGATCCAGAATAATTTATTATAAAAATCTGAGAACCCTCTGATGAGCTCAGGACCCCGAAAGTCCCCCCGTGGGGTGCCCATGGTTGCCACGTGAAGGCAGCCTGATGATGCGATTGAAGGGGCTGGGGATGGTCTCTAGTCACAGTCTTGATACTGTAGAGCGTTAAGTCTTTGTTTTTATTATGCTCACCACGGACTAACAATCCGTTAAGCAACCGAATTACTCTCTCAGGAGGGGTAGACAGGCTAGAGATAGCTTAGTTTATCCCTCCTTTTTTCGAATAACCCTACAGTTTAGTCGGGTATTATTGAGAATGTTTTCACCTGTTTATTTCTATCTGCGTTTTTCGAGCCTCACTACCACCTCAGTACCACTTTAGTTCCCCTTCAGAGACTATTTAAGGCCCCTAGAAGCCTCCAAAAGACACCTCAGGCTACTACCCTGCGCTGAAGCATTAAAAGCGCTCTACGGGCCTCTAATTAAAAAGACACCCAAAGAGACACTAAAGAGGTGGCATGGCTGTCACAGTCGGTTACTGTAGATAGTCTGATGATCCACGGGGGCCAGCTTGTGCTATATTTTATTCTCTATTAAAGGGGGGATAAGATCATGATTAAACGCTGGGTAGCTTTAGGGGTTCTAATGAGTGTCTTTAGTTTGTCCTGGGGGCAGGCTGTGTGTGATGGTAAGCAAGGGCTAAGCGCGTACGGAAAATGCGCTCGTAAAGAGCTGGCGGTCGTGGATGCCCAGATTATGCTAAATAGGGACGCACTTATTAGCCTTTTGCCAGCACAAGAGAATAAGAACAGAGCTAAAGTTTGGTTTGAATCCTTTGATACAGATTCTATAGCCCGTTGTAAGTTTTATTGGGGAATAACAGTAGAACAGAAAAATAAAGCCAACATGGAAGCAGGCTGTTTATATGCGATGCGCCTCAATCATTTACAAGAGATTACTAGCTCTATATCCAACATGTCAAAGGCTTTTGTACAGTGATTGTAATGAAACAGCCTACCCCAGATGATCTAAAGAACCTCCTAAGGCTGCACGGGATTACCCGGCAGCAGTGTGCTGACTTGTTGCATGTCAAACTTGCTACAGTCCATAGCTGGTGCGACCCTATTACATCCTCAAAACATCGTAAGATGCCCCTCATGGGATGGGAACTGCTGAACATAAAGCTGGCTACCTTCACCCAAAGCAAGTAGTTACATAGTTACCATTTATTTTAAGGATTCTTGATCTAGGTCAAGGATTCTTTCCGTTCTCCTATTGACTGGTAACAAAGTTACTATTGATAATGGTGTAATAGTAACAAAGTAACCACCAACAATAACAGCTTAGGAGAACCTTAAATGACCGTATACATCTTCAAAGAACAACAGAACATCAACAGCCAAGTGCAGGGCACCCGATTCAGCGCAAGAAGCCTCACAGCAGCTAAAAGGGCCGCTGAATCTGCCCGGGTGTATCAAAACACTGTACTGACCATCGCATACGAGACCGGTGAAATTGTCTCTGTGAAGGTGGCTGGTAAATGGCAAGACACTAATTAATAGGAGAACACATCATGGACCCAATATTACAAAACCACGTCAACCGAATTGCCCAGCACCTCACTGAAGGTTTCCCTGAAGACTACCTAAATGAATGTGGTGAGCCTATGGACGCTCTCGATTATCTCCAAGACGCTTTGGACATCCAATACATAGTCGATGGGAACCGTACATATCTTGCGGCCCGGGTGCTGGTGGCTTTTGGAGGGCCAAACATCTGGATTAACACCCAGACAGGCTATGTAGAGGGTTATTGGGGAGGGGAGGCTGTGGAAGCCCCCTTCATAGACAACATCGGTATTGATGAGGCTTTAGAAGAACTTTGGAATTGCTACTAAAGCCCTCTCTCATGCCTCTAAAGACACCTTAGGGGCATCTGTGAGTGTTTTTACTGATAACCAAAAGGAGAAATCAAAATGGACAGACCGATTTACGTTATTGACGGCATCAACAAGACTGCTGAACAGGATGATTTTGAACAGGGCTGTATTCTCAGCTCTGGTTATTCAACATACATCGCACAGTCTTTCTACGGGAATACCCCACGGGAAGCCATAGAGCAATTTATGGATTTCGTAGGCCTTGATCCTTCGAGTGATGAAGATTGCCAAAGCGTTCTCATCAATGCTTGTGACGAAACCGGGCGGGTGGATATCCAAGTGCATGAAACCCCAGAGGGATGTCGCCCTGATTCAGAACATCTTGAGGAATGGAAAGCAGGTAAAGAAAGGCTGTGGCTTTGTGATTACTCAGGATATCTTTACCAGCAGGCTAAGACACCTGTAGACCTTGTAAGGGTTCCTGCGATTGCCGGTAGATATTCCTAAGAGGCTAGCCGTGATTAACGAAATCATCAACAAACTGGACTCCCACTGTTACGACAGCGAGTTTGCTGTAAACGAGATCATAAGTGACCTTGAGTGGCTCCAAAGAGATATCAAGGAAAAACTGAAGTGGTTCCGGAAGATGGAAAGAGAACACTTAAAGCAAGTCAAAAGAGATAACGAAAGGTAACCCATGAACACCACACACAAATATTGGCATGTATCCGGCTGTGGACGTTTAGAAATACAGCTAACACTTGAGCAGGCAAACTACGGCTACCACTCAGGGCAATGTTATGAAGATGTAAAGGCCCTCATGCTGGCCCCCGAGATAAAGACGCAACTGGACCAGATGGATGAAAACAGCTTGCGTGATGTGGTCTCCGAGTATTCCGACTGGGATGTAACAGATCATGAGGAAAACAAAATCAAATTCCTGTGGCTTGCCTCTGCGGACATTGTAGAAAGAAGCTGCACCGGGTTTGACTTCGGGGAGTTGAGTAGTGAAGCCCAGCAGACAGCCATAGACAACTATCTGGAATCCGAACCACCACTTATAGATGATGCTACAGGGGAGCCTGTAGAGGAAACTGAAGCTGATGCAAGGGATTTCCTGATGAATGTCTACATAGACCGGCGGTATACCGCTGATGGTTTTGAAGTGTGAGAAAGGAACCACTAATGAAAAACCTTAGCACCGCCCAAAGAAACATCCTGAGAGACACTCTGGAAGAGCAAGTCCACCAGCTTATAGTTTCAGGAAACCAAGCAGTAAACAATCGGCATTTTGTGCTGGCCCTAAGGCAGGGGGCAAAGGCTGAAGAATTACAAGAGATCATTTCACAGCTTCGCTGGGATGATTAACAACTAAAGGAGATAACAAAATGCAAGATATTAAACAAACACCTGCTATGAACGCTGCACTGGAAGAGCTGGCCGATTTTAGTAGGGCGAAAAGGGAGCTGACACTGGCAGGCCTTGAGGGGTTCTATGCCAAGTGGTTGCAACCAGATGAAAACCGTCTGGCAGCTATTTGCATAAATGAGTGTCTGAATCAAGTCGAATTTAAATGACACCCAAAGACATTAAAAGCCGCATCTTTAATCTACTCAAGGAATCCCCCAGAACCGTCCAGGCACTCGCAGTCCGCCTAATACAACCACCGGCAACCATTAGGGCAGCTTTGGAGGCCCTGCGAAAGGAAACTAAAAGGGTTCGTGTGGTTGGCTGGGATTTAAGAGCCGCTGGGGATTGCAGGCTTTGGGGAGTTGGTGAGAAACGCAATACTAAAGGAGAAAAGAACATGGAAAAGATCATTATTGATAGTATGGTCAACCAATATTCAGGTGCCAGCACAGGCCGATATAACGCCTCTTTACTGACAGCTGCATTAGGCCCAGAGCGTCAATACGATGTTATGGAGTTTGGGGAACAGCTTCAGGAATCTGTAGCTGAGCACCTTCATCATGCCCAGGCGGCCCGCTTCATTTAACCAATAGTTTCGCTAAGGAGACTAATAGCATGTATAAACAAACTTACAAAGACCTTATTGTGGGGCACGTGGAAGATACTACGGGGGCACCTGAAGCTGGAGACAGCTACGTGGATACGTTCATCGTGATTGCCTTTGTTGTGGCCGTTATCGTGGCTATGGCTGTCCTGTGATTGCCGTCCGGGCTGTGGAAATGGGTTGTTTACAAATGTCCTTTGCATCTTTAAAGTTATCTTCTTTTAGAGGGGACCATTATGTCAGCACCAGAAAACTACAGCAGGACGGTAGGGAACCTTCAGGGGGCACTTCAGGCCATGGCAAAGGAGTTTAATAACTCTGACTTGTCTATGCCAAGAATGCTTGTGTTCCTTGAAGTGGCCCAGCGTGGTGAAATGACCCACATTGAATTGAGCAGGGCTTTGGGATACCCCAAGGCCACCATCTCTAGAAATGTGGTGTTGCTCTCTCGGTTAGGACTTCTAACCAACTATGAATACGACGATGACAGGCGATATAGGACTATCGCTTTAACAAAGAGGGGCCAATCAGCACTAAATAGAATTTTAAATCATTTAAGTGTGAAAGGAGGGGACAATAATGTTGATTAGGCGTAATGGTATCTGGTGGGTTGACACAACACTCCCATGTGGAAAGAGGATCAGGAAGTCTCTGAAAACTCGTAATAGGGGAGAGGCCACCTTGAGGGTGCCTGAGGCCCTTCGTGAGGAGGTTTCGTCAGGCCCAGCAGTCTCTCTAGAGGAACCGTTAAAGCCCCGGACAGTCAGCCTGAGGGAGGCCTTTATCAGGTGCATGAGGGAAAGAGAACAGTGGAGAACCAGCAAGAGCCCAAAGACACTGGAGGGGAACTTCAGGGCCTTGGCAGCTTACTTTGGGGAACACGCGGACCTTTCAGAAATTCCACGGCCACGCGCTGTTGATTATGTTGAGTGGCTCCGGGAAACTAACCCAGACATCAGCCCGTCAACAGTAAACCAAAGGCTGTCCCTCTTGTCAGTTTTAATTGAAGCTGCGGCTTATAACTGGGGGCACCCGCTGTCCCCTTATAAAATGCCCAGAGCGAAACCAAGGCAGGGCCGGAAGCGTATCCTGAATAAGCAGGAAGAGGAAAACCTCCTTGCATATTTTCAGGACAACTACCGGATGAGGAAGCTGGTTGAGTGCCTCCTTGATACCGGCTGTAGGCTGTCTGAAATGCTGGAGCTTGATGTCAATAAAGATGTTAAGTGGGAATGGAACATGCTGTTTATCTGGAAGAACAAGGCAGACAGTCCCAAGCAGATTCCCATGACAGAGAGGGTGCTCAAGGCACTCAGAGAAACCCCAAGGGGAGCTAAGAACCCCTTTGAGGGGCTTACGGTGCACTCAGCAGATAAGCACTTTGCTAAGGCAAGGGAAGCCCTGGGCTTTCAGGATGATAAGGAGTTTGTTTTACACGCCTTACGCCATACGGTAGCCAGTAGATTAGCTGCCAAGGGTGTGGATGCTTTCAAGATACAGGCCTTCATGGGCCACCGAAACATCCAGACCACTCAGCAGTATGTGACCCTCTATGGGGAGCACCTTAAGGACCTCCCACAGGTAATTGAGGGGTACTAAAGTGGGCGGTAGGGGTTGACATTGGAAATTCATCTGATTAAACTCCCTACCGGAATTGCATGGATTTAGTTTTGTGACTTAATTTTTAACCCATAACTAAGCCAGACACTGAACGTTTCCCGACCACGGACTGTTAATCCGCAGGTCCCTGGTTCGAGCCCAGGTCGGGGAGCCAGAATACGAAAAGGCCCACATGAAAATGTGGGCCTTTTTTTGTTTTTTTGATGTATCTGATCTGATGATATAGCCGACCTTGATGAGATATTTTATATGATAAAGTTTTCAGGGCTAATAACAAGACTTACTCAAATATGAAAACCGAAGCATGGTGCTGGCATGAAAAAGGAGAACCAACCGATCTGATACTTGAAAGCGTCGAGCTTGGCAATCTGGCAGCAGATGAGGTGCTGGTCGAAAACCGGATCATCAGCTTGAATCCTGTCGATTGGAAACTGATCGAGTGGGGGCATCCCGAGTGGAAAGACAGGCATATTCCGGGCGTGGATGGCATGGGCATTATTACCGCCCTGGGGGAAAATGTTTGCCACCTTGAAAAAGGGATGCGCGTCTGTTATCACGCGGATCTGACACGCAACGGTTCCTTCAGCCGTCATATCCGCATGAAAGCCAATACCCTGATGCGTGTGCCTGATAACTGCAGTGATGAGGATGCGGCGGCATTTCCCTGTCCCTCATTAACCGCCTGGCAGGCATTTCAAAAAACACCTTCCCTGAAAGGAAAAAACGTGCTGGTCAACAGCGCAGGCGGTTCGGTCGGGTATTTCCTGACCCAGTTGCTGCTCAAAGAAGGCGCTCACCTTGTGGTCACCGCCAGCGAAAAGCATCATGAACATCTGATCCGGCTGGGCGTGCAGCATGCAGTGGATTACCGCGATCCCGATTGGCTGCATAATCTGGGGGAGATCAGGCCGGCCGGTTTTCATGCCGCCTTTGACATGGTGAGCGGGGAGGCGGCCACGCAATTGGCTGGTTTGCTGGATTACTACGGGCACCTTGTTGCCGTGCAGGACCGCGTGGAAAAAAATCCGGTTGCCCCGTTTACCACCTGCATATCCCTTCACGAAATCGCGCTGGGCGCTTTTCACCGGTTCGTAAACCCCGAGCAGGTTCATGAGCTGATGTCCACCGGAGAGCGATTACTGCATGCTGTTGGCCAGGGCGAGTATCTGCTGAGAGAGCAGACGGCCGATGTGTTTGAAAATCTTCCCCAACATCTGGCAAAGATGAAAAAAGCCCGCCATGATCTGAAATACCTGATCAGGGTCAGCCATTGATCAATTGGCGTCTCCTTCTTGCCGATTTTGCCACAATCACTTGCAGCAGGCAGGCAGTTTTCGATACAGTAGGGGAATAGCCCATCCACCAGATCTTTTCCCACACCATACGATGAACGATACTGCCAGAAAACCGCTATCCGACCTCAGCCTTCACCTGCGCTCCTGGGGAGGCATTGCCATGCCCGCCGACGAACTCCGCGAAAACATGAATTTCGGCGAAGCGATCAACCGGGTGCTGTCGATTGCCCATGTGATCCTTTTCTGCCGCCGTCCGCGCTTTGCCTTTGATCCGGCACATTTCTCCGTCGAGGGCAGCCATATTGCCTGCCAGTTGCTCTGCCGTGTAGATGGCCAGACGCGCACCATCCCTTTTTCCTTCGACTATCCGTTAGAGGCCAATGAAACCGCCATCGTCCTTTCGCCTTTTCCCCACCGGGAAATCCACACCATCAACGGGCAGGGCGATCCGGTTCGCAGGCTTTATGCACATGGCCTTTCGCAGCATCCGGACATCGTGAAACAGGAACGCTGGGTCAATGAACTGGAAGTCCTGTACGCAGGCAATGTATATGAGGAGGGGACAGCGCTTTCCGCTTTCGAGCGTGTCCGCAGGGATGCCTCCCTGCAGGGATTGCTTGCCGCCATGCGTGAGGCGCTGCCTGACGACGATATCCTTGTTTATGCCTTTGAGTATCTTCCCTATGACCTGCTTCCCATGCCCGGCGCGTTAAAGCCAAAGAGCACAGACAGGCAGGAGGCGCGTTTCCTATCCACAAAAGACCATCCCTTGAGCGAATTCCAGAAAATCTGCATGGCACAGGCTTCACTGATTGCGTATTTTGGCCCGGCGTGGAATGTGGCAGAAAAACGGGTGAGTGATCCGGCGTCAGAAGGGGTTTTCCAAAGCTGTGAAGCGTTGGACTTTTCCGGGGTGGTGATTGAAGTCTCAACCGTGCGCAGCCATTTTCGCCTGTATTCCAGGGCTACGCGTGCCATGGAGCACCACATGCACATGATGGACCTGAGTGACCAGGAAAGGCGTGCCGCCTTTTTTGCTGCCGTATTGTAAGGTGTTTCCCCGTCCATCCGGCTTTTTGCCCGGTATCCGGCACGGTGCTCCCGAATCAGGTATACCGCTCGCGGAAATGCGCAATGAATTTATCGACAGCTTCCTCTGCTGTTGCCGCCGCAATCGGCCACAAGGCCAGGTAGCTTGCCCCCAGTGAGCTTGCCTTTTCCTGTGCCATCCCGATACAGAAAGATTCATTGGCAAAGGGCTCGCTGACACCTATCCAGCCGCGTGAAACCACGCCCTGGTGGGCGATGAATTTGGTGTGGTGGCACCAGCAGAACCACCAGGATTGTTCTTCAGCAGTCATGGTTCATCCTGAAAATGTGTTGCATGACATTTTATCTCATCAGGGCGGCCTGCTTTGACAGCCATGCCTTCCAGGGCTATATTGGTGCCTTGATCATTGCCAATAGCAGGCAGTCAGCCGCTGCTGAAATAACCCATGCCATACCTCGCAGTAAATACCGTTACCGATTTCTTTGCCCGCATTGATCGGTACGATGCCATCATCGATGTGCGCAGCCCCGCCGAATATGCGGAAGACCACATTCCCGGCGCCATCAATTGCCCGGTGTTGAACGATGAAGAACGCGCACGGGTGGGTACGCTCTACAAGCAGACCAATCCCTTCGAGGCCAAAAAAGTCGGTGCGGCGCTTGTTGCCAAAAACATTGCCAGCCATATCGAACAGCGCTTTATCGACATGCCGCGCCAATGGAAGCCGTTGATCTATTGCTGGCGCGGCGGCAACCGCAGCGGCGCCATGGCGCATATCCTGTCAAGGATCGGCTGGCATGCCGAACAGCTTGAGGGCGGTTACAAAAAGTACCGCCGCCAGGTCATCGATGCGCTGGATGAAACCCCTGCGCACTACACCTTCAATGTCATCTGCGGCACGACAGGCAGCGGCAAAAGCCGCCTCTTGCAGGTACTGGCCGGTGAGGGGGCGCAGGTACTCGATCTGGAGCAGCTCGCGGCCCACCGCGGATCAGTGCTTGGCAACATTCCCGCAGAGCCGCAGCCCTCACAGAAATGCTTTGAAAGCCACCTGTGGGATACCCTGCGTCGCTTTGATCCGGCCCGCACGGTTTTTGTCGAATCCGAAAGTAAGAAAGTCGGCATGCTGCGCGTACCGGAAGCATTGATGGAACGCATCCGCGCCTCGCAATGTACGGCGGTGAACCTTTCCCGTCCAAACCGCATGCGATTGCTGATGGAAGACTATGTGCATTTTGTGCGCGATCCCTTGTGGCTGAACGAACGGCTCTCCCGCCTGACCCTGCTGCACGGGAACGACAGGATCGCCCACTGGCACGAGCTTGCCCTGTCAGGCCAAATGGAAACCCTCATCGATGAACTGCTGGCCGATCATTACGATCCGCTGTACGAACGCTCCATCCATCGCAATTTCCTTTGTGCACAGGACGCCCGCACGCTGGAATTATCCGGTATCGCTGAAGCCGATTTTCGTGCCGCAGCACAAAAACTGATGGCGGGCTGAGTCTTCCTGCCGGTTGTCAGATCAGTTCACCCATCGCCGCAAAAAGCGCTTCCCTGTCCTTGAATACATCGGGCGGCAGGGTTTCTATCCGGCTGCCCTCATGCAGCACATGCACATGCTCGGCCAGCCGGTGTGCCTGGCTCAAGCTGTGAGAAACCACAACGAGGGTATAACGCGCTTTCAGTTCCAGCAGCAGGTCTTCGATCTGCCGTGCTGCCTTGAAGTCCAGCGAGGCTGTCGGCTCATCAAGCAGCAGAATTTCTGGCTGCAAAGCCAGCGTCCGCGCCAGGCACAGGCGCTGCTGCTGGCCGCCCGAGAGCGTTGCCGCGGGAGAGGAAAGGCGGTTCTTTACCTCATCCCACAGGTGCACATCCCGCAAGACCTGCTCAATACGGTCCTGGTTTTCCGAAGTACAAAGCGACAGGGTCGCCTCAAGCGGCATGCTGATATTGCGCGTGATCGACAGCGGCAGCACATTCGGATTCTGGAACACCATGCCGACGCGCCGCCGGAGGGTTTCCGCCGGTATATCCCGCCCATAGGCATCCACCCATTCACCGCCCAGTTGTACACTCATCTTGCCCCGTGTTTCACAATCGGGAAAGCATTCGTTGAGCCGGTTGATCGCGCGCAGGAGCGTCGTCTTGCCTGAGCCCGAGCGCCCCAGCAGAAAGGTCGGTCCGCCGGATGCAATGACAAGGCTGATATCGTCGATCACCGGTTTGCCGGAAAAGAGGACAGACAGATGCTCCAGGCGTATCGCGGCAGATGTCACGCGGCACCTCCGGTTTTCCATTGCTGCTGAAGCCGTTTTTGCAGCCATCGTGCGCAGGCAAACATCAGGCCCGTCAGGATAAGGAGCACCACCGCCGCGCCAAATGCCTGCGTCAGCTCTGCCGGTGACTGGTGCTCAGCTGCCAGATAATAGATATGAAAGGGCAGGGCTTCATATTTGCCCGTGAGCGAGGAAGGTGTACCGGCATTTGCCACTGCCCCCGTCATCAGGATAACAGCCGTATCTTCCGCCGCCCGGCCGATAGCCAGGATAATGCCGCTGAAAATACCGGGCAGCGCCGCCGGAAGCAGGATGCACCAGACGATCTGGTCGTGGGAAAGCCCCAGGCTTGCCCCGGTAAGGCGCAAGCCAATCGGCAATGCGGTTACTGAAAGGCGTGTTGTGCTGATCAGATAGGGCAGTACCAGCACGGCAAGGCACAGGGCGGACAGCACCAGGCCCGTATTGGCATCTGGGGAAACTGTCTTGCGCAGAAAAAGGATCAGGGCAAAGCCGAAAAGCCCGACCAGGATCGACGGCATGCCGGCCAGCACATCCACGAAAAATGACAGGGCATCACGAAAACGCCCGTGGGAGTACTCAGCCAGGTAAACCCCGGTTGCCACCCCCAGCGGAATGGCAATCACCATCGAGAGCAGCACCAGTGCCAGCGTGCCGACGCAGGCTGGCCATAGCCCGTCAAACACGGGCGCGCCGCGAAAGAGGGCGTCCAGAGCGGGAGTATCACCGAAAAAGAGCGCAGACGACCACCCCGGTGCGCTTTTGACGAGCAGGAAAAGCAGCATCACGGCCAGTGCCATCAGGACAGCGCCTGTCGACAGCCACGAACCGATGGCGGCCATTTTTTCCAGGCGCGAAGTCCTAGACATAGCGTTCCCCCTGCCTGCTGTTTGTCTGCCGCAGACGGTAAAGGACCACATTGACCCCCACCGACACGCCAAACAGCATCAGTCCGCAGGCAAAGAGCGAACCATACGCCATACTCTGGCTGTCAGTCGACACAACGAGGGCAATATGTGCGGTCAGCGTGCGAATCGAGTCCAGCAGCGAATGCGGCAGTTGTGGCGCATTGCCAGCCAGCATCAGTGAAATCATCGTGTCGCCAATCGCACGGCCAAAACCAAGTGCAAGCGCCATCAATAACCCGTGCCGCGAGAGCGGCAGCGTCAGGCGGAGAAACTGCTGTGCCCGTGAGAGCCCGAGCGCCATCGCAGAAAGGTGCATTTCCTCGTGCAGGAGGCGAAACTGGTTATCAAGCACCAGCACAATAGTCGGCAATACCAGGAGCGCCAGCGTGAGTAATGCTGCCAGCCAGGAAAACCCTGAGCCGGAAAAACCATCGCGCAAGAGAGGGACCAGCAGAAAAGCTGAAACCAGCCCGTAAACCACCGTCGGAATACTGGTCATGAAACGCACGATGCCCAGTAATGGCCGGGCCAGGCGGGAAGGGCCGATGCCGTGAATGAATCCGCAAAGCCCCACACCAACAGGAAAGGCGATCAGCATGGCAGATACAGCCAGGCACAGCGATCCGGCCACCATCGGCAAAATACCAAATGCCTCCTCAGTGGGCCGCCACTGCCAGGAAAAAAGTGACAGCAGCATGCCGCCGTGAAAGAGCGGCAAAGAAAACCACAGCAGAAAACCGAAAATCGCCAGGACGGTCAGCCCTGAAAGGGCGGCAGCGCAAAAGAGCAGCCTGGCGACCATCTTTACTGGATTGGCAGGTATCCGGCGGCCCTGATCATCGGCTCGCCTGCGGGAGAACGCACATAATTGATGAACGCTGCGGTCAGCGCATCCGGATCACCCTTTGTGTTCATGTAGAGCTTGCGCACGATCGGGTATTTGCCGGACAGGGCATTGGCCTGGGTGGGAGAGACCTGATCCAGTGTCGGTGCCTTGATGGTGCGGTCAATATGGCCGATCGACACATACCCGATGCCATCCTGGTCGTTGGCCAGTGCGGTTTTCATCGCGCCGTTGGACGTCACCACATTGGCGGTATCGATGATCGTGCCTTTTTTCAGCAGCTTTTCCCAGAAGACTTCACGTGTGCCGCTGGCTTCATCACGCGTATAGAGATGGATAGCCGCATCACGTCCGCCCAATGCTTTCCAGTTGGTGATTTTACCGGCAAAGATATCGCGCACCTGTGCCGGGGTCAGGTTATCAATTCCATTGCCGGGATGAATGGCCACTGCCACACCGTCCAGTGCAAAGGGCCAGGATTTCAGGCCGTACTTTGCCACTTCCTCCTTCGACAATGCCCGGCCGGTATTGCCGATCTGTACCAGCCCTTCGCCAACCTTCTGCACCCCCACACCGGAGCCGCCTGCGGCAATGCTGATGCGGATGTCCGGATTGGACTGCATGATCTTCCTTGCAGCGTCTTTCATGACCGGGATATGTGCTGTGCCGCCGGCAATGTCGATCTGCCCGCGCATGCCCTTGAAGGCATCGAGTTCAGCGGCATCGGCCCATGCCGATGTCAGGGCAACCCCTAAAATGATTGAAAGAAAACGTACGCCCCATAGCTGGAATTGCTTCATGACAGTATCCCCGGATGAAAAAACAAGAGGGTATTATATACGTGAGGCAGAGCCGATTCCAGACCGTACAGCAGGCCATTTCCTGGCATTGCCCCGGGATCACGCATCAAGGACACATCATTTTATTTTGCGGTATACTCGCCCAGGCAATGCATCGTTTAAATCAACTGTTTATACATGAGGTGGCACATGCCAAAACTATTGCAGCGATTATCTTTATCAGCCCGGATGATGGTTTTGGGTGTCTGTGGTTTTTTCCTGATGGCATTGCCGTTTTCGCTTTATCTGCATGATGTCTGGCAATCCATATCCAACGCAAGGCAGGAAGTTGACGGCATTGCGCCTTCCCGGCAGCTTCTCAAGCTGGTCCAGCTGGCACAGCAGCATCGGGGCATGTCGAATATGCTGTTGAGCGGTAATACGGCTATCCAGGACAAGCGCCAGGAAAAGATGGAGGAGGTTAACAAGGCGTTTGCCGAAGTCGAGACATTTATCAATCAGAAAATAGCCAATCCGGCAATCGACTCGTCACTGGCGCTCGCCAGAAAACAGTGGGATGACGTTTCGGCAAAAGTCACGCAAAAGACGATAACAGCCGGGGAGAGCTTTAACCGCCACACAGATGCCATCGCTGTCATGCTTGACCTCAACGATCTTTTACAGGACCACTATCACCTCACATTTGACCCGGCACCTGACAGTTCTCACCTGATCAGTGCAACACTTTTTGCCGCGCCTGCCTTAACGGAAGCGTTTGGGCAATTGCGTGCAAAAGGCGCTGGCCTGCTTGCGGCAAAACAGGCAGAAATGAATGACCGTATTGCCTTTTCGGCATTACTGGAAAAAGCCGAGGCCAACATCAATAAACTTCAGGATTCACTCAACAAGGCCACTGCGGCAAATGCCCAGGCAAAGCAGCGGCTGTCACAAGAAGGAGAGCAGGCAATCAATGCGGCAAAAGCCGCAAAGGCGCTGGCATTGGCCGAAATCGTCAACAAGGACCAGTTGTCGTTCGGATCGGCCGACTTTTTCAACCAGTACACCGCTGCCATTGACCTGCAATTCAAGCTGATTGACACCTCCATGCAGGTACTGGAGCATCAATTGAATGCGCGTGTGGACCGTCTTTACAAAAACAGTGCCTTGCTGGGTGGTGCCGTCCTGCTGTTATCGCTGATAGCCACCATTGTTGGTATCAGGATTGCCCGCGGCCTGCTCAGGCAGATGGGCGGAGAGCCTGAATATGCACATGAAATAGTCAACCAGATCGCATCGGGTGACCTGACCGGCATGATCAGGCTGAAAGCAGGGGATACCTCCAGCCTGCTTTATGCCATGCAGCAAATGCAGCACAGCCTCATTTCCATTGTCAGCAAGGTGAGGGCCGGCACCAATACCATTGCAGCAGCCTCAATGGAAATCGCCGCCGGCAACCAGGATTTGTCATCCAGGACCGAGCAGCAAGCCAGCTCACTGGAAGAAACCGCATCCACTATTGAAGAATTGACGTCCAATGTGCGTCAGAATGGTGATAACGCCAATCAGGCCAACCAACTGGCCATATCGGCTTCTGATATCGCTGTCAAGGGCGGTGCCGTTGTATCTGAAGTTGTCGACATGATGAGTGAAATCAACGAGTCGTCAAGGAAAATGACGGATATCATTAATGTGATTGACGGCATTGCTTTCCAGACCAATATTCTGGCTTTGAACGCTGCCGTCGAAGCCGCGCGGGCGGGTGAACAGGGAAGAGGGTTTGCCGTGGTGGCAACAGAAGTGCGCAGCCTGGCACAGCGCAGCGCCAGTGCCGCCCGTGAAATCAAGTCATTGATCGATTACTCGGTGAGCAGGGTTGATGAAGGAAGCCGGCTCGTTGACCAGGCGGGTGAAACCATGACGCAGATTGTCAGCAGCATCCGTGATGTGACCAACACCATGGCCGGGATCAATGCGGCAACGCGTGAACAGGTACAGGGTATCGAGCAGGTCAATCAGGCCATGACGCAAATGGATGAAGTAACACAGCAAAATGCCGCACTGGTCGAGCAGGCAACCGCTGCGGCAGAGTCATTGCAGGATCAGGCAACCAGCCTGGTGCAACTGGTGAGTATCTTCAATACCGGTGAGTCGTCATCAGATACGTTACTTTCCGCACAAGGAAAAGCCCCCCTGATATCTCGTAGGGTTGTATCGAAACCCATGCGCTATTCATTGGATAAAGAAGAGATGGAAGTGTTTTAGCCGCATTGAATCGGTATAAAAAAAGCCCGGACAATGTCCGGCTCAGACTGCTGACAAACCCCATTTTTTTCGAAGTGGGGTTTTTTCATTGGCGCATTATCGGGAGATCAAAACAAAATTAAAATAGCAATCACATTTTCCATTAAGCCCCCTTGGCCGAAATATCCCAATGACAAGGCCGAATCTTCCCGGGAAATGGCGCAAAAAAGCAAGGCTTGCTGCCTCAAGCAGGCGTGCCATCTTCTTCATGTTCTGACACGCTGCCGCTAAAAGCGCCTGCCCCTTCACTTTCGATAAACCACGGTAACGCGCATAACGGTGACCGTGCAACTCTTTCGCATCCGCAAAACTGCGCTCTACCGTTTCCTGTCGCCGACGGTAAATCGCCTTGCCCTTTGCCGTCAGGCGATTGTCATGAACCTGTTCCTTGAAGCCCTGCCAAATATGCCGGGTGATCAGTTTTATCTGGTTGCGGCTCTGGGTACACTGCATAAGAAAGGCGCAGTCCGTACATTGCCCTTGTTGAGAGGCATATTCCCGGTACCCTGAACGGTTGGTCGTACGGTAAGGTAAAAGCTTTCCATTGGGACAGAGATAACAGTCTCCTTGAGGGTCATAGCTGTACTGCCGCTTGTAAAAGTAGCCCGCCTTGTGATTCGGACGACGGTAACCGATAACGCCGTATATGCCTCGCTCTATGAGTCCCTTGGCTATGTGTGGTGTGTCATAACCTGCATCCAAGCCTACGGCCTGTATCTCAAATCCAAAACGTGACTGCATCCTGTCAAGACGCTTCAGGTAAGGAACACTGTCATGGACATTTCCCGGCGTCACATGGGTGTCTGTGATCAGGGCGTACTTGCCGTCAACGGTGCGGTGGTCCAGGTAGTAAAAACCTTTGGGCTTGCCATCACGAACAAGGTAGCCAGCATCAGGGTCTGCCGGGCTGACTTTGATTTCTTTTTGTGAGGGCGGTTCGTCGTCTCTGTCTGAAAGGGGATTTTTGCCATGGGAATAACGGTCGGCTTCTATGGCGCTGTTGAGTTCTGCAAGGTAGGCAACGGGCTTTTGCTCAACAAGGTGACGTTCGTGACGGTTCTTGTTGGCCGAGGCTTTGAGGTGTGTGCTGTCACTGTAAAAAACGCGACCGCCTATTAATCCATGACGGATGCACTGCTCAACAATCTCGTCAAAAATGACTTGTTCTATGTCTGTGCCAGCAAAGCGACGACGGCGGTTCTGGGAAAGGATGCTGGCGTCTGGAACACGGTCTGTCAGGCGTAAGCTTAAAAACCAGCGGTAGGCTACGTTAACCTGAATCTCACGCTCTATCTGGCGCTCTGATCTTATCCCGAATAGGTACCCAATGAAGAGCATCTTGAATAAAACTACGGGATCAAGGGCGGGCCTGCCATTGTCCGCACTGTAAAGATGGGCGGTGTGCTCTCTGATAAAGTCAAAATGGATGTGGCGGTCTATCAGTCTTAATAGATGGTCTTTGGGAACCAGTTCTTCAAGGGTGACCATCTCCAATTCGTGTTGCTGCGGTGTCGGTGTCTTTAGCATCAGAGCCTGCCTTTTATGCGGATATCTATAAGCAATTCCATTAAAGCAAAATCCCCGGCTTAACGCCAGGGACTTTGCAATACTTTGTCAGCAGTCTGGCCCGGACAATGTCCGGCTGTGGTTGAAGTGAAGCGAGCTTGTCGACCATCCATCCATCAAGGGGGCCGTCTTCTGTAATGAGTTGCTTTTTGCTACTGCCGTTACGATTGTTGCCCGCTTCTGATTTCTCATGTTTGCCGTAGCCCAGGTAGGCGTCCAGTTCGGCATTTAAGGCCGCCTCGACTGTGACTTTTGTTAGCATACGACGAAAGTCGGCTAGATAGCGTCTACTTGAGTATGGTTAACGCATTCAACCAAAGGGCGATACAGCGCACCTGCACAGCGGCAGCAAATGTCGCGAGATTTTTTGCGTATCTTGTGGCAATACCCCGCCAGCGTTTGAGATAAAGAAAGACATTTTCCACCAGGTGACGCTTCTGATAAATCTGCCGATCGTAGCTTCTTTTCTCCTTGCGATTTCTTTTCGGGGGTATGACGGGTATGATGTTGCGGGATTTTGCATGGTCAAGAATGGCGTTTGAATCATAACCCCGATCCGCCACCAGATGGCGAGGGGATATCCCATCCATTAACCGTGAAGCCTGCGTACAATCTGCAACGGTACCCGATGTGACAAGACATCTGACCGGCATACCATTCGCATCCACGGCCAGATGTATTTTTGAGTTGAGCCCCCTTTTGTGCGCCCCATGCCCTGGTTGCCTCCTCTTGCCCCCGCCGCGTGCGGGTGAATCTTGATGTGACTTGCATCTATCAGAAGCCATTCAAAATCAGGCTCATCTATCAGGATTTCCAGCAGGCGCTCCCATATGCCCTTGTCGCGCCAGCGGATGAAGCGCTGGTGAACGCTTCCCCATTTTCCGTACTCCGGCAAAAGATCACGCCAGGGGGCGCCTGTGCGTAATATCCAGAATACAGCATTAATGAAGGTGCGGTTATCTTTGGCTATCCTGCCCCATTGACCAGGCTGTCCTGGAAGGTGGGGCTCAAGTAAAGCCCAGGCCTGGTCGGATATGTCGTGGCGTCTGTACGCTGGTCTCATGGAATCTCCTGTTAAAGGGTGGTCTTCCTATAATGATCATCGCTTCATAACATCTGCCATCTGGCAAACAGAGGGAGTTTTATCTCTTATATCTCATGTAGACACTATCTAAATCTTCCTGGGTCCTGATGCCTTTGGCGGCTTCTTTGGCTAAGGCTTCGGGTTCTTCTCTTTTCATGCTTATCTCCTATCTAGGTCGTGTTAACACTAAACAGCCTGCTGCAAAGCCGTTGTGTCCCAAATGGCGGTGTTGCCTCGAAAAATCTGAATTTGACGTAGGTCTACTACGCCTGCATCCAGATTTTCCGATGCGCCTTGCCCTTTGAAACAAAACGACTTTTCGCGAACAGCGGTCTAGTGTTAACACGCCCTAACTATATGATAAGCACTTACACAAAATTTAGAACAGGCTCTCCGGCTGTGGTTGAAGTGAAGCGAGCTTGTCGACCATCCATCCATTCATCCATTCATCATAGCCTTTTTCCTGTTTGCGGATATGAATCATCCTGCATATTGCCGGTTTTTTGCGAATGCAGCCTGTTGTTTTTTGTCAATTATATGATCAAATATTTATTTATAAATGTTGTTTTTTGTCAATTACCGGATCATAACCGGATCATAAGATGAAACCGTACTCAGGCAGCCTGATGCTTTTCGGTGGGAGTCAGTTGGATATCGTTTTGCATCCAGGGTCGCCTGAGTCAGTGCTGCTGTTACAGGTCATTTTGCAGAAAAAGGTGGTACCGGCAGAAGCACCATAAAACAATAACAGGCTTCGACATAAGCTAACGCAGACGGTTTCTTGGCAGGCACCGGAGAGCTTGCTGTGCAGGAATGCGTGCATGAACAGAATTTTTAAAAGTCTTTGGAATCAGGCGCTGGGAGCATGGACAGCTGTATCCGAACTCGCCAGGTCTTCAGGGAAGGGATATCTCTCCCCAAGACGCACCAAACGCTTTCTGAGAAAACCGGGAGCAAATGTCTTTGGTAACACCAATACAGCCGCACTGTCCCGCTCTTTCCCACGCAACACGTTCTCTTTTTCTCTTTCCAGGCTTGCCTTCCTGACGATGCTGAGTCTTGCCGGATTCAGTTCCTCTGCCATGGCTGCCGACTATACCGTTGATGAAGCAGGGGCCAGGGACGATGCGGCAGCACCGCCAAACAGCCTGTCAGGCGCGTTGCAGGGCGCCGCGTCCGGAAACACCATTCAATTCGACAGCAGCATCAATCTTTCCCCTGAAACCAGCTGGCTGATGAGCGGCTATTCCCTTATCAAGGCGGATGCGGACAATATTTCCCTGGGCTTTGATCTTAACTCCCATACGCTTTCCGCCAGCCAGCTCGGGTTTCACTCCGGTACCGGCACGTTCACCTTCAAAAACGGCACACTTTCCGCCACCACCGTCGGCATTGGCGGGGGCGTGGGGGCCGACTACCGCGCTACCGTCAAGCTGGACAACAGCACGATAACTGCGGGTACCCTGAATCTTTCCGGCGCGGGCAGTGCGCTTGACCTGACCAATACCTCCACCGTCGATGTGAGTACCCTGACGGTTTCCAAAAGCGCACAGGCCAGTGCGGATGCCTCATCCACAGTAAAGGCGGGTACCCTGAATATTTCAGAAAAAGGGCAGGCTGCCATCAATGGGCAGGCTACCCTCGGCAATGTCACTGTCACCGATGGCGGCAAGCTGGCCTTGAATGGCACAAGTACCATCACCGGCAGCCTGAAAGTTGGCGGGGTACATGTGGCAGAAACCGCACCCGGCTCAGGCACTTTCACCTATGACCGTTCCACCCTGTCCGGTACCGGCACACTGAACTACACGGGTAATACCCTGCTTTTTGACAATGGTGCGTCAGTTAACCTGGGCAGCCTGTTGCCGGGGTACACGGCATCGGCAGGCCAGAGCCTGACGGCTTCCGGCATCTTTTCCCATGCCGCCGGCAGACAAAGCTACCAGACCGAAGTGGCGCTTGGCGGGGATGATCTCGTCACGCAGGGGGGAAGCATCCGCATCCTTGATGGCGCCAAACTGACCAGCGTGCAAAACATCACGGCTGAAGGTGGCGCCGCCAATGCCATTATCGTTGGCGGCGCAGTAAAAGATGCCGATTCCGGCAAGACCTGGCGTGCCGAAGTCGTGGCGGGAGGCACGCTTACTATCGGCACATCCACCAATGCCGGTGCTGTCGAGATTACCAATGGCGGTAAAATCGGCGGCATCACCAACATTACACTTGGCACAGGCAATAGCGGCTCGCTTCTCATCAAGGGAACTGAAGCGACAAGTGTCCTGCCGGCAGAACTGGCCGCCACCGGCAGCCTTGTCGTAGGCGACACCGCCAGTGCAACGCTTACGATGGCCGATGGCGGTCATATCAGCGGTGTTACGGATGTCACCCTGGGAAAAGGCGGGCAGGCCACCGTTTCCCTTGACGGGGTCGGTACTGGCGACACGCGAACCGGCATTTCCGCATCCGGCAGCCTGCTTGTCGGAGGCAATGCCAATGCCAACCTGAGTATTAGCAAAGGCGCCCAGTTTACCGTTGGCGGCACCGCCGTTTTTGGTGACCAGGCCGGGACAAGCGGATCTCTCAGTCTGAGTGGGCGCGGCGGCAACAGCGGCCAGATGGAAGCTACCCTCACTACCGGGGACATCACACTGGGCAATGAAGGCAATGCAAGCGTCACGATCGGCAACGGCGGCTCCCTGCGCACGGGTACCGCTATCCTGGCGAAGGAATCCGGTTCCACAGCCAATGTGACAATCAATACCGGCAATGTGACAAATGCAGACAGGGGGTGGCTTGTCGGCGGGACGGTAACCGATCCCGGCTACGCAAAGGGCAATGCCAATCTGACCGTCAACCAGGGTATTGTCGATGTGCGCGGCTTTCTGTCCATGGGCGCCCAGGATGCAGCATCAGCCGGAAAGGCCACTTTCAGCGGCAGCGGCGCCGAACTCCGCATGGGCGGCGGCACCTTCCGCAACCAGGGAGACGATGGCAGCAGCAGCGGCAATGCCATCGGTGACACTCTCATTACCAACAGCGCCGTCGTTTCCGGCCACGGCAATATCATTGCCGGCAACCAGTTCCGGGTAGAGGGGGCAACCATTTCGCCCGGCTCACGCTGGATGTACGACTTTGACCGGAATGGCGCAGCCAATAAACTGACCAGCCTGGGCACACTTCATATTACTGATAATGCCAGCGTCAATACCTTCTTCAAAAACACTACCTTCCAGACCCAGTTGGACAGGGCAGGGTTGTCTGACCAGGTGGTTGTGCACGGTGATCTGGAGATCGACAATCTCAATATCAACATGTCACGTGCGCTGGACGGGGACTATCTGCTCATCAGGACGGATGGCGGCGCCATCAGCGGATATACCGACAGGGATTTGTCGCAGCTCGGCCCAGATGCCATTGACATCAACCTCAATGGCAAGACCCTCAAGGGCAATGACCGCATTGACATTGCCGGTGGTCTTGTTACCGAGGTAAAAAACAGCGGTACGGAACTGTGGCTTTCCGTCGATACCACGACCAATGGCAATGTCATCACTCACTGGACCGGTGCGGGCGGAAATGACTGGAATATGGTTGCCAGAAATTTTGAGAGCGCAACGACAGGCGGGACAGAGCAGTTTCTCGATGGCGACATCGTCACCTTTGACGATACCTGGATGACGGCGAATGCACCAGCAGGCAGCCGGGTTGTTGATATTACGACCGACACAAAATATGCTGGCAACGTGATCGTGCCGGAAGTCCGGGTATTTGACGAGGGTGCCTCCGGTACGATTTTTACCTTTAACGGCGGAAATATCCTTGCTTACGACAGTGCGCTTTATACCACGCTTGACAAGGGCGCAGGCGAAAAAACGCCATCGGGTGAACTCGTCAAGATCGGCAGCGGCACCCTGGTCATCAACAATGCCAATGAATTTTACGGCGGCGTGCACCTCGGCGGAAACCTGCATGATTACGACAGCAGCTATGCCAGTCTTGTGCAGGGCGGCGGTATCATCGAGGTCAACAACAACAAGGCTTTTGGTTCCTATAATTCGGAAAGCGGTTTTTTAAGCCGGGGCGTGGTGTATGTCCATGAAAGTTCGAAGCTGGTATTTGGAAACGATGTCAGCGTGCAGAACCGCTTTGTGGTGGATGACGGAAAAATACTGGATATCGTCTTTTCGGGCAGCTTTACCATCAAGAATAACAATGCGACGGCAGACAGCGGCGCAAACAGCGTGAACGGCGGCAAGGGCGGCGGCATTTACATCGGGGATGGCGGGCAGGTTGTCTACAGCGGCTCTGAAATGATGCATGTCATCAACAACCTGGCTATCCGGGGTGGCGGTATCTATACCAATGAGGGTTATACCCTGGCCGTACCCACGGATATTTCCAGAAATATCGCTACCCAGAAGGGTGGCGGCATCTATGCCGAAAAGCAGTTTGCCCTGCGTGACAGTTCGGACATCATCGGCAATGCCACCTATGGGGATGGTGGCGGCGTTTATGTCGGATATGACGGCCCCAGCAGCCTGGACAAGACGTTTACCCTGCACGGCAATTCCTCGCTGACAAAAAATCTGGTGGGAAATGCTGGTGGCGGGCTGTATGCCGATGGTGGCCGGACGGTTGAGCTGGTGACCAAAAAATATACGGATGTTTCCGGCAGCTTCAAGGGTGGTGACATCTGGTTTGAAGGCAACTATAGCGGCGCTGTTTTTGCCCCGGATGATCCGACCAACTTTGACAAGATTGACCTGACCAATGCCACAAAGAATGCCATGCACCTGGCATACGGCAACACCTCTGCCGGTTTTAAGGGCGCGATTCTCAATATCGAAGGCCCGTACAATACCTATTTTTACGATCCCATTACCGGCGACGCCGGAACCCAGATCAATATCGCCGGACTGGCATCCAATCCGGGCGTCAATATGGAAACGGGGCATGGCGTTGCGGGGGGACAGTCCGGCACCACCATTTTCCAGGAAGATTCGCAATACTACGGCAGCACGACCGTTTCCAATGGCGCCACCTTCCGCCTGGAAAAAGGAGAGGCGGCCGGTGCGCTTGACCCGGTATACGGCAGAAAAGGCACCCTCGCGGCAACAAATGCGGCGGCCAATACCTTCGAGATAAAAGATGGCGCTTCGCTTACCGGACAGGGAAAAATAGCGGCAGACACGATCCGGCTTGACGGCATTGTCAGCCTCGATGCCGGCAGTTTTTCCCGCCCGGCAGGACGTGATGGAAGCGGTACGGTCAGTCTTCCTGCCTCACAGGGCACCATGGAACTGGAAGGCGCCGTTGCCATTGCCGATACGGCACAGTGGCACCTCAATCTCACCAATAGCGGCACCCCGAAAACCGACCTTATCAATGTCACCGGCACCGCCGCTTTCAGCGGGGTAACCGACGGGGAAAAACTCGACATCCATATTGACGATATTATCCGGGACAAATACACCCTCATGACATCGACCGGGAAGATATCCGGCTATAACACCGATGTTACGAAGAGCGACGCGCGGATATTTAACAGTGCCCAGCCGGGGATTGATCTGAGCGCCGGCAAGCTCACCTCATTGGACAGCGACTACCTGGGCCGCCTCAAGGCCACCTCATACGTTGACAAGACAACAGAGACCACGCTTTCCCTCGACATTATCGGGCGCAACCGGCATGTGACGGCATCCGATGGCGGTACCTGGGCATACAACAACTGGACCTTTTCCGGTACTATCCCGACCCCTACCGGTACCGGCAGCAGCATTGCCGGGGGTGGCTGGTCAGAAAATGATACCGGCCCGGCAACCAACGCCTACATCGACGGCGACATGGTGACATTGACCGGCGGGAATTACACGCTCGGCTCGGTCGTCAAGCCGGTAGACCTCTTTATTGATGGCACCGCAGACATGGCGTTTTCCGGTGCCGGCGGGATATCAACGTATTCCACGGCGGTTGCGGACCAGGCAAAAACCACGATCACGACCACTACCGCCGACAATGACTATGATATTGCCGGCTATACCGGCAAGCTGTACAAGTACAACAGCAATACCCTGATATTTTCCAATACGGCGGCCAACACCTTTGCCGGCGGGGTGGAAATCGGGAAGGCCGGTGTGGATGGCGGCACTATCGCCTTTTCCAACGGCAACCAGCTCCAGGTCGGCACCGGCAAATTTATCGACTTCATCGATTTCGGAAAACTGCGTGCTGCTGCCACGACCACACTTGCCTCCAACATGCGTATTGCAAACGGCAAGGCAGCGACATTCGATACCGGCAGCAACACACTGACACTCAGTGGCACGGTCGGTAACCTGGCTGCCGGTACAGGCGGCGCCATCGTCAAGGACGGCACCGGCACGCTCGTGATCGAAGGGCAAAACACCTTTACCGGCGGCACGACCTGGAATGCAGGAACAATTCAGTTGGGAGGGGAAAGCGCAGGCAACACCAACCTGGGCGCCTATACCACCGCAGGCGGCACCGCCGGGCTGGTGAGCCTGGCAGGCGGCACATCCAAAACCCTGACGCTCACGGATTCGCACACCATCCAGAATCACTTCGACGTGGCAGGTACTGCCGGCAACCAGTTGACCCTGAATGTGGGAAGCGGCCAGATCCTCAGCATGGATAACGTCAATGTGGGCACATCGGCAGATGGCGGTGCAGTCAATATCAATACCGGCGCAGAAGCGTTTGCAACCACGGGCAGCGGCACCACCCTGTTCAGCAGAAACAAGGCAAGGGATGGTGGCGCTATCCATGCAGGCGACATGATACTGGGCGCGGTTTCCACTTTCACTTCAAATGAAGCCAGCCGGGATGGTGGCGCCATCCATGTTGCCGGTGAGCTCGCCTTTAACGCAGCAGCCACCTTAAGCGGCAACACCGCTGGTGGAAGCGGCGGTGCGATCAAGTCCACCGACGGGGATATCGACTTTGCCGCAAACACGACACTTGCGACGAATACCGCAACCGCCGGGGATGGAGGTGCCATTCATGCTGCAGGCGATGTTGATTTTGCGGCAGGACTGAGCCTGACTGACAACAGGGCGCTGGCAGGAAAAGGCGGCGGCATTTATACCGCCACCGGCAAGGTCACGCTCAATTATGCCAATACCACGGCACTCAATATTACCGGTAACCAGGCAGTGCAGGGGGGTGCCATCTATGCCCAAGACATTTCGCTGACCAACAGCAGCGCTACGGCACGAACGATTGGAAATAATGCGGCAAGCGACAAGGGCGGCGCCTTCTATGTGGCTGGTGGCGGCACCCTGGATATCAACGCATCCGGTGGCAATATCACTTTCAGCGGCAATACGGCAGGTACCGATGGCGGTGAAGCGGTGTATCTGGATACCGGATCAGACATGACCGTTGCGGTGGCGGACAAGAAAACCGTCGAATTTACCGATACCCTGGTTTCCTCTGCCGGGACACACAGCCTCGTCAAAAACGGGGATGGCATGCTCGCCTTTACCGGCAATGGCAACAACAATATCTTTCATGGCACGACAACGGTCAATACCGGCACCTTCCGTGTCGCACAGGGCGTGACCTACGGCTCTGCTGGGGCGACGCAGTTTGATCTCAAGGCCGGATCAATCCTCTCCGGCGGCGGTACGCTGACGGCAGACCAGTTCAACCTTTACGGCACAACCACGATCGACAAGGGGGCGACAACCACGGTAGCTGCCGCCGACAGGATCGGTACGCTGACGCTGAAGGGGGAGGTCATCCTGCACAGCAATGCCACGCAGCCGCTCATTGCCTTTGACCTGAACCAGAGCACGCCCAACCCGACCAACACAACCCTGGGGCAGGCGGATTTACTGAAAGTGGACGGCACATTGAAAGTAGCCGGGTCTGACAAGGTCATACTGAATATATACAATTACAAGAGCGGGTTTTACAAGCTGATCGACGCGACCAACCTGGATGCGAGCGTAAGCAGTTTTGACCTGGCCTTTGATATGACGGCCCATAGCATGGGCAAGACCGACCGCCACCGTTTTGCGATCAAACACGGCGATGATGCCGCCATTCACAGCGTTGACAATACCAGCCACGGCAACCAGCTCTGGCTGGCAGCCGACTACAACAACCTGAAGATGTTCTGGACAGGTGCAGAAAATGCAGTCTGGAACACCAATGTGACCGACTATAATGGCAACTGGCTGGACAAGACGGCAACTTCCGACCACAAAGAAGAAACCCATGTTGAAAACCGGGATTCGGTTGTCTTCCAGGATGCCTCGGTTTACGGCAGCGCCACGCCCCAAAACAAGGCCATCACGCTTGGCTCGGATGTCGTTGTCACCAATATGGAAGTGAATACGGCAGGTACCTATTCTTTTGGCGGCGCTTATGGCATTACCACGTCGGATGACTATGCCGGAGACATCCTGACTTATGGGCATAATGCCGCTCCCCAGAAACTGGAGAAAAAAGGGATCGGCACCCTGGCATTTACCAATGCCGGTACCAACAATTTTGAGGGCGGCATAGATATCTCTGCCGGGACCATCCAGTTCAACCGGGCTGCCCAGCTTGGCACCGGCACTGCCGGCATTACTTTTTCAGGCAATGCCAGACTGGAAGCAGCCGCAACAGGGCAAAACCTGGCCAATGCCATCCATATCGGCGATGGCCAAACCGCAACATTTGCCACCGGCGCGCATACGCTGACGCTCTCCGGCAAGATTTCCGGTGTTAACGCGGCCGATGTCGCCTCACTGACAAAGGAGGGAACAGGTACCCTCATCCTTACGAATACCGCCAATGATTACAGTGGTCTTACCACCATTTCAGGAGGAACCCTCCGGGCCGATGGTGTCGGCACCCTGGGTAAAAACACCAGTGATGCGGCCAACGGGATTGCCACAGCCAGCGGCAGCAAGCTGGCACTGAATATCACCTCTGGTTCGGAAGCCTTAAACAAGCGGATTTCCGGCGCCGGTTCCTTTGAAAAGATGGGCAACGGCACGGCTGTTTTGGGCACTGCCAATACCTATACCGGAACCACCACCGTATCCGGCGGTATCCTGCAGGCGGGCATTGCCAATGCCTTTGCCTCCAGCAGCCAGGTGACAGTGGGTAGCGGCACCACGCTGGATTTGAACAACCATAACCAGAAAGCCAACAAGCTGGGCGGCACCGGCAATGTCACGCTTGGCAGCGGCACCCTGACGGCGAACAATGCCACCACGGCAGACAACAGCACCCTGTCAGGCACCATCAACGGCACGGGTGACCTGGTCAAGACCGGATCAGGTTCGTTTACCCTGAATACCGCCATCAGCTCGGCCACCTCCAGCGTGGGCAATGTCAGCGTTGACGGTGGCACCCTGAATCTTTCCCAGAACAGCACCTTTACCGCAACCGGGAACTACACCACGAAAAACAGCGCCACCACGACCATTGGCAGCGCCAACTCCAAGCTGGATGTCAAGGAAACCTTCACCCAGGAAGCCGGATCAACCCTCAATGTCACCATCGGTGCAGCCGGACCGGATATCACGGCAAAAAATGCAGAACTGAACGGCGCGCTTGTCGTTTCGGGATTTTCCTCATCCGCGCAGACAAAAGCCAGCGACCTGCCGGGTACGATCTACACCGTGATCCGCTCTGACAATGCCATGACAGGCGCAGGCTTTACCCCCAATCCACTGACATCGAACGGGCTGGACTACCTCTTGTATGACGGCCATTTTTCTGACGACAAAAAAGATTACAACCTGGGTTTCCGCCTGGCCTGGACAGACGGGCAGGACAAGCGCACCGGCAGCTTTACCATGAGTGGCGGGACATCCTTTAATGTGGATGTTGCGCTGAACGATCAGACATCCAATTCCGCCACCGGCTGGGATGGCAAGAGCCTGACCAAGAGCGGGGGCGGTACCCTGACCCTTTCCGAAGTCAACGGCTATACCGGCACTACCACGGTCAATGGCGGCATCCTGCAGCTCGGCACAAAAAACAATGTCATTGCCACCAGCAGCGCCGTTACCGTGAATGCGGGCGGGACGCTGGAATTGCTGGACAGTACCAACCAGACAGTCAACAAGCTTGGCGGCGCCGGGAATATCACACTCGGTGGCGGCACCCTGACAGCCAACAATGCAACCACGTCTGACAGTACCACTTTCTCCGGTGCCATCAATGGGGCAGGTGGCCTGAGCAAGACAGGCGCGGGAACCCTCACGCTAAACGGCACCGGCTCATCGGTCGGGAATGTCATGGTGAGCGGCGGCACGCTTGCCCTGACACAAAGCGGCGACTTCACCGTTACGGATGACTACACGACAAAAACAGGCGCCACCACCACCATCGGGGCTGCATCAGCCAAGCTGAAAGTTGCCGATGACTTCACCCAGGAAACCGGCGCCACGCTGAATATCACCATGGCGTCAAATGCCTCCTGGACACCGGCCATCACGGCCGATAAGGCCTTCCTTAATGGCGCACTGACTGTCAGCGGGTATACGCAAGGCACACTGCCGACCAGCGCCACGGGCATCTCTGACGTCACCTACACGCTGATCCATACCACCAACGGCATTAGCGGCGATTTCGCAAGCAAGACATCGCTGACAGGATCGGGCATGGATTACCTTATCCATGATGCCCACAAATCGGAAGACGGCAAGGATTACAACATCGGATATCGCCTGTCCTGGACAGACGGGAAAAAGATACTGGGTACCGGCGACTTTACGATTGGCAGCGGCAAAACGTTTGATGTGGATATTGCGCTGTCAAACCAGACCGGCACTTTCGATCTGGGCTGGGACGGCAGGAGCCTGACCAAGAAGGGGGCTGGAACCCTTATCCTTTCAAGCGCCAATACCTATACCGGCGCCACCACCGTATCCGGCGGTACCCTGGAAACCGGCATTGCCAATGCCTTTGCTGCCAGCAGTGAAGTGGCAGTCGGTAGCGGTACGGTGTTGGATTTGAATAATTATGACCAGACAGCCAACAAGCTTTCCGGCACCGGCAGCATCACGCTGGGCACGGCCACCCTGACGGCGAATAATGCTGCAGCAGGCGATACCGCCTTTTCCGGCATCATATCCGGCACCGGCGGTCTGACCAAGACAGGGGGAGGGGTTTTCACCCTTGCCGGCGCCAATACCTATACCGGCGCCACGACCGTATCCGGCGGCACCTTGAAGACCGACATTGCCAATGCCTTTGCCTCCAGCCGTGCGGTAACGGTGGGTAGTGGCACAACGCTGAACCTGAACAACCATAACCAGAAAGCCAACAGGCTTTCCGGTAGCGGCAGCATTACGCTGGGCACGGCCACCCTGACGGCGAATAATGCCACTACGGCAGATGATACGATCTTCTCCGGCACCCTTACCGGCGGCAGCAGCAGTGCCCTGAGCAAGACCGGCGCTGGCGAACTGAAACTGGATGGCACCGGCTCTTTTGTCGGCAGCGTCACGGTGAGTGGCGGTGGCCTGAATCTGGCACAAAGCGGCGCCTTTACCACAACAGGCGATTACACAACACAGGCAGGCGCAACAACCACCCTGGATACAGCATCCTCAAAGCTGGCTGTTGGCGGTACATTCACCCAGGCGGCTGGTTCGACCCTGGAAGTGACCATATCAAATCCTTTCAGCACATCCAACCCGAGCATCACGACAGTGGACGGGGTGTTGGGTGGCAATCTGGTGGTGACAGGCTTTAATCCGGCTGCGCCGGTAAAATCCAGCGAACTGGCCGGAAAACTGCATACCCTGATCAGCTCAACCAATGCCATGAGCGGTGGTTTTACCACCGAGCTGACTTCCACCGGGCTGGATTACCTCCTGTATGACGGACATCTTTCCAAAGACAAAAAAGCGTACAACATCGGTTTCCGCCTGGCATGGACAGACGGGCAGGACAGCCATGCCACAGGCCGTTTTACCATAAACAGCGGCACATTTGAAGTCGATACCATCCTTGGCAACCAGACGCCACAGGGCAGCTTTGCCACCGGCTGGGACGGCGAGAGCCTGACCAAGAATGGAGCCGGCACCCTGATTCTTTCCGCCACCAATACCTATACCGGCACAACCACGGTCAATGGCGGGGTGTTGCAAACAGGGGCTGCCAACGCCTTTGCCTCGAGCAGCCAGGTGACACTGGCAGCCGGTACCACGCTGGATCTGAACAACTATAACCAGACAGCCAACAAGCTTGGTGGGGCCGGGAGCATCACGCTGGGTAGTGGGACATTGACGGCGAATAATGCCACAGCGGCCACTGACGACACCGTATTTTCCGGCACCATCAATGGCACGGGAGGGCTGACCAAAACAGGGGCGGGAATGCTCACGCTTTCCGGAAAACCCTCTTCTGTTGGCAGCGTTTCCGTAAATAGCGGCTCGCTGAATCTGGCGCAGGATGGCAAATTTACCGTAACAGGCGATTACACAACACAGGCCGGAGCAACTACACACATCGGACTGAACAATGCGCAACTGGTGGTCGGAGGAAAATTTGAGCAAAAAGCCAATTCCACGCTGCAGGTGACGGTCGGGGCGTCCCCTGACATTGACGCGACCGATGTCACGCTGGCTGGCACGCTGGTTGTGAACGGGTTTGCCGATACGGGAACGCCGCCTGTCAAGGCAACAGAGTTGGGCTCGCCTTATACCATTATCAGGTCAGCCAATAACATTGTCGGCAATTTTGCCACGAATCCGCTGTCACCCTCAGGGCTGGATTACCTGCTGTACAGCGGCTATAAATCCACCGACGAGAAATCCTATAACCTGGGTTTCCGCCTGGCGTGGACAGAGGGGCAGGACAAGCGTACCGGCAGCTTTACCATGAGTGACGGGACATCCTTTGATGTGGATATTGTGCTGGGCGATCAGACGGCCAATCCCGGCAACAACTGGGACGGCAAGAGCCTGAGCAAGGCGGGCGATGGAACCCTCATCCTTTCAAAGGTCAATACCTACACCGGATCGACAACACTCAACGGCGGCACACTGAAGATGGGGGCAATCGATGCCATCAAATCCAGCAGCGACATCGTTGTCAATCATGGCGCACTGGACTTGAATGGGTATGATCAGGAATTCAACCGCCTCTCCGGTACCGGCGGCACGGTCAATATCGGCGCCAAGACCCTGACGGTGGTCAATACAGCCAACGGGACAGATGACTCCCGTTATGCCGGCGCCATCACCGGCACAGGCAAGCTTCTCAAGGAAGGTGCCGGCACACTCACACTGGCAGGCGTCTCCTCGGTCGGTACAACCCATATTGATGCAGGAACCCTGAAGCTGGACGGGGGCAAACTGACAAGCGGGGTGCTTACCGGCAACGGGACAAATCTTGATCTGGTCAATGCTGCCGTCTTCACCGGCACCATCAAGGATTCGTCCGGCGCAGTGGATGCCTCGATCGGCCAGCATTCCGCATGGAACATGACGGAAAGCTCGACAGTAAATGATCTGGCGCTGGCAGCCGGCCATGTCCGGTATGCCGCGCCAACAGGCGATATCAGCCAGCAGGCCGCTTACCGGACACTTACCGTTGATACGTTGAGCGGCAGTGGCAATATCCATCTCAACACCAACCTGGGCGCCCGGGTTGGCGACATGCTTGTCGCTGACGATACCTCAGGCAATCATGTCGTATATGTTACCAACCGTGGCGGAAATCCTGCGGCACCCGGCGAATCGCTCAAGATCATTGAAGTCGCCAATAGCAGCAAGGGTGAATTTGCACTGAACAAGGGCAGGGTGGATGTGGGCGCCTACCGCTATACGCTGGTGCGCGGTGACGCCGTGGATGACGGGGCGGGCGGCACCCTCGCCTACAACAACTGGTACCTGTACAACACCGGCATGGCGTCGCCTTTGACCCGGCAGGTGCAGACCATTGCCAACGCCACCAAGTATGCGACGATCGCATCCTTGAATGATATCCACAAACGGATGGGTGAGCTGCGCCTGGATGCGTCGGAAAAAGGCGGCGTGTGGATGCGCTCGTATCGGAGAGGATATGAGAACAACCTCCACCAGGATGCCCGTGCCACCCTGTATGCAACCGGAGGAGAAATCGGTGCCGACAGGCTGGTGGAACTGGACGGCAAACGGCTTTACCTGGGTGGCCTGGTCGGGTATGCCGATTCAACCCTGTCAGGCGTTGACAGCTGGAACGGTGAATCGGAGGATATCCTGGTGGGCGCTTATGCCAGCCTGATGTTTGATAATGGCTCCTACATTGACCTTGTGGGCCGCCATTTCTGGTTTGACCGTGACTACCGGTTTGGCAGTAACGGGGCAACGGAGAAGGGTTCCGGCCGTTACCGGGCTTATTCTATTGACATTGAAGCCGGCCACCGGCTTGACCTGGCCCGCGGCTGGTTCCTTGAGCCGCAGGCAGAGCTGACCTGGCTGAAGACAACCCGCTCTGACTTTACGACAGATAACGGAAACCGCATTGTGATGGATGGTTTTCATACCCTGCTGGGACGGGCAGGGATAACAGCCGGGCGCACGCTGGATATCGGGAAAAACAATAAAACCCAGCTTTACGGGCGTCTTGACCATATCAGGAATTTTACCTCCAACGGCAAGGTTTCCATCAATGGGGATCGTTTCAGCGCTGAAAAAGAAGGGGGCTCATGGGTGCTTTCCGCAGGCCTCCAGACAGCCACCCGGCAGGGACAATTCCATATCGAGCTTGAAACCGGTGTGGGAAGCGCAGACGTAAGGCAGAAGTGGGGTGTTAATTTCGGTGCCCGCTGGGCGTTTTGATTGCAGCATAAAAAAAGCCCGGACAATGTCCGGGCTTACAAATATCATCTTCTTAAAGGGCAGATGAAAAAAACGCTTAATCGCTTACCTTGGTATCACCCGTCACATCAGCAGGCTTGGTTTCTGGCTGGGTTTCCGGTTTCTGAAATGAAGCCAGCTTGTCTGACAGCCAATCATCATAGCCTTTTTGCACCAGATCCCAGGTCTTCTGGATTTCGCTCTTGACGTTGCCGTCAAAGACGTTCAGCGCTTCCAGGATATCAACAGCCTCGCCGTAGCCTTTTTCAAAGCCGCCGCGGATGGTTTCGATGAATTTGGCAGCCACTTCAGCCTCGTCTTCACCTTTATGGGAAGCGGCAAATCGCTCATACAGGCCCAGTGAAAAGCCCAGGATAACACCTGCCGTGCCTTCCGGGGTGGCAAACGGATTGTTTGCGTCGTTCATCGACGGCATCTGGTAATCCGGGTCGATCTTGGATTGAAAACCGCCAATTGATTCGTAAACGCTTTCCAGGCTGGAGCGGAACAAGAGTCCCTGTGGATTGTCACCGGCTTTGACGGAAACTTTGAGAGAAGCTTCAATAATCATGGCATTCTGTGATGCACGCATATTGGAAGCAGTTGGTTTCTGGCTGGCAATTTTACTTGTGACATTGCTGGTATTTGATTCTTTGCTCGTGGAAACGGCCGCAGCGTTTTGCTGCATATTGTTAATAGTCGTCATTTCCAGGTCTCCTGTACGGTATGGGTATCACTATAAAGGCAACCAGGATTCATTTCCCGGTCTGATTCCGCCTAGCTACATTATTTACGGCAGGAAATATAAAAACTTGACTTATTCTGTAAAAAAACATAAAAAACTATTTTATATCATTTAAATATGGCGGTTTATTAAAGTTAATTGTTGGAAATTGGGTGTGTTGATTCAGCGTTTCATCTCTTTGAATTTCCGGATCAGGCAGCAGGAAGGGCTTGAGACAGATCAAGGTGGCATGGGAAAAGACGCAGGGATACATCTGCGGGTCTGCTGCTGCCCGTAGCCGGGAAAAGCGGGGTCTTCCCACTTTCGGTAACCCGATTGGATCCAGCCGTTTCCGTATATACAAGCTGTTTTTCAAAAAAGACAGTTCAAAAGCGTGGTAGGGGAGTCCCAGTTCATACAGGGCAGTATCCAAGGTCATAAGCGCTGATGTTGTCATCAGCACGCGAGTCAAACCCTTCCGGTCTGACAATAGCCGAAAAAGTCCCTCTGACATAAAAAGCCTGTTTTCCATCGTCGATAACGCGCTTGTCTCCTGTTATGGTGAAAGCCAGGTCAAGATAGCCATTGATGATATCTCCGGGTACATAGTGTGCCTTGTCCAGTATCAGGTGCTCGTGGGTGAGGGGGAGGGTTAGCGGCCCGGAAGGGTATATCGGCACCCACGCCAGGGAAGTGAAAAACCTGCCGTTTCTCACCATAATATCCGTGACAAGATGATAGGCCGGATTCATCGGAAAATGGATATAAAGCGTCCCGTCTTTCACCACGGCCCGGGCTTCGGTGATGAGATGTTCGCCCTGGTGATCCGTTTGGCATGCTGTTTTCAGATGCTGCGCAGAAGGGATGTTTTCCACATTCACAGCCTTTCCTGTTTCTGCCGCGGAAAACGAGGCAGAAAGCATCAAAAGAAAAAAGAGCAGGTAGGTTTTTTCATGGCAGGCAGAGATCTTGCTGTTGCCACAGATTGTAACAGCACAGTGGTTTGTTTTTCATCCGGGAGGCTGGTATGCTCTGATGAGACCCCTTAAAGGAAAGGTGACGCCAATGCAAATTCAGGAAATCAGGACAGTTGCCTGTTTGGGAACCGGCACCATGGGACATGGTATTGCCTTCCTTGCTGCGAAAGCCGGATATGACGTTCGCTTTTTTGGCCGCACAAAAGAAAGCATTGAAAAAGGCATGGCTGACATTGACCGGGCCATCGCGCTTTACGAGAACAGCGGCCTGATGCCAACCGGCAGGGCTGATGCGATCAGGCAACGTATCCAGCCTTTTACCAGTGTTGAAAAAGCCGTAGCCGGTGCGGATATGGTGATGGAATCCGTGATTGAAGACCTGGCAGTCAAGCAGTATGTTTTTGCCGAAGCCGAGCGCCACAGCCGTGAAGGCGCCATCCTGGCGACAGATACCTCCAGTCTTTCCCTTTCTGCGATCGCCAGCGGCCTGAAGCACCCGGAATATTTTCTCGGCATCCACTTCTTTACGCCGCCTTATCTCATGCCGGTCGTTGAAGTCTGCCCGATCAGACAGACATTGCCTACCGTGCGCGAAATGGGTGCCGAATGGGTCAGGTCCCTTGGCAATGAGCCGGTAGTTATGGAAAAAGAAGTGCCCGGCATGATCATCAACCGCATCCAGGCAGCCTGTCTGCGTGAGGCACTTCATATGCTGGAGCAGGGCTGGGCAAGTGCCGGGACAATTGACCGGGCAATCGCCATGTCGTTAGGACGCCGCTATGCGGTTACCGGTCCTCTTGAAAGCGCTGATATGGGCGGGCTTGATATTCTCTCCAGTATGCTCACCCAGCTTGCCCCCACGCTCTCTGACCGCATCGATGGTGGCCCGCTCATGGAAGCAGCGGTAAAAGCAGGCAATCTGGGCATGAAAACCGGCAAGGGCATCTATGACTGGCCCGAAGAAACCATTGAGGCGCGCCGCAGTGCCCGCGAACAGTCACTCGTTGCTTTTCTGAAAGCCGATGTGGCGAAAAAAGGCAGATAGGGTCAGGCCTCATTAAATTGCCTGCTGCAAAGCCTTTCAGTGCATCTTTTCGCGTTTTCTTTTTCGCGCGGCGTCATATTTTTTTCGCTCTTCCGGTGTTTCTCCCCACTCGGAATAGCAGATGGCGGCACGTTGCTCCCTTGCCGGGAATTTGTCACGCTCATCTTTTGTCAGCCTGGCGATGCAGCGGGAGATGAACCCCTGTTTTGATTCGCCTTTTTTCGCTTTTGGCATGGGCATGGCGATCTCCTGTGTTATTCATGGGGCAGGTAAAGGCAATTGGAGTCATTCACCGGTTATTGGTTCCCATGGGGGCACAGCGCTTACGCGACAAACCATCTGATTGAGCATGGCTTGGGGTAAAATATTTTCAGCTTTTCAGATTGCAAAGGAAAAACCATGCGAAAAATACTGTTATTCATGATTACCGCCCTTTTTCTGAATGCAGCCTGCGCTGATCCTGTTCCCCCCAGGCTGATGCGCAACCTCAAAGGGCATCACGTTATGCGGGTGTCTTTGCAAAAGGGCACACTCAAGCTCATAACAACCCATGCCGTAGTTAGCCGCGACATTTACGAAAAAGTCATCTCAGAAGGCGCCTGTTCTGTCCTTGTTGCCAATCCGGAAAAGGGCTGGGAAAAGGCCCGGATCGACCGTATTGAAGTCCTGAGCCAGGATGAGCGCCAGGGATATGCCTTTATTGATGCGCGCAACACCTGCCTGGAGTTGGGCAGGATCAAGGATGAAAGCCAGCGCAAGGCTTATTTCACAAAACAGACCTGGATCTGCGCCATGGAAATCTGCGACGACCCCAAACCGGATACCGGCGCAAAAGACAAAAAATAACGGTTGCCGGCACGGCATCCGAAAGAAAACCTGTCCCTGGCAAGGGGCGGGCTTTTTTTATCTGCCCGCATGATGGGTGCTGTCCTTTTACGAGCGCCACATATTCCTGTATGCTAGACAGGGTGGCGTTCGTGTAAAGCCGGGAAAAGGGCTGCCGGGCCTGTTTCCGGCAGATTTCCCTAAAAACCCCTACAGCAGCCTTTTTGAGGAAAATATGTTCAAGAAAAAGTCAGAGAACGGTAAAAGCAAATTCAGCCTGCTGGGTTTTCTCCTGCATCCAGGCGTGAAGATTTTTGGCGGTATCTTTTCCCTGCTGGTGGCGGTGCTGTTTGGCGGCTTTAAGATTTCCCGCCGCAGAAAAAAGAAAGCGACCGAGTTCGAGGCGCAGCTTGCTTCCTCGCTTCTTCTCGTCAAGCTCGAAGATGTCCGCAACCAGCTTGGTGAATTTCAGGTTTGGCTGAAAAAGCAGGACCCGGCACAGATGGATGTCAAGGAAACCAAAGTCCGCTATGCGGCCCTGAAAAACCTGTACAGCGAATGGACATCGCATGAAAGGATGGAAGAGATTCTCGGTACCGTCCAGTATGATCCCAAAATCGGCATGAGTGTGTCCAATGGCCTGCACGAGTTGCGCAGCCTGAATATCCTGATGGAAAGCATATTAAGGGATGAACAGCTGGGAACGCCTGATGGGGCAGGAAAACTTGCTATTGTCGATGAACATCTTGTGCGTGCCCTGGAGTTTTTCAATTACATCAACAAGGATCTTGAAAACACCCCGGAAAACAGGCAGATTGATACACTAAAAGACCAGCCCGAGTAATTAAAGAGTATCTGGCATGGGTGAAACAATCGTACTGGCAGGTTTTGTTCTGATATTTATATGGGGATGGCGCCGTGTCTATCTTCATATCATGCGGAAAAGTGCACGGCCATTGATCGCGCACTTGCTGGGGCTTCTCTTGAGCCTTTTCCCCGCCCGTTTCTTCGTCTATGCCGCTTTTGCCATCGCCCCTCCCGCAGGCTCGGAGCCGGTTTCCGACACAAAGACCCTGATGCTGTGCTCACTCTTCGTCGCGTCGATTGCCGGGCTTTATATCCTGACAAGAAAACGTCCGGCAGCGCCTGTTGCGTTGCCCGAAAATTTGCCATCCGGCAAAGCCGACCAGGACAAGCCATAACGTACAGCATGCTGCTGAAAAAAGCGATCCTGTTGTATTTCCTGATATTTTGAAAAAGCCTAACCGGTGCGCTGGACTTTTTTCCGGGAATTTATTAATACTATTCCTGCTTGCCTGTTGCCACGCAAAATGCCTGCCAGGCGCATTTCTATAAGGACATCACGGACGAACCAACATAAAGAAAGGGCACAATGCAGACCGAGTCTGATCCGCAAAAAGAATGGAAAGAAAAAACGCTGGCCTATGCCAAAGCGATCAATGACTATGTCGAAAAAGGCACAAAAGACGGATGGGAAAATGCTGGAGATGAGCCGTCATCGGCGGGAAGAGATCATCTCGTTCCTCACCTGCTGGTTGTCTTAAGAGAAGCTAACCGGCTGGGCAAGACCGATCTTTTCAGGGAGTACTGGCCGCCTGCCCATGAGCCTTTTGCCTTTATGCTCGATGAAAACGGCCAGAGTATTCCCATGCTCTGCCTGTTGCCGGATGGTTCCATTCTTGCCAGGATTGGTGCGCCCTATGAAAGCGGGAAGGTGGTCCATATTCAGGGAACAACGGTTGAAACGGTTCCCGGGATCGACTTTTTCGGGTGTTGCCCCAACAAGCGCTACTTTGCCGTTGCTTCAGGCAATGGCATCAGGATTACCGATGGCTGGCAGGGCGAAGAGGTCGCCCTTTGTTCCTGGCCGACAGGAATCGAAGACATTCCCGAAGGATTTTCCGTCGCCCCCCTGAAATCACGCCCGGACCCGACAAGGCTCATCCCTTTCCCGGATGGCAGGCGTGTCCTCCTGGTGAGCGAAGACGGTATATTTGTCCTGTCCCCGGATGGCGCAAACCGCCTTCAGCCAACCCCTGAAGAACTGAAAGAATATTTCTCGTGGTCGCAAAAAGAATATCCTCAAGAAGAGTTGTCGGTTAATGTCTCGATGGAGCATGGCGCGGTTTCGCCTGATGGAAAATATATCGCTGTCGGCGCACAGGATGGCAAACATCATGTATTTGACGAGAGTCTGAAGCTGATAGCAGAAATCGGTCCGCACAATGAGTACCCGCACTATGCGCTTTTCAGTGCAGACAGTGACATGCTGGCCTTAAATGCCTGCCATTTCTATAACGGGGCGACAATCGGGGTTCCCACGGCCATGCTCAACGGATTGAATACCGACTACTACGAAGAGAAAGAAGGGATCATTCTCCTGCAGGATGGCGCACGCGTCTATGCCGGTGTTTCCCGCAATGATGAGTTTATCCTGGGCGATGCCTATGGCTATCTCCGGGCATGCAGCAAGACCGGAGAGCCACGCTGGCAGCATTTCATCGGGTCGACCATCAGCGCCATCGATATGTCACCCGACGGCAAAAAACTGGTAGTCTCCACTTATGCCGGTTTTATTTCCCTGATTGAACTGGATGCAGGGAAACAGCAGCCATACCAGATAGGCAATGGCGACCACTATGAAGAACGCCGCTGGATTTTCTGGAAAAACGAGCCAGCGCCGCTGACCTGGTAACCTTCCTTTTTTGTCCGGACAGCCATGCAGTGCACGATAGAAATCTTCAAGAACAACTGGTGGCAGGAATGCTGTACTGTCACGGTCGACGATATCGCCGTCGGCAGAAACAGTTCGTCTGTCACGACCTTTAATCCGGATTATCTCTTTGAAGGGCACCAGGCGCCTTCATTGCGCTTCAGTCCGCAATCCACCACGCTGGAATTACCGCACTGGCCATCCTTTCTGCTTGATCTCATCCCGCAGGGCGATGGCAGACAATACCTGCAGGAAGTGCTGGAGCTGTCTGACGGCCCGGAGGCTGACTGGCGCATGCTCCTGACGGGCGCCATCAACCCGGTCGGGCAGATACGCGTTCGCGAGGCGGCAGATGCCTATAAGGTGCGGATGCGGCAGTTGGACCCCAAATGGTGGGAGCAGGGCTTTACCACAGAAGAAGTACTCTCCCGCAGCGACGCCTTTGCCGAACATTTTGACGCCCACGGCATATTCAGTGCCGGGGCAACCAGTGTTCAGGGGCTCGCGCCCAAGCTGCTGTTGGTGCAGGGGAAAGATGGCCTCTGGTATGCCGATGCAACGCTACCGGACAGCAGGGTGGCGCGGCATGTCATTCTCAAGCTTTCACGCGCGAGAAACATGGCCGACTGGACCATTCTCCAGCACGAGGCGGCCTACATGCGCCTGGCAAGGGATATGGGGCTTTTCACCACGGGCGACATGCCCGAATGGAAAAATGACATGCTGTTCGTGCCGCGCTTTGACCGTCTCGTCACGCCCGGCAGGGTGATCCGCCACCAGCAGGAAAGCATGGTTTCGCTGGCCGGGCTGATTGATCCCGAGACCGGCGTGACGCATAACCGGATACTGGAGACCCTCCGGCAGTACGTGAGCGATCCGCACCAGGCCACCCTGGAATACCTCAGGCGAGACATCATGAACCTTGCCCTTGGCAATACCGACAACAGCCCGTACAACACCGCTGTGCAGACGGTGAATGGACAAACCCGGCTGACGCCGCTTTATGATTTTGCCCCCATGTATCTCGACAGGGATGACATATCCCGTACCCTCGAATGGGTGGATGAAAACGGCAATGAACTTGCCAACTGGGCCGATATCCTCAATGCACTCCCGTTTTCAGACGCGGAAAAAACCGCATTGCGCAACGAACTGCGCACCTTTGGCCAGCGCATGGAAAAACTTGAAGCCCTGATGGCGCAGCATGGCGTCAGCGATGACATCATGACAGACCGCTATTACGGTATCCAGAACCAGCGCTGGCAGTTGCGAGAGCTGTAGGGGTTGTCTCCCTTACACCAGCCCCTCAAACAACACAACTTCCACGGTATCCCCGGCCGGTACCGCCTCACCTTCAGCAGGCAGGATAATCATACAGTTGGCCTGTGTCATTGAAGAAAGCATGCCGGAGCCCTGGTCACCCGTGGTGCGCACAACCCATTCACCCTGTTCATTTGGTGCCAGGATGCCGCGCTGGTACTCCGTGCGCCCCCGCCGCTTGGAAAGCGGAGAAACGGTTTTGACCCGCATGTGAGGAAGGGGAGCAGGGTACGTTCCCATCAGGTAATAGAGCGCATCCCGGACAAAAAAGTAAAACGTGGCCATCACGGCAACCGGATTGCCAGGCAGCCCAAAAACACAGGTTTGCCGTTCGCCTGAGAGGATGCGCCCAAAAGCCATCGGGCGTCCGGGGCGCATGCTGATATTCCAGAAAGCCATTTCAGCCAGATCGGCCATCACTTCCTTTGTATAGTCGGCTTCGCCGACGGACACGCCCCCTGTGGTGATGATGGCGTCGGCCCTGCCTGCCGCCTCAAGAAATGCCGCCCGGATCAGTTTGGGATCATCCCTGACTACACCCATATCGATGATCTCGCAGCCCAGGCGTTTGACCATGCCGTAAAGCGAATACCGGTTGCTGTCGTAAATGCTCCCGGCCAAGAGCGGCGTGCCAACCGGGCAAAGCTCGTCCCCGGTTGAAAAAATCGCGACAACCGGGCGTTTTTTCACTGCAACTTCTGCCATGCCCAGTGAAGCCAACAGCCCAAGATGGGCTGGCTGCAGCAGCGTCCCTTCTGTCAGGCAGGTTTCCCCCGCTTTCACATCTTCACCGCGCAGCCGGACATTGGCGCCCGGTGCGACATTTGCGGCAGGGAGAGTGACAGTGCCATCTTTCACCACCACATTTTCCTGCTGGATCACGGTATCGCAGCCTTCGGGCATCACACCGCCTGTCATGATCTGCACACACTCCCCCTGGACAAGGGTGCCTTCAAAGCGATGCCCGGCAAAAGCCGCACCGGCGATTTTCAGTACCTGCTTTATTCCCAGGTCCAGCCCCCTCGCGGAAAAAGCGTATCCGTCCATCGCCGCATTATCCTGAAAAGGCACATCAATCGGGGAAGTGATATCTTCTGCCAGCACCCGGAAAAACGCTTCCTTCAGCGGCACCTTTTCCTTCATGTCGAGCGGACGAACGACTTCACTGATGACACGTTGTGCATGCGCCACAGGCAATGAATGACTTTTGTTTTTCATTGGAGGTTATTTCTTATAAATCAGTGCATTGCAATTATTTATTGAAGTAATTTATTCTTTTTTGCCGGTTGTTTTTTCCAGGGTTTCCAGCTCTGCCAGTGTGTTGATATTGTGAAATGCCGTCTCATCCATGAAGTGCGCATGGGCCACATGAAGTGATCCATACCAGGCATCTATTTTACGCTGGCCGGTTTCAAGAAAAGCCAGAAGATGCGGAAGAAGTTCCCGCCGCATCAGGCAGAAAACCGGCTGTAGTGTGACGTCTGTCACACGACCTGTAGCGGCAATCGCTATATCGGCATTTTCCCGCAGGAGCGCTTTGCCCAGTGCTTCCACCAGCGTTTCAGGAAAAAAGGGAGAATCGCAGGGGACCGTGACCAGATAAGGCGTTTTGCAGTGCTTCAGGCCGGTGGCAAAGCCTGCCAGCGGGCCGGAAAACGTGAGAGGCTCATCTGAAACAACCGCCAGCCCGCTTTCAGCATAACGTGCAATATTCTGGTTGGCATTCAGCAGCAAAGCACCGACCTGGGGAGCCAGCCTTTCTGCCGCGTGTATGAAAAGCGGTTTGCCGCGAAAAAGCTGGAGGCCCTTGTCTACCGAGCCCATTCTTGTGCCGCGTCCACCAGCCAGAACCAGCCCCGTAACCGCTTCTTTTGCCAGCGCTTTGCTCATGTTTTTTGCTGCCTGTTAAAGGAAAACGCCGCCATCTCATCCGCCTATATAGGACATTTCCACCTTCTGGCCAGGCATCGCCGTACGGGTGTTTCGCAGTTCCGAATACCGGTTTTCGCGGTTTTGCCAGTGGCGCGCCAGCACATGGGCGAGTTGCTCATCAGACCAGCCATCACGGATGAGCGGTTTCAGGTCAAAACCGGCCGTGGCAAAAAGGCAGGTATACAGCCGGCCTGTTGTTGACATGCGAATCCGGGTGCAGTCGCCGCAAAAGGCCTGCGTCACACTGGCAATGACCCCGATTTCACCGCTGCCGTCGCGGTAGCGCCACCGGGAGGCTGTCTCGCCCGGATAATTCGGTGACAGGGGTTCCAGCGGTATCTCGGCATGTATCAGGCTGACCAGCGTGTCAGACGGCACAATCTCGTCTGAGAGCCACCCATTGGTATTTCCCGCATCCATATACTCAATAAAGCGGGGAATGATACCCGTGTGCCTGAAATGGCGGGCAATCGGCAGGATTTCCTGCTCATTCATCCCTTTCTTGACAACCGTATTCACCTTGAGCGGAGAAAAACCGGCAGACTGCGCCGCCTCAATGCCTGCCAATACCTGCGCGACCGGAAAATCCACATCATTCATCCGGCGAAATACTCTGTCATCCAGCGCATCCAGGGAGACCGTAATGCGTTTCAAGCCTGCGTCATACAGCGACCGGGCCTTTTTGGCGAGGAGCGCGCCGTTGGTGGTGAGTGTCAGGTCAATATCATGGCCATCCGGCGTTTTGAGCATTGCCAGTTGTTCAACAAGATTTTCCACATGACGCCGCATCAGCGGCTCGCCACCAGTCAGGCGTATCTTTTCAACGCCAAGATTCACGAAAATACCGGCAAGACGGCTGATTTCCTCGAAAGACAGCATTTCCGAATGCGGGATAAACTGGAAATCCCTGCCGAAAACCTGTTTCGGCATGCAGTAGACACAGCGCAGGTTGCAGCGGTCCGTCACCGATATGCGCAGATCACGCAGCGGGCGCGCCAACCTGTCTGCTACCGGGATAGCAGGAGCCTGCCTCGCAGCAGCAGGCGTTGCCACAGGAATAATGGAAATGACTTTCTCTTGCATGCCAGTAATAAGAAAATCCGGCAAAAACCGGAAAAACAGCTTTATCCCCAAAGATACCATGAACTGCCCGATTCATCTTTTGGGGGAGTCAAAAACCATCAAGACCGGCAGATGGTTGGATTGCTGAAACCCTGGCGAAGAATGTTGCAGCAGCGTGAAATCACCCGGAGTATGTCGCGCAAGGGAAATTGTCTGGATAATGCGGCGATGGCGCGTTTCTTCGGTACGTTGACGTCCGAATGCTTTTACCTCCAAAAAACGGCGTGTCCTCATGTCACGGAAACGCTTATCTGGCGGGGCTGTCAGAGGCGCAGGACAAAGATTGTGACAGTTAGCCTTTTGAGGTTCACAACGTGCGTATATTGTGGTAGTTGCAGGCGAATTTTGAGCCTGCCGATAACCATAAAGGTAATACGCTATGTTCAATCACGAAAACAGAATCAATTACGACTCCCTTGAGGACTGGGAGGAAAACCCGGCAGGCAGGGCCATGCTCAAAATGCCCTGGCTGTGGGATGAAGGCGAATATCCCAAAAGTAAAAGCGAGCTGGCCAACCCGCCAGCACAGGCCGCCGAACAAACGCCAGGCGCTATAGCTGACTACAAGCCGATGGAAATACCGGACTATACGAAATCCTTGCCCAATCCCTTTGAGGCGGCAACTGCGCCAACAACGGGATTTAAACTGTATTCGCAAAAAAACAATTTTGCGCCATCTAGCTATGATCCGATCAAAAATGGGGACAACGATGCAATGCTGAAGCAAATAGCCGGACTGAAGCCACATCCAGACGCCTGGCAGGAATTCCAGTCAAGGCAGGCGAAACTGAAAACCGATCAGGTTACCCCTGCTGCCAGCACATACCCATACAACGATGTGGGCCAAACACTGAAGCCGCTTAGCGACCTAACCATCGAAAACGTGGTGAAACCCACAGTACAGTATGTCCAGAAATCAATAAGGGAAAAACAGGGCGTTGAACTTTTTCCTGAAATAGTGACGGGAGAAAACTGGGCTCCGATCAAAGACAGACCCAATGTTGTTCCCACACCCGAAGCCGATTTGCTGAAAACATCAAAACCCGTGAGCGACGCACTGTTAAACACCTATAAAAAGGATAACGTCGTCAATGCCATGAACGCCATTTATGCCGCTGACACACTCAATCATGAAAGCGACATGGCCAACCCGAATGACGACTTCTCAAAAGGCATTGAATACACCTCGCGGGAAAATGAAGTATCACAACGGGCGACCCAACAACTATTCAACAAGCTCTTTTCTCCCGACGGCACCAGGACCAAAGAAATGGATGCGTGGCTGAAACAAGAGGAAGCGTGGCTGGAAAACAACCCCTTGCCGGAACTTCGGGACTTTTGGAAAATTGACTGGAAAAAGCATCCAGACAAGGTAGTGGAACTGGGCGGCAAGTATTTCCGTCAGAGCGTAGTCGGGAATTACGCCTATGGGCTTGCTCTCAGCATGATCGACAGCCCTGGCAGCAAGGGTAACCCAATCCTTAACCAGCAAGTCGAAGGGACCATGACCGGCATCGCGCGTATCTTTTGCCAGAAGGATGAGATTTTGCAGGCGGCCATTGTATACGGCAAAGCCGGGAAACCGGCAGAAGGCTGGGACTTCATGGTGGCTAAAGCGACAAGCAAACTTCCCCTGGCTTCCAGCGAGGGCATCCGCTTTTTGAACCGATTTCTGACTCAGGAGCAGAAGGAACAGATGTTCCATCTGATGACGAAGGATGTCAAACAGAAGGATATCGACAAAACCGACGTTGTGCCTCGTGACAACACAGATAACGGCCCATTACCTCTGTTGAAAAAGATCATGCCGCGTCGTATGAAATAGCCAAACCGTTCCCATCCTTGGCAAATCGGGATAAGCTCTTGCTTATCCCGAACCATAAAAGGATTGATATGAAAACCGTTTTAAAACTGTTCTTGGTTGTATTGACTTGTGCCATTGCCGGTTACGCATTCAGTGGGGAACTGGGTGATGCGGATGCGCTGTATGACAAAGGGCAATACAGGAAGGCTCTTGAAATTTATCTGAAGTATCCAGACCATCCAGGTGTCCAGAACAATATCGGCATGATTTATATGAAGCCCGGCATGAGGAATGAAAAGGAAGCGTTGAAGTGGTTCCACAAGTCGGGTGCCCAGGGCAATACCACAGCGTTATACCATCTTGGCATGGCTTACCAGAAAGGCATTGGTGTCAATGCGGATAAGGCCATGGCCTTGAAATACTATCGGGATGCCGCTGACAGGGGTATGCCTGAAGCAATGAATGCGGTCGGCCTCTTCTACGACAATGGATGGGGCATCAGACAGAATGAACAACAGGCAGCGAAGTGGTATCAGAAAGCCGCCGATCACGGGAATGCCCTCGGCCATTGCAACCTGGCTTATGTGCTCATGTATGGCAAGATCATCAAACACGATTACAATAAGGCGCATGCAGTTTTAAACCAGTGTTTGCAGGCCAATCCTGATAACGCCTGCTGTAATGGCCGCTTGTCTGAACTGTATGCTGACGGGTGGGGTGTGTCGAGAGACTTTAAAAAAGCGCACGAACTTCGTGTAAAGGCAGCAGCAGGTGACGATGCTGTTGACATGTATATGATGGGACGTGATCTGGATTACGGTATCGGTGTCGAAAAAGACCAGACTGCGGCACTTAACTGGTATCAGAAAGCTGCCGCGAAAGATCACGCAAAATCCATGTATCGGTTGTATGAAGTATACGAATACGGCAAACTGGGGCAGGCGGTAGACAAGAAGAAAGCGGCTGAATGGAGAGCCAGGGCAGAAAAGGCCATGAAAGAACAGGGATTATCCCGGAATGAATGGGTAGATGATTTCCGGCTCAAAATGGAAGAAGCAGACAAAGATTAAGCTTCAGAAACATGGCGTGAGCCTGTCTGCCCAACAGGGATATGCACCGGCCCGGTTCAATCCTGGGTATTACATGCGAGGACAGGGTGTCAGAAAGGCTTTTGAAGCAGCCGTTGCATTGTTCCAGAAAGCGGAAAACCAGGGCTTGCCAGATGCACAGGTGCTTCCTGGCGAAGCACAGGAACGCGGCAACGGCGTAAAGCCGGATCGCAAGGAGGTTGTCAAGTGGTACAAGAAAGTTGCTCTACAGGGCGACAAGGATGCCATTGCCAAGCTGAAAAAGATGTCACAAGATAAATGACGCAGAAAGATTTCGGCAATATCCAGGTGAGCCTTTTTGCTGAATCCGCGCGATACTCCCGTTTTCAGGCAATGGCTTGAAGAAGCGGTTGAGCATGACGATGAGGAATAACCGGCGGTTTCCGGGAATCGCAACATGACGGTATAAAAAAAGGGAGCGTTATTCACGCTCCCTTTCCCATCAAAGCCAGTGATCCGGCTTATTTTTTCGTATCCACCTGTACCAGCGGCTCATCTGCAACCGGTGGCGGCATCCTGCGGCGGCGGGCAGGGCGGGGGGCTTCCTCCTCCACGGCCACCTGTGCTGCCCTTTCCTGTGCCTGGCGCAGTTTTTCCGGGTCAGTTGCAGCCATGGTCAGCCCGGCAGAAGCCAGCACATCACTGAAATCCTCAGTCACTTCCGCCTCAACCATCGGATGGCGTTCCGCTTCAGTAAGGGGTTTGACCTCAACGCCGGCTTCTTCCATCGGCTCGGCAAGGACAACCGTCTCAGGCTCGACAACCGGCTCATCCACCACGATGACTTCCGGCTCGGCCGGTGTTTCATCAATGACCGCTTCTTCTACCCGGATCGTTTCCTCAATCACCACTTCCCCGACAGGAGTCTCTTCTGTTACCTCCGCATCCAAGACAGGGGCCGTGAGGAAGTCTGAAACCTCCAGTGCCACGGTTTCGGGCGATGCATCGGCTGTCCTGGCTTCTGCAGCAACCACTGGCACTTCTTCAGCGACAGGAAGCGGCACCCCTGCCGGATTGTCCGCAGGAAGGGCGTCCAGATCCACGACAGCCTCATCATTCGGATCATAAAAAGCCACTGGCGTCACACGCGGATTCTCGGCGGGTATTTCCTTGACAACTGCCTCAACGGTTTCAACCGGCCTGAAAGCCACATCTTCGACCCTGGCATCGCGAGTTGCCACTTCGGAGACATCCCTTCCTGCCAGATCATTCTGGCTGAGGGTATCCGCCATGAGGCCATCAACCAGTTCATCGATTTCACGGGCTTCGCCTGATACGATTTCCGCGACTTCCGCACTGTCCGCAATACTGTCACGATCACGGCGGTTGCGGTTGCGTCCGCCACGGCGACGGCGGCGGCGCGGCTCGTCCTCACCCGAAGCGGTATCAGCCGTTTTCGCGTCAGCCGGTCCCGATGCGTCAATGATTCCGGTATCACGAGGCTCTTTCACGACTTCGTTGTTGGCATCCAGCAGTTCCATTTCTTCTGTAGCAGCGGCTTTTTCCTTCTGCTCACCCTTGGCGCCACCTGAACGGCGGTTGCGCTTTCTTTCCCCTGTGCCGCCTTCTTTCGGCTGCCGGGGTTGCTTTGGCGCCTTTGGCATGGTCATTTCGTCATTGACCACGTCCATGGTGTTTTCTATGGCTGTTTCTGGCGCCTGATCTTCGCGATTGCGGTCACGTCCCCGGCGATTACGGTTGCGGTTACGGTTGCGGTCACGGTCGCCATTATTGCGTTTGGCGCGGGTATCACCGGAAGGTTTCGGTGGCGGAGCCACTTCTTCCTCGGCTTTTTCAATACCAAAAAAGGCCAGTATCTTGTCCCAGACACCACCTGAAGCCGGTGCGGCTACAGGCGCGGCAGCGGCTGGTGCCGGCGGCGGGGCCGGTGGCGGCGCATCCGGTGAAATGGTTTTCACCAGGGCTTCCTGACGCGGCTTGGGCGCTTCTTTCTGTGTCTTGTTGAAGCTCATGTCCACATCAGTTGACTCTTCAGCCAGTTCAAAGCTCAGGTGATTGTCATCAAGACGCGGATCGTCATGTTTTAAGCGTTCCAGCTTGTAGCGGGGCGTTTCCAGGTATTTGTTCGGGATGACCGTTATCGCAACACGGTGGCGCGCCTCAATCTTGATGACTTCGCCGCGTTTTTCATTCAAAAGGAAAGCGGCAACACCCACCGGCAACTGGATATGAATGGCTGCCGAACTTTCCTTCATGGATTCTTCTTCAATGATGCGCAGCACCTGCAGAGAAAAAGAATCCACATCACGGATATGGCCGGTGCCATTGCATCGCGGGCAGGTGATATGGCTGCCTTCTGAAAGCGCAGGGCGCAGGCGCTGGCGTGAAAGCTCAATCAGGCCAAAGCGGGAAATCTTGTCCATCTGCACCCGTGCACGGTCATGGCGCAGGGCATCTTTCAGGCGGTTTTCGATCTCACGCTTGTTTTTCGAGACTTCCATGTCGATGAAGTCAATCACGATCAGGCCGCCCAGGTCACGCAGGCGAAGCTGGCGGGCGGCTTCTTCTGCGGCTTCACAGTTGGTGTTGAATGCCGTTGTCTCGATGTCGCCGCCACGGGTTGAGCGCGCGGAGTTGACGTCAATCGATACCAGTGCCTCGGTATGGTCGATCACAATAGAGCCACCGGATGGCAGCGGAACCACGCGGGAATAGGCGGTTTCAATCTGGTGCTCGATCTGGAAACGCGAAAAGAGCGGAATATCGTCACGATAGCGCTTGACCCGGTTTACCATATCCGGCATGACGTGGCTCATGAACTGGCGGGCCTGCTCATAAATCTCGTCCGTATCAATCAGGATCTCGCCAATATCCGGCTGGAAGTAGTCGCGGATCGCGCGGATCACCAGCGAAGATTCGTGGTAGATCAGAAAAGCGCCCGGCGCCGAGCTGCCGGCGCCATCAATGGCACGCCAGAGCTGGAGCAGGTAATTCAGGTCCCATTGCAGCTCTTCCACGCTTCTGCCGATACCGGCAGTGCGGGCAATGACAGACATGCCCGGCGGCAGGTCAAGCTTATCAATGTTTTCACGCAGTTCCTGGCGTTCTTCGCCTTCAACCCGGCGGGAGACACCACCGCCACGCGGATTGTTCGGCATCAGGACAAGGTAGCGGCCAGCCAGTGAGACAAAGGTGGTCAGTGCAGCGCCCTTATTGCCGCGCTCTTCCTTTTCCACCTGGACCATGATCTCCTGGCCTTCGGCAAGGGCATCCTTGATGGAAGCGTTACGGACATCAACGCCTTCCTTGAAAAGGCCTCTGACCACTTCCTTGAAAGGCAGAAAACCATGCCGGTCTTCACCGTAATTGACAAAACACGCTTCAAGCGATGGCTCGATGCGTGTAATGACGGCTTTATAGATATTGGATTTGTGCTGTTCTTTTCCTGCTGTTTCAATATCAATATCGAGGAGCTTTTGCCCGTCGACAATCGCCACACGCAGTTCTTCCTGCTGTGTTGCGTTAAACAACATACGTTTCATAATAAATACACTCCGGGGCCCAAAGGGCCGCTTTTACACCGCTTCACACTGTAGGACCTGTTAAAACGATGATGCCTGTTACAAAGCGCTTACGCCGTAAATAGCGGTGTTGCCTCGCAAAACCTGAATTTGACGTAGGTTGCTACGCCTGCATCCAGATTTCCCTCGGCGCCTTGCTCTTTGCAGCATAAACTGCTTTTCACAGACGCCCTCATCGTATTAACCGACCCTAGGGGAGCGGTCGTTCATTGGGGTGTACGCCAGGATGGAAAGAGGAAAAGAAAAAATGCCCGGGCGGATGGTGGAAAGGCGCAAGCGCACGTTTTCTCACCGGACAGGAGAGGGCCTGATAATCAGTAATATCGGCAATAATGCCTGCAATATACATTTCAGTGCGTTTTCAAAAAAACAGCCTGATCGGGCAGAACAGGGTGTTTACCATTAAAAAAACAGCAGTCTTATCAAACACGCAGTTGGCAAGCAATTTATATACGGTTTTTACTATCATGCTTGCCGCTTTATATTCTTCAAATTTCCTACGCAAAATCCTGCTTTTTTCTGCCTGATCCGGTTGCAGCATCAGGGCGCAACGTTGACCGGCTAAAAAAAGTGCGTACACAGCTCATCCATTCAATTTGCCTTTTGGCGAGGCCAATGGATATGCCCCCTGTGTAGAATGCTAAAATCTGCAGCGTACACACAAAAAAACAGTTGTGCAGAAAAAAGTGCACGAACCGTTCCGGGATTATATATTCAAATGAGCCAAACTAACAGGGGTAGGGTGGGCCAAAGTGCCAAAAAACAGCAGGAAAGGCCTGTTGGATCAAATCCGGCGCAGGTTCGGCTTGTCACCATCACCGAAAACGAAGACGGGCAGCGCATCGACAACTACCTCTTCAAACACTGCAAGGGAGTGCCCAAAAGCCATGTCTACCGCATCCTGCGCTCGGGCGAGGTCCGGGTCAACAAGGGCAGGATCGACCAGACCTACCGGCTTAAAGCTGGCGACATCATCCGTATCCCCCCTGTCCGGATGGCCGAGCGGGAGGAAAAAGCTATTCCCCCGGCCCGCTTTGAAACCCTCTTTGAAGATGAGCACCTGCTTATCATCAACAAGCCGGCCGGTGTGGCGGTGCATGGCGGCTCCGGTGTGGATTTCGGCGTCATTGAGCAGCTTCGCGCTTCCCGGCCCGAACTGAAATACCTCGAACTCGTCCACCGCCTGGACCGGGAAACCTCAGGTATCCTGATGCTGGCAAAAAAGCGTCCGGCCCTGCGGCGTATGCACGAACAGATGCGCGAAGGCAGTATCGACAAGCGCTACCAGACCCTGGTGCAGGGCAACTGGGCCAACCAGCGCCAGCATGTGAAACTGCCGCTTTTCAAATACCTCACGCCCGATGGTGAAAGGCGGGTACGCGTCCAGCCCGGCGGCATTGAATCCCACACCATATTCAATGTCATGGAAAAATACGATGACTTCACCCTGCTTGAGGCTGAACTCAAAACAGGGCGAACCCACCAGATAAGGGTGCATCTGGCTGCCAGCGGCCATGTCATTGCCGGGGACGACAAATACGGCGATTTTGACCTGAACCGCCAGCTCCAGAAAGCGGGCGATACCGGTGCGGCCTTAAAGCGCATGTTCCTGCACGCTTACCGACTCACTTTCATCCACCCCCATTCCGGAGAAGAGATGACCGTCACGGCACCATTGCCTCCCGAATGCGCCCGCTACCTGGAAAGCCTCAACACCCCGACCGGCGAAAAGGCTACAATGTCGCCTTGATTCCCTAACCAAAAGAGGATGAGGGATGGTATATCCCTCTTCACCACATGGCAAAAAACCACTTCGACCTTATCGTTTTTGACTGGGACGGCACGCTCATGGACAGCACGGCCGCCATCGTCAAAAGTATCCAGGCAGCCGCCGATGCGTTAAAACTGCCTGTGCCGGATAAAGAAACGGCCGCCCATGTTATCGGGCTTGGCCTTTATGAGGCGATGGAAGCGGTTATGCCCGGCGCAGACCCGGCGATTTATCCGCAGATGGCAGACCAGTACCGGCGCCTCTACCTCCAGTTCAGCCAGGAAATCACGCTGTTTGACGGCGTTATCGAGATGCTCGAAGACCTGGCTTTAAGCGACTACCTGCTGGCTGTTGCTACTGGCAAAAGCCGCCGGGGGCTGGACCGTGTTCTTGCCGAGACCGGCACCGGGCGTTTTTTTCAGGCCACCCGTACCGCCGACCAGACCCATTCCAAGCCGCATCCCGCCATGCTCCAGGAGATCACCGAAGAACTCGGAGAAGACATGGCCCGCACCGTCATGGTCGGTGATACCACCCACGATCTGCTGATGGCCGCCAATGCCGGGGCAGCAGGCATTGCGGTCCAGTATGGCGCCCACCCCCTTGATGAACTCAAACGCTTAAAGCCGCTGTATACTGCAGAATCCGTGATCAGCCTGCATGACTGGCTCAAGAAAAATGCCTGACAAGGCCCGAAAGAGAGCTTATGGAAAACACCACCAACGACACCACAACACCAGCCACATCATCTCCCCAGCCGGAGGCTGTTTCCGAAAAAAGCATTGCCTGGGAAAGAGAAATGATCGAGAAAATGCTGACGGCCGGCCTCAAGGAACAGCGGGCCAAACGCCGTTGGAGTATCTTTTTCAAATTTGTCGGCATTGCCATTGTCCTCATTATCTTTGGCATGGCAAAGACCTTTGATCTTTCCAGCAGCGAAACCGTGCCGATGGAGTCCCATGCCGCGCTGATCAAGATCAATGGCGTCATCCAGTCTGAAGGAAAGGCTTCTGCCGAAAACATCATCAAGGCATTGCAGAAAGCATTCGGTGAAAAAAAGACCGTTGGCATTATCCTGCGCATCAACAGTCCGGGTGGAAGTCCTGTGCAGGCGGGCCGTATCTATGATGAAATCCAGCGTTTGAAGCAACAGTACCCGGACAAGCCCGTGCATGTTGTGGTGGAAGAAATGTGCGCATCCGGCGGCTATTACATTGCTGCCGCTGCCAATAACATCTATGTGGACAAGGCCAGCCTGGTCGGCTCAATCGGTGTGCTGGTCAATGGCTTCGGTTTTACCGGCCTCATGGACAAGATTGGCATTGAGCGCCGCCTCATGACATCCGGCAAGAACAAGGCATTCATGGACCCGTTTTCCCCGCAGAATCCCCAGCAGAAACAGTATGTCCAGGAATTGATTGATGAGATACACGAGCAGTTCATTGCGGTGGTCAAAACCGGCCGGGGTGACCGTCTGAAAGAAAATGGCAATATATTCAGCGGCCTGGTCTGGACTGGCACCAAGGCCATTGAGCTGGGGCTGGCTGACGAATTGGGTAATGTGGACAGTGTTGCCAGGGATGTCCTGAAAACCCAGACAATCGTGGACTATACCGAAGAAGAAAAACTCTCTGACCGTGTGCTCAAGAAGCTGGGGGCTTCAATGGGAGAGGGCGCTGCCAGATACAGCTCGCAGGAACTCCTGCCGTCGCTGAAATAGGCGTTGGCGAATCAGGAAAACAGGACAAAACGGCCTTGAAAGAGGCCGTTTTGTTTTTTGATGTATGGCTTTAAAATTATTATGCAACATGATGATATAAAAAATATTTTGAAGTGGTTGTGAAGAAGATTTTTTCCGGTTCTTGTTGGTATCCTTATCAAGGCCAGCCAGCCTGATGTCTCAATGGATGAAGTCTGGAAAAAGCTGGAAAACATAGCGAAACATGGGGAAGAGAAAGGAAAAGGAAAAGTGGTGGTGAATGGCTGGACATACCGCATGACGCTCGATGGTGACAAAAATTTCACCTTTTCCGCGACAGCACCCAAACGCCGCAAATAAAGCATAAAACGCAGGGGAAGAAGGGAAAATCGCGTTATCCAACAATCGGCTTGATACCGAACATATTGATGATTTCGATGACGCCGTTGATGGCAAACTGCACTGCCATGCAGATCAGCAGAAAACCCATCACACGCGAGATGGCATCAATGCCGCTGTTGCCGAAAAGCCGCATGATCCAGTTTGAGCTGCGAAGGCATCCCCAGATGATCAGCGAGACAATGATCGAAATCGGGATGGGGACCAGTAGATAAACCCAGGTCGATACCCCGCCATCCGCCATGACAGCAGAAGTGGAGGTGATGATCATCGCCATTGTGCCGGGACCGGCGGTACTTGGCATTGCCAGTGGCACAAAGGCAATATCGGATTTCTTGTGCAGATTGATCTCAGCTGATTTCAGCTCTGCTTCGGTTGATTCATGAGGACTCTGATCCGGAAAAAGCATCTTAAAGCCGATCACCGACACAATCAGGCCACCTGCGATACGCAGGCCTGGAATCGAAATACCAAACAGCGACATGACAATCTGCCCGGCATAAAACGTTACCAGCATGATAATACAGACATAAATGGATGCCTTTAACGACTGCTCATTGCGTTCATCCGGCGTCATGTGGCCGGAGAGTCCCAAAAGGAGGGCAACCGTTGTGAGCGGATTGGCCAGTGGCAGGATTACTGTCACGCCAAGCAGCGTCAGCTTGAGCAAGTCGAATAAATCCAGCAGTATTTTCATCGATCAGGAGCAGGACAACTATCTGTTAATAAGCTTAACATACATCAGGCTGAGGTTTGCACCTCGCTGTTAAGCGGGTATAACGAGAAAGATCAAATCCGGCAGGAGGTCACAGCCCGGTATAAATGGAATACAATGCAGCCATTGTATTTTCAAAAACTACTGATACAAGCCACACTATGCCATGCCAGCAGCCCAACCCGATTGAAAATTCCCCGCGCATCAGGCGATGGGGGGCGCAACTTGAAAAGCACAGCGCCTACCTGACAGTCAAATCACTTCTTTTTACCACCGTACTTTTCATTCTTTCAGGCTACGCGCTTGCCTCCTGGCTACTCGGGCAGCAGAATGCAGGATTAAGCCAGGCGGTTCCCGTTATCCACATGGGCAATGCCGCCCTCATCTTTGTTTCCCTGTATTTCCTGGTTGTGGATTTTCTTTTCAGAGGCCGTCCGCAGGAAATCCGCCTTATCCAGCGTTTTATCTGGTACCTGGCCATTCTTTTCATTGTGATGGCCACAGGATTGTGCTCTCTTCTGATGACGCGCTAAAAAAAACCGGATCGTTGCTGGAGGCCGCATCGAATCGGAAAAGCGGGATTCCATGAACCAATCTGCCGGCAGATTAGCGATTCACGATTTTTTCTGTAGCGATATTGCCGATCTGGAAAGTTTTTCACCGGCATCGCCCGAAGCCATTTTTTCCAGCTTGATATGACTATAGAAGCAGCCGGAAGCAATGCCGCAGACATCTACAGCGTGAGGGGGTTCATGTCTGAACCGCCGGTTTTTTAAAGAACGTATTACCTGTTCCTGAACGGCATGAAAAATTTCTTCATCGCGCACAGTTTTTCCAGGTTGGCAATGGGCTGGGGCGCAGCGTATTCATCGATCGATTTTTCCAGTTTCCGGTAGCAGGAAGCGTGCATGGCATCCTTGTTCTGCCCATAGCGGCCATCGGCAAAGATGGCGGTCAATACCTGCAGACACTGCCTGCTGCCCTGTGCGGCGCCAGAGCGAAGTGACACAACAACCCCACCGATATCCTTTTCCCGCGCATAGGTATCAGCCAGCGGCAGTCCCGCATCACCATTGCCCATCTCTATTGCACGCTTGAGCCATATCCTGCCGGAATCCACATCCTTTTTATATTCGGCAATGAGCCGTCCATACACTTCCATCCCCTTGGGGGAGTCGGCATCAGCGGCCTGTTTTACCAGTTCCAGTGCCTTTTCCGGGTCCTTTTTTACGCCCATTCCCTTGTTGTGGTACTCGGCGAGAAACGCACTCGCGTCAGGGCAGCCCAGCTCGGTGGCAAGCGTGTACATGGCCTTCGACTGCTTTTCACGCACTGCTTTGGGATGCTTTTTGGCGAAGTCGTAGCGGTACATATCACCCAGCGCGATTGCCGCCTGGGCGCTGCCTTTGACAATTGCCATTTCAAAATACTCTTCGGCAAGCTGCGGATTCTTTTTCTCGCTTCCTTTTCCGGAACGGATCAGCATACCGGTCTGGAAAAGCGCCTGCGCTTCTTTTGTCCCGACAGGGCAGGCTTTCGAGAGGATCGGCATCTGCTGTGCCACAACGGGAACAGTAAGGGAAAAGAGGGTGACACAAAGCAGAACACGGCTAGCAGTAAACATCCTGTTTTCCTTAGAATGAGGCAGAGTCCAGTGAAAAAAACAGCGTGAGTCTGTCTATTTTTCACTATCCTGGCGATTTCCTCAAGAGGCAGGAGAGAAAGAGAAGGGAAAAAGCCGGTCAGCCTTTATCGGTTTTCGCATTGATGAGGTCAATATAAGCCGATGCAACCAGACTTGACGAAGCGATCCCCGGATCTGCCATGAGACGCCTGGCTTCAGCAATACCGGACTCGGGAGACTCATCATCTTCCAGCACCACCTCAAGCTCAATAAAATCCCCGATCCCTTTAACCCGGTCCAGATGGATGCGTGTCCTGCCAATCATGTACAGGGCACGTTCCTTGACGGCCTGGCCGATCTCCCCATAAACGAGAGTCAGCGCTTCGTGCAGGCCTGCCGGATCTGCTGCCGTGGTGCGGACATAAAAAGAAGACGTCGGCCCGGTCCTGTCTTCCCGCTGGTAGAAAATCAGTTCCCCTGCGGTTTTACTGAAAATCCGCAGTTTCAGGCGTCCCGTCGGGCAATGAAAAAAACATCACCCTGATAAATCACTTCCCGGTTGCCATCCGAGAGCATGGCAACCAGCGGTTCCATCGCTTCGACACTGTTGATTTTCGCCTTGATTTCAATATTGTGCGCCATAGCCGATATTTTACTTGCTGAGTGCTCGCATGGCATCATCCAGCCCGCGCAGGGTAAGGGGAAACATACGGTCTTCCATAATGTCACGGATCATCTCAATGGACTGGGTGATATTCCAGAAACGTTCTTCTTCCGGGTTCAGCCAGACAGCATGCCTGAAATGCAGCAAAAGACTTCGCATCCATGTCTCCCCGGAATGCCGGCTGTGCGTCTGCTGGTAAGTATTATTGAGCGGCTCACTGATTTCGGTTGGGCCCATCGTGGCGTCGCCAACAAAGATCAGCTTGTAATCCTTGCCAAATTTGCTGGTAATGTACTGAATCGGATAGTGGGTGGTAAAAGAAGGGCCGTCATACTTCCATACCGTGTCATACACACAATTGTGGAAATAAAAATAGTCCATGTGCTTGAATTCACTTCGGGCAGCCGAAAAGAGTTCTTCGCATATTTTCAGATGCGGCGTCATCGAGCCGCCGGTATCAAAAAACAGCAGCACCTTGACCTTGTTTTTACGTTCCGGACGCATGACCAGGTCCAGCCAGCCGGCATTTTTGGCGGTACTGCGGATGGTCTCATCCAGATCCAGCTCATCAGGCACGCCTTCACGGGCAAATTTTCGCAGGCGCCTTAACGCCACCTTCATATTGCGCGTGCCCAGCTCGACTTCATCATCCAGCCCCTTGAATTCACGGCTGTTCCAGGCCTTGACGCTACCCTGTCTGGGCACTTCGGTATCGTCCATACGCAGACCTTCCGGATTGATACCGCCTGCGCCAAACTTGCCGCTGCCGCCACGGCCAAATAGCTTGTCACTTTCCTCATCAACAGGTTTTTCCTCTTCCGGTGTCAGCTCGCGGGGCGTTTCCGGTGTGTCATTCAACGCGGTATCCAGGAGCGCCAGTTCGTCTGCGGAAAGCACCTTTTCAGTGGCATTTTGCAGCCAGGCTTCCGGAATGGCTCCACCATTTTCGCCTGATGCCCTGATTTTCTCGAAATATTCCGCAAAGGCCACATCAAAACGATCGTAGTGAGCCTCGTTTTTCACCAGGCAGATTCGGGCCAGTGCGTAAAAATCATCCAGGCTGTAGTTGGCCATCCCCGCCTGCAGGGCTTCAAGCAGCGCCAAAAATTCCGTGATGGTTACCGGAACACGCCGTTCTTTCAGATGCAGAAAAAAATCGACCAGCATGACAGAAAAGAAGAGGGTGCCTAGCGCTGGTGGTTCATCTGCACAAGGCGGTGCAGCATGTCCACGTCCTGCTCGTTTTTCATGAGTGCGCCATAAAGTGGCGGCACATTGGAGAGCCTGTCACCAGCGGCTAAATATCCCGGATCAATACCTTCCGCTTTCAGGAGCTTTAACCAGTCGATCAGCTCCGATGTCGAGGGCTTTTTCTTGAAACCATTGACCTGGCGAAGATTGTAAAAGACTTCCAGCGCGTCGCGCATCAGGTTTTCCGACAGGTGCGGGAAGTGGACATCCACGATTTTGGTCATCGTTTCCCTGTCCGGAAAGGCGATATAGTGGAAAAAGCAGCGGCGCAAAAAGGCATCCGGCAGTTCTTTCTCATTATTGGAGGTAATGATGAAAAGCGGGCGGTGTTTCGCCTGGATCAGCTGGTGAGTTTCATAACAATAAAACTCCATCCGGTCGAGCTCCCGCAGCAGGTCATTCGGAAACTCAATATCCGCCTTGTCAATCTCATCAATCAGTACCACCGTCGGCCTGTCCGCCTCAAAGGCTTCCCAGAGAACACCCTTGATAATATAGTTGGCGATATTGGCAACCTTTTCATCTCCAAGCTGCGAGTCGCGCAGACGGGAAACCGCATCGTACTCATACAGCCCGTGCTGGGCCCTGGTGGTCGATTTGATATGCCACTGCATGAGCGGCATATCAAGCGCACTCGCCACTTCTTCGGCCAGCATGGTCTTGCCGGTACCCGGCTCCCCCTTGATCAGCAAAGGCCTCTGTAGCGTGATGGCGGCATTCACCGCCATCTGCAGTTCGGGCGTGGCAACGTAATTTGAGCTTCCTTCAAAACGCATGGCAACTTCCTGAATAGAATAGACGGTCAAAGTATATCAGGGTATTACAAGACAGGCAGGAACCTCCTGTCATGCCTCAACAGGCAGAATAATTTCCACGCACAAGCCCCCATCCGGCAGATTAAATGCCTTGATGCTGCCGTGATGCAACTCAACAATCTGCCGGGCAATAGCCAGTCCCAGCCCATGACCCTCTGTCGTACTGTATGTTCGCGTACTGCGAAAAAACCGCCTGAAAATCGTATCAAGCTCGTTTTCATCCACACCCGCTCCTTCGTCTGAAACGCATATACGTACCTGGGCCTGTGCTACGTCTTTTTCGCATGTAATCCATACCTTGCTGCCAACAGGAGTATGCTTGATTGCGTTGCGAACAACATTTTCCACGGCGCGAAACAGCAACTCCTCGTTTCCTTTCAACCGGGCATCAGAGCGGCTGTCAAAGAGAATGTTTTTTTCTCGCGCCTGCACCTCAAAACGCGCATCATTGACGACATGGGCAAGGAGTTCATCAACATTGATCCAGTCTTCTTTCACATCGATCACACCGGCTTCCAGCCGCGACAGGACCAAAAGCTCATCAACAAGCCGGTTGATCCGGGTGCCTTCATATTCAATCCGCTCAAAAGAGGACTCCTGTTTTTCCGGCTGCTGTCTGGCCAGGCCGATTGCCACATTCAGCCGTGCCAGCGGTGAACGCAATTCGTGTGAAACATCATGCATGAGCCTGCGTTGCCCATTTATCAGCGCCTGAAGCTGTGCGGCCATATTGTCGAAATCCTGCCCGAGATCAGCCAGTTCATCTTTCCTTTTTCCCATTTGCTTTCCCAATTCCGGCTGCAGGTTTCCCAAAGAGGCGGCTTTAAAAGCCTTTCGCAATAAATTGATGGGTTTTGAGAAATACCATGCAAGCAGGGCAGCAAATAACAGGCTGGCCAAAAGCGCCGCCAAAATGGCTTGCCAGGGTAAAAGAGGGGGTGGCCTGGGTGGTGGAGGGGGCATTCCCGCGCCGTTTTGTGGGGGTGGCAAGCGGTTCAGCATGCCTTCCGGTGCCGGCACAAAGAGAATAAGGGACTGGCCATCCGGTGCTTTGACGTGCCGTGTAATATTGGCGTCCTTATTTTTGCGAACCAGCGTTACCAGCGTGTTTTCCATTGGCCGGCCAAGCAGTTCCTGGCCCTTTTCATCAATGGCATACACGAGAGCTGGCCGGTCCTTGTTGCTTCTACTTTGCAATAATTTCTGCAGGGCTTCTATACCGCCATACTCAAGGGTTGCCGCAGCAGATTCAATTTCAAAAAGCGCGGGCGGGCTGCTATCGATTTCGCGCATGACATTGGCAAGATGCTGCTGATGCAGCCAGAACGCGGCACCCACGGCAAAAATTGATGTCAGTTGTGCAAGCCAGATCGAAAAGAAAAATTTCCAGAAAAGGCGTCCCACGAGTTTATTCCCTGATTAGCTGATAACCGTGCTTGTAAACAGTCTGAATACAGGAGCGCTCACCGGGAAGCAAAGGCAGTTTCTGGCGCAGGCTGCTCATGTGTACATCAATGTTGCGATCAAAACGCGCCATCGGCCTGTCCAGCACCATGAGAGAAAGATCGTTTTTACTGACAGGCTGCCCTGCGTGGCGAGCCAGTACCTTGAGCAGGTTGAATTCTGTGCTGGTCAGCACAACCGGGGTGCCATCCCATGTCACATGCCGATTTTCAGGATAAATCTCAAGCAGGCCAACATGGATGACTTCGGGGGAATCCGGCAAAGCAGGGGATACCCGCCGCAGTATGGCGCGTATTCTGGCGGTCAGTTCACGAGGGGTACATGGCTTGGGAACATAATCATCTGCACCCAGCTCAAGCCCTAAAATCCGGTCTGTATCATCTCCCTTGGCAGTGAGCATCAGCACCGGAACCGTACTTTTTTGCCGGACACGCTTCAGGACTTCTGTCCCGCCCATCTTGGGCATCATGACATCAAGTATAACCATGCTATAAGCGTCGGAAAGCGCTTCATCCACACCTTCTTCGCCATCATGAGCGATGGTTGGCGTAAAATTTTCCTGTTTCAGATAGTCCGCGAGCATATCCGTCAGTTCAACATCATCATCAATAAGCAGAATTTTTGTCATGACAGGCAGGCAGAAAAATAAAAAAAACAGGAGCAGCGTTTTTATTTTATCCAGAGCCGGCCAGTATCATTTCCATGAAAAAAACCATTATTCCAGCTCTTTTCAGTACTGGAATAATGGTTACAGGGGGGAGTGTAATCAGGCCGTTACCGACAGCATGGGCGATACTGAAGATTCTTCGCCGATGCCATAGGCGCGGAGCAACTGAAGAAGATTCATCGCGGTTTTCGTTTCGTCATTTTCAGCCTGGGTGGTGGAATTGGCCTTGTCATACGCTTGTGCCTCTTCCATGCTGACCTTGCCATCGCCATCAGCATCTGCTGCCTCAAAGTTTTCGATGATGTTGGAAATAAGGGCCGAGCGCTTGCTGTCAGAAGAGCCGATTTCCTCAAGCTGGCTGGTCAGCTCTTCCAGTGTGAATCCCGCTGAATCGGTTTCTCCCATGCCTTCTGGCGGCGGGGGAGGCGGCATATCGCCTGTCATGCCGCGTTCAATGCGCGACTGGAAAAACTGGTTGTCCAGTTCTTCGGCAAGCTGTGCCAATGCCGTACCCAGTTCATTTTCCGTGATTTTGCCATCAGCATCGCTGTCGATCTTGCTGAAAATGTCATCAATATTTTCAGACGATGCTGTGCCTGCTACAGCAGTAACCGATTCAAGGGCAGACTGTAAATCACTTTTTTCAAGGTATCCCTTGTCCTGCGTATCCAGTTTGGAAAAGAGTGAGCTGTTCCAGGATGAAATGCTGCTGCTGATTGACGATATCATGATGTCCCTCCGTTTTTTTGATTTTGAAATAACATGAGTAATTATCAGCAAATCAGAGAATTTCTTAAGAGCAGTAAATGTAAAAGCAGGTAAAGTTTTGTAAAGGCTCGGGGGCCGATTATGGATCAGGGCAAACGGATATCTGGAAAACAGGGCCATACGACATATAATGAGTGCTTTCCCGGATATCCCTTCTTTTATTCCGCTACGGAATGCTGAATATATGAACACAATCAACTACCTGAACATGGATGAAGGTAAAGCTGTCCTGTCAACACCGGACGAATTTACTGAAAAAGCAATTAACAATATGAGTGCCTGGCTTTCCAGTGCCGTAAAGAGTCAGAAATTTGTCTCGCTGCCTGAACCCTTGAGTGAATACAATGCCCTGGTGGACAAGGGCGATGATGGGCTGGTGTGCTCGATTTATGCCCCGGCCAGCCTCATACCGCCTGACGTATTGAGCAAAAGAGGGGAGGAAGTGATGCCCGAGGGCGTCCCCCTGCTGATTTTTGGTGTTGCCCTTGATGAGGGAAAAAGCCTGTGGAATTTTTTCACGCAGGGCTTTTACACGGGTGACAGGGTGATCCCGATGCCGCCGGAACCCTGGGTGACCGTTATGCCATACCAGATGTATCGCTATATTCCCGATCCCGGTCAAATTGTCCGCTTTCAGAAATGTGTTGCCCGTGCCTGGTTTGATGTGCAGAAAAAATCGCATTAAACCGCGATGCCCGCCGCCCGCACAAAAATCACATAGACGCCAAATTTAATGCTATATATTGCATTAAATTAAATATATAACCAACTGATATTAAAAAACATATTCCAGCTTATATTGTCGTTGTAAAGCCCGGCCTGATTTCTGAAAAACAAAAGGATGAAATCGCTGCGCATAATTAACGGCAGTATTCGTGGCGACAGGACCAAAGAACAGCGCCAAAGCCTGATGCTCGCCAGGTATTGCCTGAGCCAGGCAGGGAAAAGGCACGGTTTGACGCTTTGCCGCCAGATCTGCAGGCTTATCTGAGCAGCCTGGGTGTCAGCAAAGATAATTTTGCCCTGTGAAAAGACGGGGCCACGCCATCGTTATTGCCCCTTTTTTACCGGCGGGAGGCGCAAACCGGGCATTGAGGACTGCGCTCGATTAGGATTTCGGTCCATTGCATTTTCAGGGCATCCAGCAACAGCAATCTGCCGGACAGTGATTCTCCGATGCCGGCAATCAATTTCAGGGCTTCTGCCGCCTGTATCGTGCCGATTGCGCCTATCATCGGCGCAAAAACACCAAATTGGGCCGCCTTCCTGTCGGTAAAATCCAGATCGGCAGAATACAGGCATGAATAACAGGGGGCATCGGCCCGGCGTAAATCAAACACGCAGACCTGCCCGTCAAATCTCAGCGCAGCACCGGAAACCAGCGGTATTTTCCTGGCAACACATGCGTTGTTAATCACATGCCGCGTCGCAAAGTTGTCCGAGCAATCCATCACCAGTGTGACATCTTGTAAAAGCGCATGTATGAGGCCGGTATCCAGACGGCTCGTCACCGGGATAACCTCCACATCCGGATTGAGTTGCCTGATGGTCATCGCGCCGGATAAAGCCTTGTTTTCGCCAATTCTGTCCGTGGGGTGCAATATCTGGCGCTGGAGATTGCTCAGTTCCACCCTGTCATCATCAACAAGGGTGATTTTCCCGATACCGGCAGAAGCCATGTAGTAACAGGCAGGAGACCCCAGCCCGCCTGCGCCGACAGCGAGAATATGGGCGCGCCTGATTTTTTCCTGCCCGCTTTCACCAAGCTCATCCAGCAGGATATGGCGGGAATACCTTTCCCGGCTTTGAGTGTTTTCCGTATCCGGAAAAGATTGCCTGACAGTCATTTCAGAACACCATCCTTGTCATTGCGTTATTTCATATACAGATCATGCTGCATTCAGCGCATACACAGATCGGCAGGGTTTTCGGAGCTGCCCAGATCTTCAAGCGTCATGCTGTCAAAATAGGCGCTGGTAGCCTGATGCAGCCCCTCCCAGAACCTGAGCGTCGTGCAGTGGGCTGCGCGGGGGCAGGTGTTGGGTTGCTGTTCCAGGCAGGCGATAGGGGCAAGATTTCCCTCAATGGCGCGTATGACGTCCCCCGGCGTGTATTCTGATGGCTTTTTTGCCAACCGGTATCCGCCTTGCGGACCGCGGGAACTGACAAGCAGCCCCGCGCGGGTCAGGAAGATGACGATCTGTTCAAGATATTTGACCGAGATATCCTGTTTTTTCGCAATATCCTTGAGGGCGACAAACTCACCAGCAGGAACAGACACAAGATCCAGCATCAAACGCAGGGCATAGCGTGTTCTTGTCGAAAACTTCATCAGGCTCTCCCATTACCTCTGTTTGTAAAAACAGGCCATGATAACGCGTCACATCGAAAAATCAGGCCGCGATGTTCTCAAACAGGACAGATGACAGATAACGCTCTCCGGCATCAGGCAGGATGACAACAATGGTTTTGCCTGCAAATTCGTCAAGTGCAGCCAGCCTTGCCGCCACGGCAGCTGCCGCACCCGAAGAAATACCGCAGAGAATTCCTTCCTCCCTGGCAAGCCTTCTGGCAAAATCAATGGCTTCCTCGTTGCCGACTTGTTCGACGCGGTCAAGCAGTGACAAATCCAGTGTTTCAGGAATAAACCCGGCACCAATGCCCTGGATTTTATGAGGCCCCGGCTTGATAGCCTGCCCTGCCAGTGCCTGGGTAAGAACAGGGCTTCCGGCCGGTTCAACCGCAACGGACGTTATTGCCTTTCCTTTCTGGTGTTTGATAAACCGTGAAATACCGGTGATGGTGCCGCCGGTTCCCACACCGGCGACAACGGCATCAACTGCGCCATCCGTATCCTTCCATATCTCAGGCCCGGTTGTGGCTTCATGAATGGCAGGATTGGCCGGATTTTTGAATTGCTGCGGCAGGTAATACTGCGCGGGGTCCGAAATGGCAATTTGTTCGGCCAGCCTGATTGCGCCACCCATGCCTTTTTCACCAGGCGTGAGACGTAACGTTGCGCCAAGCATTGCCAGCACCTTGCGTCTTTCCACGCTCATTGTTTCCGGCATGGTCAGGGTGATTTTGTAGCCTCTTGCTGCAGCAATATAGGCTAGGGCGATACCGGTATTACCGCTTGTTGGCTCAACAATTTCCATTCCTGGCCTGAGGATTCCTTTTTTCTCGGCATCCAGGACAAGAGCAGCGCCAAGACGGCATTTGACAGAGAAAGAAGGGTTTCGCCCCTCGATTTTTGCCAGAACAGTTGCCTGATTGCCCACAATGCGGTTGATCCGTACCAGCGGCGTATTGCCGATTGATTGTGAGTTGTCCTCAAATATCCGTGCCATGATAAAACCTTTCTTCCTGATAAATTAGGGCAGCCCGAATGAGGGGATGCCTGATGAAAATATACCTATGCGGAGACGCTTTCCCTCAATCCCTTTTCCAGTGCCTGACAGATATCAGCAAGCAGGTCAACTGGCGCTTCCAGGCCCACGGAAAGGCGGACCAGGTTGTCGCCGATGCCGCGGCGGGCCCTTTCTTTTGGGGGCATGGCAGCATGCGACATGGTTGCCGGATAAGTCATGATGCTTTCCACACCGCCCAGGCTCACAGCAATAAGGGGAAGATGAACATTGCGCAGGAAAGCCCGGGTAAGGGCTGGACTCTCCAGCTCAAAAGACAGAATGCCTCCTCCGCCTGACGCCTGTTGCGCATGGATTTCCCGGCCAGGATGCCCGACAAGCGCGGGGTAATGAACGCGGATTACCTGAGGCAGGGATTGCAGTTGTTCTGCCAGCCAGCCAGCCGCATCCTGTTCAGCAGCGAGACGCACACCCAGTGTTTTCAGCCCGCGCATCAACAGCCAGCAGTCCTGCACGCCCGGCACGGCGCCAAAAGCATTCTGGATAAACCGGATTCTCTCGCCCAATTCGCGTGATCCTGCGACAACAATACCTGCCACCACATCGGAGTGCCCGTTCAGGAATTTCGTGGCGCTGTGAATGACCAGGTCAAAACCGTGTTTTAACGGCTGCTGCAAAAAAGGCGTCGTGAATGTGCCATCAGCAATGGCCAGCAATCCATGCTTTCTGGCAATCGCCGATACCGCATCAAGGCCAGTAATCCGCAGCAGGGGATTGGACGGTGTCTCAATGAGAATTGCCCGGGTGGAAGCAGTTACAGCCGCTTCGATTTGCGCCGGGTCTGTCGTATCCACAAAGCTGGTTTTGAGTCCCCACCGCGAAAACATCTCCGTCAATGCCCGATAGGTGCCGCCGTAAATGTCTGTGCCGGCGATAAGATGATCGCCGGGCTGGAAAAGAAGCAGAGTAGAGGAGAGGGCGGCCATGCCGGAAGAAAAGGCGAGCGCCATGGCGCCCCCCTCGATTTCAGCCATCGCCTTTTCCAGCGCGTCGCGGGTCGGGTTGCCGCTGCGGGCATAGTCATATTGCGCCGGGTTTTCCGGATCAGGCTGGGAATAGGTCGAAGCAAGATAAATCGGCACACTTGATGCGCCTGTGGCGGGATCACGATCCTGTCCCGCATGGATCAACAGGGTAGAAAATTCCATGGTTTTCCTTTTCATGTCATGGCGTGTTTCAGGTCGGCAATGAGGTCATCCACATGCTCGATGCCAACAGAAAGGCGCAGCAGGCGCTCATTGATGCCAAGGCGCTCCCGGACATCCCCGGGTATGTCAGCATGTGTCTGGACAAGCGGGTAGGTAATCAGCGACTCTACGCCTCCCAGGCTTTCGGCAAAAGAAAAGACCCGGACCTTTTTCAGGATGTCAGGAATGCGTTCGGGATCATCTGTTTCAAAAGAAATCATCGCGCCAAACCCTTTGGCCTGACGCTTTAAAAGCGCATGACCAGGATCGTCAGCAAGGCCGGGATAGCGCACATGGCAAACCTGTGGATGCGACGCCAGAAAGCGGGCAATTCCGAGGGCATTGTCCTGCTGCCGTTCAAGCCGGATTCCCAATGTTTTCAGGCCCCTTAAGAGCAGCCAGCAATCAAAGGGACCCAAAACAGCCCCCACCGCGTTTTGCATATAGGCGAGCCGAGCCCCCCATTCTTCTGTCCGGCAAATCACTGCGCCGGCCACCACATCATTATGTCCGCTCAGGTATTTAGTGGCACTGTACACAATCAGGTCGGCCCCATGATCGAAGGGGCGAAACAGGTAAGGTGTCAGGAAGGTGTTGTCAACAGCGAGCAAAGCGCCCGAACGATGTGCCAGCGAAGCCAGTGAACGGATATCCGCCACCCGCAAAAGCGGATTGGACGGGATTTCAACCAGTATCATTGCTACATTTCCCTGCAATAATGCAGCTTCCACAGCTTTTATGCTCGATGTATCCACATACACCGGCTCAAGCCCGGCAGGGCGGAAGAATTTTTCCACCAGCCGCACCGTGCCACCATAAGGGTCCTCCGTAATAATGACCCGCTTGCGCGGACCATCCTGAATCAGGCGGAAAACCGCATCCAGGGCCGCCATGCCGGAAGAAAAAGCACAGGCGCGGTTTCCGCCGTCCAGCGCGGCAAGCGTGCTTTCCAAGGCGGCACGGGTCGGGTTGGATGTCCTGGAATAGTCATATCCCGTGCTTTCACCAAGCGCTGGGTGGCTGAAAGTCGCCGATTGATAAATCGGCGCCGACAATGCCCCGGTGCGGGGATCGGAATGATTTCCCGCCTGAGCGAGCAAAGTGTCTGGTTGCATGGTTATATATAATTCCTATTAAACATGTAGGAATTATATATAACAAAAAACAAAAAGAAAGCATATTCCCTGTTTTTTTGAAAAACCGTCATTCTGACAAAGGGCATAAAAATAGTGAGGCGGACTTAGAAAAGCAGCCATGCCATTCGATCATTTTTTACTAATTTACATTAGGATAATGATGAAGATATTTGGTTTTTAATGTGATTTTAATGTTTTTTTTGCTTTGGCATTTGGAAAAACAGCGTACAGGCAATCTATCGGTTACGGATGATGCCATCAAACCGGATACCATCCTGAAAAGAAGAGATGCCTGCAAATATTCACTGTATTGAAAGAGGATGACCGCAAAACATCCAGGCATGTGACGCCATGCGAAGGATTAGCATTTGTTTAGGGAGTCCCGGAAATATCTGGCATATTAGGCCCCGCATGTCAAGACTTAGCTCAAATGTCCGCTTTCGGGCTAAGTAGAAATGTCCACTTTTTCTATTGCCGTGTATTCAAATAATGAGGGCGGTATCTATTCAAAATCTCCGCATTGCTGGCAAAAACGTTCTCGTAAGCTGCTGCAACAATTTTCCTGTTTAGAAAATCCACTTCCTCATCGGTGTTAATCTCGCGGTGAACAGGGAATTCTTCTGTATTGGAAATGATAAATGCTCTTTCAGGAGATAAAGGATAATAATTAATCATCTCTACAGTGGGTTGGGGATGAATGTTAGCTACTGGACAGTCAGAAGTAATGAACTCAATGCCCGTTCTATTGGTGCACATGGTACAACGATAAGAATCTGAGTTATGAATAAAATCTGTACTGATATTATCCCCAAACATAAAGTACAGATACCACCAGTGCTTTTCAATTAAATTGGCCAGTTTTAGTGAATCAGGAGAATTGTCTGCCCTCAGTGCTCGTGTGAATTTGTCTCTCAAGGCTTTTGTTCTCGTTAGCTGCAAGGAAAGAAACTTCGTGAAATTCACATAATTTTCTCTCTTATCGAGAATAGATAAATTACCTTTGACAAGAGCGTCTAAGACGGGCCTGGCATAGGTTTCAATGGCCGAGTTTTCACCTTCAATGAGATTGTAGGTGCACCATTCAACAAAAGCCTCCACACCAGGTATATGACTGCCTTTCTTTCGTATCAGCTCAAGTTTTTCATATCGCCTTTTGTAAAGGTCTAATCTCTTTTGGTGGGCTTTTTTTAATGAAGGATGAACATGCGTAAAATGTGCTTCAATCAAAGCTAGCTCATCAGGTTCAATTTTTTCGAGTTTGTAAAAATCACGCTCCTGAGCAAGACCGGCGATGCTATCGTTGCTGATCTTCCCGCTCTTTGAAATATAGTGAATATCTCTTCCGTTGGACCAGCTCCTGAGATAATGGGCCCAGACGTGATGATGTTTTCTTTTTATAGGAAAACGTCTTCTTAATTCGTTTCCAAGTTCATCATGTTTATCAGCGGACTGTGATTCAGGATTGCCAGGGAAAACTGCATCCAACTGCGAAACCAGGAAGTCAAGATAAGTATCAAGATTGCTAAGAGGAGCCGGTTTCTCGGAATCAGTTAAATCTGTATTTTTCTTATCAGACATTTTTTCTGGCTTCTATACTCAGGCTGACAACATAGTTTTCCAGTTTTTCACCCTCCGGCAACGCTTCAGCAATCTCTTTGTAAAGTGGATCATTCCAGTCTTGCATCTGCTGCACATAGCCAGGCTTTGGAGTCAGCATAATGGAAGTGAATCCAGCCTTTTCCAGCATGGCACGGGTATCATCAACCAATACCGCACCGCCCACACAACCGACGAGAGCAGCAGCCATCTCACGCACCTTTTCCGGAAGCGGTTTTAGAATGGCCAGGTCAGAAACAGATAACTTGCCGCCCCGTTTTAATACCCGATGGATTTCCTGCCAGACCTGGGGCTTATCGGGTGAAAGATTGATGACGCAGTTTGAAAGCACGACGTCAACGGTGCTGTCTGCCACAGGAAGGTGTTCAATCTCGCCCAGACGAAATTCCACATTATCCAGTCCAGTTCGTTCTCTGTACTGTCCAATATTTTTTCTGGCGATACCCAGCATTTCGGCTGTCATGTCCACACCGATAACCCGTCCTGCCATCTTCACCTTTTCACCAGCCTGAAACGCATCAAAGCCGCCGCCACTGCCGAGATCAAGTACAACCTGGCCTTCAGTCAGTGCCGCAATCGCAACCGGATTACCACAGGATAAACCCATATTGGCCCCATCCGGCAAGTTGGCAAGATCGTTTGCATCGTACCCCATAGCAGCAGCAAGTCGAGCAGGGTCTGATGGACCGCTGCGCCCACTACAACAGCACGGAGATTCTGCACCAATAGCAATAGCGGCATAGCCGGTACGCACGGTGTCTCTGATAATCGTTTCGTTTTTTTCCTGTGTACTCATGTCAGTAATCCTTTTACTAGATGTCATTTTTTCTTTTTGGCAGCCGGATCAGGCAAAAAACCAGCGGGAATGCCACAATCAGCCCGATAACTCATGCATTTTTCCGGATCAGCTGAGCAGCATTCCTCCGTCAGATAGCCAATCAGCTCAAGCATGAGAGGGATATTGGCGCGATACCGCAGGTAACGGCCTTCCTTTTCCATGTTGACCAACCCACTGTGTGTAATCCCTTTCAAGTGAAAGGAGAGGTTAGTTGAAGGAATATCCAGTGCTTTTGCTATTTCGCCTGCAACGAGTCCATCCGGCGCATGCTTGACGAGTAGCCTGAAGATATCCAGCCTCACATCTGAAGAGAGGGCTTCAAAAGTCGTTGTTGCTTGTTTCGTATCCATAATATAACTATACAACTATATTTGAAATATTGCAAAACTAGGCGCTTTGACGTTCATGCAAGCACAGGCAGAAGGTATACTAATGCTTTGTATTTGAATGATTTGTTGAGCAAGGACTAAGGATGAAGCTTGAGGATTTTAGTATTGGCACTGAATTCATGACATCAACAGGGCAAACCTGGAGATGTACAGATGTCGGAAGCAGAACCATCCTGGCGATCGAAATTGATCCGGATCGTGACCCGAGCTGGTATGTCGGGCCGCCTTATATCGTTGAAGAACAGCCTTTCGACGAGAAGGCGATTCGAGATTGTCATCAAAATGTCGATGATGCCATACGTGAGAGTTACGAAACTCATAAAAAATCACACCATCCTGGGTTCTCGACAGAAGTTATGGACGTGTTTAGCAGACATTACGGACAACCTCGACGTCTAGATTATCCCAACAGGCGACTCCTTCGCCTCAATAAAGTCACGATGGACGGCGCTGTTATCATGGCCTATTCTGTGGAAAAAGAAGGTGAGCAATGGATCATGCTCACCTACAATATTTTCACCAGAGAGTTTTCAAAAATGAGGGAAAGCGATTTTGTACGTCTACGCACGGCCGCTGAAAGCGACCTGGTAGCGGCAAAACAAAAGGGCAGTATCATCCTTTAACCTCACTTTTTACGCACACTGTTGCAGCTGCTGCCATGCTTCCAGGACATCATTGTCATCCAATGCTCGCTGGGATTTCTTGCCTGGTGTTTTTCCTCGTCGGCGAGGTGCTTCTATAGATGTCGGGCCAGCTTGTGAGCGTCTGTTTTCTCGTTTTTCCTGGACAGCCTGTGCCAGCTGAAGAACGTGACCAAGCCGTTTGTTTTCCACAATAGCCCCTTGATCTATTTCTGAGAGCCGATCATAGATAACAAAGGGAAGGGGAGTGTTATTCGCCCGTGGTTCTATCCTTCCATCCGGGTAGTGGTACACATCAATGTAATGTCCTATCAGGCGGCGTGTGGTTTCATTATCTTCAAAGAGGTAAAGTTTTTTGTCGTACTGGATGGTCAGGCGTTTTGATACACATCGCTGTTCGCGCCAGGTAAAGATGAGATCAAGATCTTCATCATCGCGAAGCGGGCGGTGAGCGTCATTGCTGTGACGGGGTTCTTTTGCGAATTTCATATTGTAAATTTGGATAAACTCTTCAGCATAAGCGTTTGCTTCTTCAAGGGTTTTTATTTTTTTCAACCTGAGTTCTTTCACAAGACGGTCCTGCAAGGTCTGGTGTGCCCGTTCAACACGGCCTTTTGCCTGGCAAGTGTGTGCACAAAATCCTTCTATGTTCAGTTCGTATAAGGCACGGCCAAAATGGGTATGGCCTTTGCCGCTGGTGGCCTGTTTTTTGTTCACATGAAAAACGCTTGCCTTGTCGCTGTAAAAGGCCATGGGTTTGCCATGTTTCTCGACATATTGCCGTGTCGCAACGTAATAGCTCAGGGTGGATTCAGAGCGGGTAAAATGCAAGTGCATGAGGCGGCTGGTCGCATCGTCCACATAAACGAGCAGGGTGCATGCTGGTGCCCGATTTTCAAACCAGCGATGGTCACTACCATCAATCTGGATAAGTTCGCCCAGGCAAGCACGCCTGTAACGTGGCTGCTGAATCTTTGGCGTTCGCATTTTTCGTGGAATCCAGATACCTGAACGCATCATTAATCGCCTGACAGTTTCCTTGGCCAGATGAATGCCATGGGTATCGGCCAGCTTTTCGCACGCAAGTGTTGGTCCGAAGTCATGGTAATGGTCGCGGATGATTTTAAGCGCCATTTCCTTCAGTTCTCCGGGCAACTGGTTATTGCTTGGCTTGCCGCGTTTTTTTGAAATAAGACCATACGATCCTTCGTCACGGTATCTTTCAACAAGTCGGCGGACTTGTCTGTCTGACAGTCCGAGCCTGTTGGCAGCAATGGAAGTGGTCATGTGACGGTCAATGATGGCCTGGATTGTTTTGAGGCGGTTGATTTCTTGCATGCTCACAGTAATAATCTCCGATACGTTTCTCATTGAAATGTCTCCTGTGCTGACGTGGGTCTATCAGGATACTTCCTTGTTTTATAAGGAAGAAAGCGGACATTTCTACTTGGCTATATTCGGACATTACTACTTAGCCGCTACACCCGCAATTTCGCATAATGTATATTATGTTAAATTAAAGCCCAAATATTCAAAATGCGATTCATATAATTCGTGAGCGTGTTGTTTATCTCGGACACCTATGTAATTCACCACATGACATACGCCAAACAATTATCTAGGAATTACCTCATCAATCGGCCGGCCGAATGAGCCAGCAAAACCTGCCATTGGGCTGTTTTGCCGCTCAACCGCATATATTCAGGATATCGTCTTTTGGGGAACCCAAAAAAGGCACGGATACCCGTGCCCTATTAACGCCATGTTTCTGATGCTTAATTTTTGTTTGCCTCTTCCATCTTCAGGCGGAAATCATCAACCCAGTCATTCCGGGATATTCCCTCTTCTTTCATGGTCTTTTCTGCCATGGCTTTCCATTCAGCCGCTTTTTTCTTGTCTACGACCTGCCCGAGTTTGCCGTATTCGTACACTTCATACAGGCGATACATGGTCATGGGATTTTTCGATAAGCCACATGCCCAAGGGCATGTGGGCGTGCTTTCGATCCTGCTGGGTGAAAAAAGTCAGTTGGAATCCTTTCATGACAAACCTCATTTGATTGTTTTTAATAATGTAAGAGAAAGCATCCCGAGCAGTGTCATGAAGAGGCATCCAAGAACATGCGTCGCGATGACAATGCAGCCCCACATGACTTCCCCCTCTTTCAGCAGGATAGTGACTTCTGCTGAAAAAGTGGAAAAAGTTGTCAGGCTTCCAAGGAATCCGGTAATGACCAGAAGACGCCATGCCGGACTGAGTTCAGGCAGACTGGCAAAAAAAGTGATGGACACACCAATCAGGAATGATCCGATCAGATTGGCCGCCAGGGTGCCCGGAGGCATCAGCGGGAAAAAAGCGTTGAGGGCGTTGCCGAGCAGCCAGCGAGACAGCGCACCAAGTGATGCGCCTATACAGATGGACAGTATGGAGTAATACATTGTTAACTCACTTTCATTTTTACATTGCCGGCTGACGATCCTGAAACTGCAGGTGCCATCCGGGAGGGACAGTCTGCAGGTATCATCAGCTTTCTTTAATGAAAGCGGTTAATGGAGGAATACCATCTCCGTGCGGTTATTTTATATCAGCTCACGAATTGTGCGCAATGAATGACACAATGGCTTTCAGCAGGCAATTTAATGCGGCCTGACCCTGAATATTCAGTATGAGGATGTGCTTATCCTCGGGAGATTGAGTTTGAAATGCAGGGCCAGGATACGCATGGCTGAACAAACGATGATGGCAATCCAGATACTCCAGGCAGGATTGATCATCCCTGTTGAACCCAAGAGCTCGATACAGGCACCGGCAATCGCCGCTGTCGCATAAATTTCGCGCGAAAAGATATGCGGACTGCTGCCGGAAAGAATATCCCGCAGGCACCCGCCACCTACCCCGGTCACACAGCCCATGAGAATGGCAAGCAGGAGATTGCCTGTCAGCAGGTAGGTTTTGTTTGCGCCGAATGCGGCAAAAAAGCCCAATCCGATGGCATCAAGATAGAGCGCGGGCAATTCAAACCGGTTGATGACTCTCTTGAAAAAGATGCTCACCACAACCGCCAGCAAAATCATGAGCATGTAAAGCGGGTTGGTCAGCCCGGCGGGTGGTGTTGCGCCAATGCAGAGATCGCGGATAATCCCCCCGCCTACGCCGGTCACGGCGGCGAGCGCAAAGATGCCGAATACGTCAAAGTGCCTGCGTATACCGACAGCAGCGCCACTCATGGCAAAAATAAAGGTGCCAATCAGGTCTATCGCCAGGAAGACGAATCCCATTTTCGAGGAAATGACCGCCACTATCTGATCCATTGTTTGTACCCGGTTTGTAAGGTTTCCAGGACGCTGTCCTGTTTTTCATGTTTTGCCGGTCAAACGGATATAAGCGCCCTTCCCCGGTTTTTGGCAAGTATTACATGCCGTTGAACGGCACACAACTTGTAAAGGAGCAGCGCCGGAAAAATCTCAAGGCTGTATGAAAAAATCCGCGGCCAGGCAGATGTCTGCCCTACCGTTTTTTCTTCCATTCGGTTGGACTGGCTCCGGTGAGTTCCCTGAACATGTAGGTAAAGGCCGAGGGGGAAGCATAACCCAGGTTCAGGGCAATAGCGGTAACGGGCATGCCGTTTTCCAGCCATTCAATCGAACGGAAAAGACGTACCCTGCGGCGCCACTCCCTCATGGTCATTCCCGTTTCCCTTTCAAAATGACGGGTGATCGTCCGCGCTGATGCGCCCAGTTCATTCCCCCACTCCTCAACGGTTTTTTCATCACCGGGCTGCTCGTAAATGGCTTCGCATATTTTCAGAAGCAAAGACGATTGTGGCCAGGGCAGATGAAGGTTCAGCTTTTCAAGACGATGAAACTGGTCAATAACCAGTTCATTGACTCTTTCAATGTAGGCTGTTTCTTCGCCCCCCAGATCCATGCGTTCCATTTCGATGATCAAGGCCCTCAACAGCGGATTCATGGCATAGACCGTGATTTCGTACGGCATCATGAGTTGCGGCGGATTTTTGACATACAGCGTGCGCAGTGCCGTATTCATCAGTGCACCGGAAGCATGCCGGGTGCCTTCGGGAATCCAGATGGCCTGCTCGGGCGTGATGATATGGCGCCGGTTCTGGATATCCACGACCAGTGTGCCCTCGGTGGCATAAGTAAACTGGTTCCAGGGATGCACATGGTAGTCAAAAACCTCGCGTGCCTTGATATTTTGTGAACGCAGATATACCGAAAAAGGAAGCCCTTCCATTTCCGGGGTATACAATTTGGTCCAATCTGAAAAATTTTTCATGGTTGCTTTCACAGGGAATGGCGTCCCATCGATAGTGCCTGTCATTATATCGAAAGTTTGACTTCTGATGAAACGATACACTGATTTCAACAGGAAAGGAGTCGGTACTCATGGTTATTTCAACAGTCTGGGCGATGTATTTCAGTGCGACCGGCGCCACGAAAAAAATCGTGACGCAGATTGCGAACAGCATCAGCCGGCAACTCGGTGTGTCCAGCCAGGAGTTTGACTTTACCCTTCCTTCCGGCAGAGACCGCAGGCCGGTCTTTTCATCGGATGAACTGGTGGTTTTCGGCACACCGGTTATTGCCGGACGCATCCCCAATGTCTTGTTACCGTTCCTTGACACCATGCAGGGCGGTGGCGCGCTGGCCATTCCCGTTTCCGCGTTTGGCAACCGTGCTTATGACGATGCCCTGATAGAAGCCAGGGATATTCTTGAAAACAAGGGGTTTCATACAGTGGCAGCTGCCGCTTTTGTAGGCGAGCATGCTTTTTCCACCACGCTGGGCGGCGGACGGCCCGATGCAGATGACATGGCGCTGGTGGAGGCATTTGCAGCAGGAGCTGCCGCAAAAATCAGGGCGATTGACGTCACAGGGAATCTTTCCCCCATTCATCTCAAGGGAATACCTTATCCCTACAGAGGCTACTATCAGCCGAGGGATAGTGAAGGGCATGCAGTGGATCTGAGAAAAGTGAAACCGTTCACCAATCTCAAACGATGCAGAGACTGCGGAGCATGTGCAAAAGCGTGTCCGATGGGTTCAATAAACCCGGACGATGTCAGCCAGATGACAGGCATTTGCATAAAATGCTGTGCCTGCATAAAAAAATGTCCGGTCAAGGCGCGCCATTTTGATGATCCGGCTTTTCTGTATCATAAAGAAGAGCTGGAAACAGATTTTACCCGGCGGGCTGAACCCGAGTGGTTCCTGTAGCCCCCTTTTAATCTTTTCAGGCTTACATTCCCCTGAACTGCGAGCAACTGACAAACACCTTCAGTGACGGTTTGACCTCTTTCTGCCGGCACCACTTGGCGGAGAGCTTCAAAAGCTCCTTGATATCCCGGCCCGATATGCCGTCAAACTGCCTGACCAGATCGTTAATCAGCTTGTCCGACAGTTTTACGTCAAACTGCTCTGCCAGCACTTTCCATATGCGCCTGGCTGCTTCCGGCACCGGCGGCTCATACACGATAGTGGCAATGCAGCGTGAGGATATGGCATCATCCACATCATTGACCCGGTTTGTCGTCAAAAACAGCAGGCCGTGGAAGTATTCCAGGGTGCGTAAAAAAGACGCTACTACGGCATTGTGGTCAATGTCATGTCCCCGCTGGCGGATATAGACATCCGCTTCGTCAATCAGCATGACGGCGCCCCAGCGCTGTGCCTGCCCTTTTGAGTATCTTGTCGAGATTCACTTCAACTTCGTCAGACATGACACCCAGTTGCCCGGAATGCACGCGGTAAAGCGGCCGCTCGGCGATTTCCGCATATACCTCGGCTGTCAGCGTCTTCCCCAGCCCCGGTGCGCCCTTGCAAAGAATCGTGGTTCCGCCCGATTTGCCGGGAATAATATCCTCCATCAGCACATCCATGTCCTGCGTGAGGATATCGACAAGATCCCGGTGAGAGTCAGGCAGAATCAGCTTGTCACGCAGGTTGGGGTTATAGACGTACTCGGTCAGGTTGTTTACATGGATCCACATATTGGTATGGGCTTCCAGGTTGAAGCAGAAAATCTTGGGATGAATGGGAATTTCCGAGTACAGCTTGCCAAACTGGCCCCATAGCGGTGAATCAAGCTGCGTGAAAAACTTGCGCTGCATGATGCCTTCATCATTGACCACCTTGGCAGGCCCTTCAAAGGTCACCCATTCACTATTCCTGTTCCCCTTGTCAAAATCCACCTCAATACCGCCGCGTGTCGCAACAAATTGCGCATTATGCATCACGAAATAATCGGAAAATTTGGCAAGCGATGCCCGGTATTGTTCCTTGAGGTCCTGGGTTTCCTTGACATACCCCTTTGCAGCAAGAATATCGGCTATCCGCTTTGGCATCAGGTCATCGGCAAAAAAGTAAAGGAAACGGCTGACCGGCCGCTGCGTATAGTCAACACTCAGCTGCGGGCTGTTGGCGATAAGCTGCACCGCCACGTTCGGTGGTGCTGAGCGTCCCTCCTGGAGATATATATTATTGACCAGCCAGGGCATCTGCTCACCCTTCCCGCCAATGCTGTAAACCCAGCCGTCAATCGTGTCATGCAGAAGATAGCGGCTTAGCCCCTGCACAAACATCTTGAGTGTGCTGATTTCGATATTTGACGGATCTTTTTCCGCCTGGCGCATACTAATGATCGTATTGGCGGCAGTGGAATGGCCCTCTTCTGCCAGCCTTTTGTAAAGCCAGTCTTTCTGGGGCTCATCAAGCTGATTGAAATAGATCGTGATCTCATTATCGTCACGTTGCAGAAGATAGGCTGGCAGATTCTGTGCCCATGCTATGTCCGGATAATTTGATCTGGCTTCCCTGGCCAGTGCAGTGGAAATGGTGATAGAAATTCCCTGGTATTGTTCGTTTCCCATATGCTGTGCTCCGGTGATGGCAATTCCTGTTTTGTCCCCTGGGCACCGGTACTGATTGAAAGCCTGGAAAAGGCTATGAACCTTGTTCATCCGCAAAGGTGGCACGCGTCTGTTGACGCTCGTAATCCGGGGCAGACTGCTTTACTTATAGCATATTTCCCGGCTGTCTGTCCCCGAAGAATGGACATCTGAAACCATGTAACCCCCTGTTTTTTCACATCATCTGGCAGGCATGCCGGATAACGGTGAAAACCATAATCCCGCCATTGATCAAACGCCTGCCGATGCTTTGACATGGCGCAAACAGCAGGAGACAAAAAGGAATCTTTCACGGAAATGCCGCTCCAACAAGAGCACACAAACCATCAAGGAGATAAACCATGGGTAACATTAACGATGCCAACAAAAAAAGCCAGCAGAACGCCGGTGCCCAAAACGCGAAAGACAGCCTGAACCAGTCGGAAAGACTGCGTGAATTCCAGGAGTCGGAGAAGGAAAAAGCCGCTACCCAGGGCAAGCCACAGACAAACGAAAGACAGGGCGACAGCTGCGAAGGCTTTGACTGCATGTAATCGTTACAGAAGCAAAGCGTAAAAAGCCAGGGAAAATCCCTGGCTTTTTTCTGTTCTGCTATGGGCCTTCTTTTATGCGGATTATCCGTATTCCACTACATTCGTCCAGCGCACCAGAAATTCCCGTTCAACAGGCTGGCCCTTCACAAGGTGGCTCGCCGCGACAACAGGTAGCCACTTCTGCACATAATCGGGGCTGCAGCCGGTTTTGTTACAGAACATAGTGAAATATTTTTCCGCCTGCTCATCGTGGCCAGCCAGCCTGAACAGCAGATAGGTTCTGGCGGCATCAGCGCTGGCATTGCCCTGCGTGGCATGTGACCAGTCAGTCACATAAAATTCACCGGAATCAGTGATGATGACATTGGTCGGATTCATGTCGCCATGGCACAGCTTGAAATTTTTCGGCAGGCTGCCCAGCCTGGCGTGGAGCTCAAATTGTGTCGCCTGGTTCAGGCCCGATAGCCCGATCCGCTCATACATTTTGTCTGTCAGGTGACGCAGCTTCATTGACGCATACTCATGCATGGCGACCTGGACTTCCACCATGCGTTCCAGGAAGGCATCGGCCCTTGCCGGGTCTTCCTCCATAAGCTGGGCGAGTGTCTTTCCTTCAATGAATTTCGTCACGATAGCCCATTGGCCGTCAATTTTCCTGACAGCCTCCAGCGGCGGAACCGGAAAGCCGGTTTCTTCCACCATGGCATGGTTGTGCGCTTCATTGAAAATATCTGCCGCCGAATACCCCTTTTCAAACAGCTTGATCGCAACATCCCCTTCCCGGTAGATGACCTTGTTGGGGCGGGTGGCAATAATCGATTCAGGTTTCATGATTTTTCTCCCCTGCCGTAATAAGCATTCAGATACATCTGCCGGATCTCGGCAAGTAGCGGATAACGCGGGTTGGCTCCCGTGCACTGGTCGTCAAACGCCTGCTCGGTCATTTCATCCAGCCGGGCAAGGAAATCCGCTTCCTCCACACCGTACTCCCGGATGGTTTTCGGGATACCGACCCGATCCTTCAATGCCTCAACCGCCGTGACAAGGCACTCGAATTTCTCCTCATGGTTCTGTCCATCCAGGCCCAGCGCATCGGCAATCTCGGCATAGCGCGCAAGCGTGTTCGGATAGCCATACTGCGAGAAAGTGCCCATCCGCAGCGGGGTTTCAGACGCATTGAATCGCATTACCTCGCCTATCAGCAAGGCATTGGCCACCCCGTGCGGCAGATGGAAAAGTGCGCCCAGCTTGTGCGCCATCGAATGACATACCCCCAAAAAGGCATTGGCAAAGGCCATGCCAGCCATCGTTGCTGCATTGGCGGTCTTTTCACGGGCCAGCGGATCATTGGGGCCATTGTCATAGGCTTGCGGGAGATAATTGAAGAGTATTTTCAATGCCCCAATGGCAAGGCTGTCCGTGTAATCCGTGGCCAGCATGGAAGCATAGGCTTCCAGCGCATGGGTTACCGCATCCATGCCGGATGCGGCGGTCAGTCCCTCTGGCGCATTCATCATCAGATCGGTGTCGATAATCGCCATGTGCGGCATCAGCTCATAGTCTGCCAGCGGATACTTGATACCGGTGCTTTCATCGGTAATCACGGCAAAAGGCGTGACTTCCGATCCGGTGCCGGCGGTTGTGGGCACGGCGATAAAGTAAGCCTTTTCGCCCATCTTCGGGAAAGCATAAATGCGCTTGCGGATATCGATAAACCGCATGGCCATATCCTGGAAATCAACATCCGGATGCTCGTACAGCACCCACATGATCTTTGCCGCATCCATGGGAGAGCCGCCGCCCAGCGCAATGATGCAGTCGGGCTGGAAAGCGGCCATCTGCCGGGCGCCCTCTCTCGCACAGGCAAGCGTCGGATCAGGCTCCACATTAAAAAAGGTGGTGTGCGTGATGCCCATTTCATCAAGCTTGGCGGTAACACTGCGGGTATAGCCATTTTCGTACAGGAAGTGGTCTGTCACGATGAAGACTTTTTTCTTGCCAAGCACGCTCTTTAATTCATCAAGCGCCACCGGCAGACAGCCCCTCTTGACATAAATCTTTTGCGGCGTGCGGAACCAGAGCATGTTCTCTCTCCTTTCAGCGACAGTTTTGATATTGAGCAGGTGAGAAACACCGACATTTTCACTGGTCGAATTGTTGCCCCATGACCCACAGCCCAGTGTCAGGGAAGGCGCCAGCCTGAAGTTGTACAGGTCGCCGATACCGCCGTGGCTGGAAGGCGAATTAACGAGGATACGGGACGTTTTCATCCGCTGCGTAAAGCGTTCTATCCTGTCCTTGGCCGCCAGCGGGTTGGCAAAAATGGATGAAGTATGCCCAAGGCCGCCATCCTCAATCAGTCGTTCTGCCTTGTCCAGCGCCTCATCAAAAGTGGCAGCCCGGTACATGGCCAGCACGGGCGAAAGCTTTTCATGGGCGAATTCTTCAGACAGATGGGTGTTTTCCACTTCGCCGACCAGGATCTTTGCCGTTTCCGGTACGCTGATACCGGCAAGCGCCGCTATCTCAGGAGCAGACTGCCCGACCACCTGCGAATTCAGACCACCATTGATAATGATTGTCTTGCGAACCTTTTCCAGTTCGTCAGGGTTGAGCAAATGGCAGCCGCGTTCGGCAAATTCCTTTTTGACGGCATCATAGACGGCATCCATCACGATGACCGACTGTTCCGAAGCGCAAATAACGCCATTATCAAAGATTTTCGAGTGGATCACCGAATTAACGGCCAGCCGGATGTCCGCGCTGTCATCAATCACAGCCGGGACATTGCCCGCCCCCACCCCGATGGCCGGTGTGCCGGATGAATAGGCGGATTTGACCATGCCGGGTCCGCCGGTGGCCAGAATCGTATCAGCCTGGCTCATCACCATATTGGTCAATTCCAGTGTCGGAAAATCAACCCAGCCGACAATACCGGCCGGCGCACCGGCCTTTACCGCCGCTTCCAGCACGATTTTTGCGGCGGCTATCGTGCAATCCTTCGCACGCGGATGCGGGCAGATGATGATGCCATTGCGCGTTTTCAGGGATATCAACGCCTTGAATATGGCCGTTGACGTCGGGTTGGTGGTGGGAATGACGGCTGCCACGATCCCCAGCGGTTCAGCGTATTTCCTGATACCGTATGCGGTATCTTCCTCGATCAGCCCGCAGGTTTTCGTGTCTTTATAGGCGTTGTAGATAAATTCGCTGGCGAAGTGATTCTTGATTACCTTGTCTTCAAATGTGCCCATCCCCGTTTCTTCCACTGCCATTTTGGCAAGCGGTATGCGCGCGGCAGACGCGGCAGATGCAGCGGCGAGAAAAATCCGGTCTGTCTCTTCCTGCGAATAGATTGCAAAAAGCTTCTGTGCTGCTCTTGTTCGTTCAAATAACGCCCGCAAACTGCTGGTGTCATTCACGGTTTCATATGGCGTCGGCATAGGGGTCCTCCTTCACCCGACGTGCCGGCATCAGAGGATAATTCCCATGGCGACACTGATTCTGTAACAGATTCAACAAGTTGTTTCCACTGTCATTTTACCTTTCCTTTCCGCTTTCATCCTATGCAAAAATGCAAAACAGATTTCCACTCCAGTAAAATAACGTCTTAACCATCAGGAGTTGTCATGCGTTTACCTGCCCGTTTTGTGGCGCCATTTCTCTTTTTTCTTGCCTGTCTTGCCCCGGCTTCCCCTTCCCTGGCCCAAACGCTGGATGCCAATGCGCGGGCATCTCTCATTGCCGAAATGAAGGCGAATCCGAATGCCCTCGACAAATGGCAGTCCGGCATGCAGGAATTAATGATGGGCGCCGTGCGGCAGACCGATTACCTTTCCCGTATGGCGCAGATGAGAAGCATACTGGAACTGCTGGTCGAAAGACTGACGCTCGATGCGGGAAAACCGTTGCCAGAAGCGTCGCAGGCCATCCTCCTGTATGGCTCATCGCTCCTTGATCAGGGTATATTTGTTGTGTATGAGGCTGATCCATTTATTCAGGGACTGCGAAAACAGCTCTACACGCGCATCATGCAGCTTCCGGGCTGTACCACTGACGAATGCTCCTATCTCCAGGCATGGGCATCCGTAATGGAAGCCAAAATGACACCACATGAAGCGCAGCGTACCCGGCTGTTCGATTTTGCCTATCGCTTTTATGACAGGATAATTGGCAATCCGCCTGAGAAGACGACGATGCCCAGCCTTGTCATGATGCGCACGAGCTATATATACACCCTTGCCGCCGATGCGGTTCTGTCAAACAGCACCACCCGGCGTCACCGGATTTTTTCAAAAGCGGATGCACTTGCCAAAGAGGCGGCGAGTTATCAGCGGCAAAGCAATGAATTGCCTGATGTATTGGCAGAGGCAGTAAACCGGACCCTCGTCCGCCTGAATCTCTCAAAAGCGTATTGTGAAGCGTCTCCTGCCATACGCCGGCTTTACCTTGCCGCGGCAGAAAAAAACCGTGCGGCCTTTGCCGAAAAGGAAGATGCGGTTTCTCAATACCTGTTTCAGGCAGAAGTGGCCGTGATACGTGGCGATTGGAAAAATGCCATGAAAAACCTGCATCTGCTCCCTGTCGAAGTCCGTCCGTATCTTCTGACCGTACCATCCATACGCCATGCGAAAAATCCGATGGTTGTTGCTTAAGTCAATGAGATTCTCCAGATGATAAATCAAGGGGCCCAGGAGCATTAAATCTGTAGATTCACCAGACCCATTACAATCCGCCTGATCCGTATTTTTTAAAAAACGTGATGGCAAACAAGGAGGTTTATATGAGTTTTACCGGTAAGACCTGTGTTGTTACTGGAGGTGCCAACGGTATCGGCCGTTGTATCGTGGAAAAATTTGCCGCAGCAGGTGCCAATGTCGCCTTTATTGATGTGGATGCCGCCGCAGGGAGGAAGCTGGCGAAAGCAATCGGGTCCCAGGCATACTTCATGAAAGGCGATATTGCCAAAGAACGGGTATTGTCCCGTTTTTCCAACCGGGTCCTTGATCGTTTTGACACGGTGGATTGCATTATCAACAATGCGGCTATCAGCAGGCGGGGGATTTTTTCCGGCTGCAGCTATGATGATTTCCTCTACGTGCAGCAGGTTGGTGTGGTGGCGCCCTATATGCTTGCCAGCCTGTTTTTGGGCGCCTATGGAAAAGGCGCCTCCATTGTGAATATCTCGTCTACCCGCGCTTTCATCTCCCAGCCAGATACCGAAAGCTATACCGCTGCCAAGGGGGGCATCAGCGCCCTCACCCATGCGCTGGCAATCAGCCTGTCCGGCCAGGTACGGGTAAACGCCATCAGCCCCGGCTGGATTGACAGCAGCGCTTACTACCAGGAGGGCAAGGCTGGCGCTTCACAACATGCAGAAGCTGACAGGCAACAGCATCCTGCCGGCCGGGTCGGCACGCCGGAAGATATTGCCGCGCTGGCGCTGTTTCTCTGCGGGCCGGACGCGAGCTTTATCACCGGCCAGAATATTATCGTGGATGGCGGCATGACCCGCCAGATGATCTACCATGACGATCATGGCTGGTCCTTTGATCCGAACCCGGGTTTTTAATCCGGCTGGAAGGGACATGGTGCCGGTGTTCTCCCTCAGGCGCTTTGCCATTAAAAAACCCTGCGCAAGGCAGGGTTTTTTGAATACGGATGCCGGTTAAGAGTGCAACTCAAGTTCAGGCTTGATGGCATGCAAGCGCAGGATTTCGGAATGGCTCAATCCATTGATGACAGATTCCAGCCCGGTCTCTCCCATCAGGATATCCTGCTCCAGCTGCTGTTGTTTGAGCAGCCTGTCCAGAAAAGTCTCTTTCCCGCAGGATTCCAGCATTTTGAGCGCCTCGGGTGACTTTCTGGACCACCTTTCCAGTATCTGCCAGCCCTGGAGATTGATGTCCGCGTCTGCGAGGGCCTCAAGCGTTTGTGGCGCCAGTATTGATTTTGCATTGATGGTCAGATGGTGTTTTTTACCATGCATAGTCTACCTCCTGTTCTGAAATTGCTTTTTTTGTTCCAGAGATTGGTTATGCGGTTTACCCGAAGGTAAAACATGTAAATATTGTCTTGATAATGTATTTCAAGACCCGTTTTCAGCGATATCTTTCGCCAATCGTTTCTTCCTGTTTTCAGGCAATGCCCGTCAGTTACTGCCCAAAAATTCCGGCGTCTTTTCAGAAAATGACACACCGTTTTGCACAAAGTGCCTTTGTTCGATGCTGGAATTCCATCCCGTTTTTCAGCAGTCAATCCCGGATTTTTTTCCGTTTCCTTTCGGCTGGAAAAGAAAAATCAGGATATTTCTGCCTATGGGAGCAGGCTTTTTACCTGCCTTGTATGATATGACACTGACAACAGCGCCATGAGAATGATGAAAAGCAACGAAAGATGAAGTGCCTGTTCATCAATAGCGAAATATGAAGTATACCAGATATGTAAACCAGCGCCAATCAATGCTGTTGATCTAAAACAAAAGTAATATCGAACCGGCGGTAATCATCAGCCCACCGGCAATGGTTTTGAAATCTGCCGGTTCCTTCAGAAAAATAAAGGCAAGAACGATAGTGATGGCAACGCTCAGCTTGTCGATAGGCGCCACTTTGGACACATCGCCTTCCTGCAATGCCTTGAAGTAAAAAAGCCAGGAAAGCCCTGTTGCCAGCGCGGAAAGCAGTAGGAAAAGGAAGGTGTGACCGCTGATACTCTTCAGCTCTTTTGTTGCTCCCGTATAAAACACGATCCCCCATGTGAGCAACATGATGAAAGCCACGCGAATGGCGGTGGCCAGATTGGAGTCAATATCCCGTATCCCCACCTTGCTGAAAATCGCTGTCAGTGCGGCAAACACAGCTGCCAGCAAAGCATATAACTTCCACATGCAGGACCCCCTCCTCCCTTTCCGTCATGAAAGCCTGGCTGCCAGGAGAGGTTTCTCCTGCTCTTAATCACTTTACGCCGTTGCCAGTCTTTACCTGCTTACTCTATAACAGGCTTGCATTTAACGCCATCCTCATCGCATGTTGGCAGCGGTTTTTTCCGGCATTTGTCAAAAAGATCCATTTTCGGGGCATACAGCTTGCTGTTTACCTCCATCAGTCCCAGCATGGAATGGAAAATATTGTCGTGGCTGTAGGTGTTTTTTGCCGCTTCTTTCTGCAGGCAGACATAATCCAGATGATCATATTTCACCATGTTGTCCGACATCCACAGCACCATGGGCACCTTTTTCTGCTCCTGGGGCGCGATGGCATAAGGCATGCCATGAAGATAGATATTATTTTCCCCCAGTGACTCACCGTGGTCAGAGACATACATAAGCCCGGACTCGAAATAAGGAAACTGCTTCAGAATACGGATGCTCTCGGCAATAACATGGTCCGTGTATAAAACGGTGTTGTCATAGGTGTTTCTGATCTCTTCCTGTGTGCAGCTTTGCAGGTCAGCACTGTCACAGGTCGGCGTGAATTTTCTGAATGCGGCGGGATAACGCTGGTAATAGGTCGGACCATGGCTGCCAATCGTATGCAAAACGATGAAGGTGTCCTTTGTCACCGTCCTCAGGTAGTCATCCAGATCATCCAGCATAACCTCGTCAAAACAGCTTTTCCCGTCACAGAATTGCTTGTACCTGTTCGGGTCGAAATAATCCGTTTTTACCCTGGCACAGACTCCCTTGCAGCCATCATCATTTTCCCGCCACAAAATATCGTATCCTGCTGACGCCAGCAGGTCGAGAAGGTTTTGTGTCATTTTGGCGTCACCTGCATCAAATTCCGTTCTTGGCTTTGACGAAAACATGCAGGGAACGGATATGGCGGTTGCAGTGCCACAGGAATAGACACTGGGGAAATTAAGCAGCCGCTCTTTTTCCAGGCGCGGATTGGTTGGCTGCGGGTAGCCATTGAGGGAAAAATTGGCGGCACGAGCTGTTTCTCCTACGATGAGGATAAAAACGGTCGGGTAAGGGTCGGCAAAAGGTGCCAGCCGGGCTTTTTTATCCAGTATTTCAAACTGGCGCTTGGCCAGCGCTTCCTTACTGAAATACTTGATGGTTCCATTGATGTAATTTGTCGGGCTGACAAGCCGGATCATCCGGTGATGATTGCGGCCAAATGAGGCATGGTTCTTGTAAAAGACGACAGCGATGATGCCAATGACAGCAGCGCACAAGGCAACAGTCAAAAAACGGTTTCTTATTTCTTTCAGTTGGGATTGATAACGGATTCTCGTCATCCACAGCAGCACAACAGGCAAAATACCGGTAATAAGCACCCAGAAAACCAGCTTGAGTGTCACCAGGTCCATGGCTTCGCGGTTGTTGGTTTCAAAGACATTGCGGATCATGTCCGAATCAATGTAAATCCTATAGTGGACCATCCAGTAATTGGCAACACAGGATATGAGGATCAGCACCGACAAAAGCGGTTTGGTCATATAAGGAAGCGCAACCAGAGCCAGCAGCAACCATACGACAGCCAGAATCAGGAGCGGATAACTGGCAGCAAACAAAACCATGACCAGGCCATGTATCTCAAGATGTGCCGCAAGATAGCGCCACAGGCTCATATTCATGGGCCACGACAGATAAACAGCGGCGGCCAGCAAAAGCCAGGTGCTGCCCAGGGACCATTTCGGCAATCGAACGGGATGGTTCTTTTTCATGATTCGGGTCTTAACAGGCGCGTTTATGGAGCGGCTTCATGCCGATGTTATTTTCAATCCGGATAAAATCAATGCGGCAGGCTGGCAGATCGTGCGACGATAACGTCAGTATCCTGAAGCGGAACTTCCTGCGCTGATACGATAAAGGCAGGCCATGGCGAGATACTTGCCGGTTCCCACTCCCAATCCGGCTCCCCCATCCTGAGCGCAGCAAAAAACATGCAGACAATGTAAAGCTTCCAGAAAAACGGCAGTGTATTGCGTATGGTTTTGAGGTTCATCCGGCCTCCAGCATACTGATAGGCAAAGTCACAATCACTTCCAGTCCCGGATTGGCATTTCTGGCCATGATATCCCCCTCATGCGCCAGGGCTGCCTCCCTGGCAAGGGCCAACCCCAGCCCGGTACCGCCATCCTTTCTGGCGCGGGAACTGTCCACGCGATAAAAAGCGCGGAAAATATCTTCGAGGCTTTCCTCCGGGACACCAGGACCAAAATCACGTACGGTAATTTCCAGTTTTTCTTCGTCCCTTTCAACAGAAAGCAGCACATCGCTGTTGGGCGGCGTATAGAAAATGGCATTGGATAAAATATTGCCGAAAAGCCGCTGCAGCAGGTTGTCGTTACCGCTGACAGTCAGGCTGGCCGGTAGCTGCGTAACGACTTTTTTGTTCATGGGTTGTCCCTGGAATGAAAAGTCGGCAACCAGTTCGGCCAGGATTTTACCGAGGTCAACTTTGCGACTTTCGATCCTGAGTCCCGAGCTGTCCCGTGATTGCGCCAAAAGCAGCCCGATAAGTTCATTCATATGCTGGAGTTCTTTTTCCAGGCGAACAATGATCTGCCTGTCTTTTCCGGTTTCCCCGTTACGAAGCAGCAATTCTGTTGCGATGGTTATCCGGGTCAGCGGCGAACGCAGTTCATGCGAGATATCCACCAGCAGGCGCCGTTCGTTTTCGAGCTGCTTTTCAATGGCATCTGCCATCTCATTGAAGCTCCTGGCAAGCAGATCAAAGGCATCCTGATCATTATTGATGGTATCCAGGCGGATTTTCATGTTGCCCCGGGCAATCGCCTGTGAAACCTTTGCCATTTTTTCCAGTTTGGAAGAGAGGGTTTTGGAGAGGATGTAACCACATGCCAGTGCCGGAACCAGGATACCGAAAGCCCAAAGGACAGGCTCGAACCAGGATTCATACTTCTCATATATGTCCGGCAGTAATATTTCTGTCAGGTTTTCCAATACTAATTCAGCAAACGCAACAACAAAGACAAGAAGGGAAACAATGATGAGATAAACCCGCCAGAAGAGCGGCAATGCATTGAATCGGGTTTTCAGGCTCATGCCGTTTCCTCGGATGTCAAAAAGACATATCCTACCCCTTTGACGGCCCGTATTCTTTCCCCCCATCCGGGCGTTGGCCCAGTTTTTTGCGCAGGCGGGAAACCAGCATATCAAGACTGCGATCATGGGAATAAGGGGTGTACCCATAAATAGACATGTAAAGAAGACCCCGCGGAACCGGCTGCCCGACGTTTTCTGTCAGGAGATTCAACAGTTGCATTTCCGGCATGGACAGCTGCTGTGTTTTTCCATTAATCGTGATGCTGTGGGCGGCACGGCTGATGCCAACATCATGGACCTGCTGTGTATAGGGCAGTATTGAGGGATTGGCGCGCCTGAAAAGCGCCCGCAACCTGGCCACCAGTTCCCGCGGGTTGAATGGCTTGCCCAGATAATCATCAGCCCCCATTTCCAGCCCGATGACCTTGTCCACTTCCCTTCCCCTGGCGGTGAGCATGATGACAGGGAGATTGAGGTTCCTTTCATCGCTTCGCAGACGGCGAAGGATTTCAAACCCGTTCATGCCCGGCAGCATGACATCCAGGATGAGGATGTCATAGCGTTTGTGATTGACTTCAAGAAAAGCCTTCTCGGCATCAGGCGCATGTGTGCAGGTAATACCTTCCTGCCCGAGATATTCATTGAGCAGGGAATACAGATCGTGATCATCATCAATCAGGAGAACGTGCATTTTTTGCCTTCACCAGGTTATTCATGCGAGCAGCTTAATCCAAGTGGCTTTCTTTACAAAGACAAAGCCCGTCTTTGTTACACAAGGTTACGCAGCAAGAATAATTGATAGCAAAAACCGCTACCGGCTTTTACGCAACGTGGCGGTATTTTTCCCTTTTTGAAGGATACTGGCCGGTGGATTTTTCTGGCGCTTACAGGGAAAGTCGTTTTCCGGTAGAAATATTCAGGCTGCCAGGTTCAGGCGGGCATTTTCCCCCTGGTTGAATGCCAGAAGGTCGCCTTCATGCCAGGCAACCAGTGCCACATGATGGGCATCAGCCAGTTCAATCACGGCTTCCCGGTCAAAAATCATGGTATACCCTGCCTCAACGATCATTGCACCCAGCCCGCCCCGAATCAGCGCTTCCATCGTTCCCAGGCCGATTACCGGTAAATCAAAACGCATATCCTGCCCTGGCTTGGCCACTTTGGCCGCAACAGCACGATGACGTCCCAGGTTGCCAAGACTGCCGCCCCGCAATATGGTTGCATCCGTGCCGTCAGCACCTTCCAGTGCCATGACCCGCCCTCCTGCAACGACAGCGACCTGGCCAATATCATCTTCCCCGAGCATTTTTGCCATACGCCAGGCAATGCGCAGATCTGCGTATAATTGAGGTTCGGGAAACACGCGACCCAAAATACCCGCCTGAACCATTAATTCCGGGATCATTTCATCTGCTCCCACGACCCGGAGCCCTTCCTGCTCCAGTTCCTCAGCGATTCCATTTAAAATCGCATCGTTATGCAAATCCTTCAAGCGCTGCAAGAGCCTTGTGCCGCGTTCATCGGGTTTGATAGCGGCAAGATCCTGTGCGCTGAAGCCCCCCGCCATCATGACCTTGTTCACCTCTTTCTGGGCATGAAAAAAATCGATCACCCCCTGGAGTTGCCCCGGATTGAGCCAGATTATCTCATCTGCCATCCGGGCCAGAGCCGGGTCCGTCGTGCCGGTAAAAGCAGCGGCAACAACCTTGCGGCCCATGGCCTTTGCCCTGGCCGCAACCAGCAAGGGAAAATTCTTGTTTCCGGCAATCAGCGCCACTGTTTCAGTCACAATGTCTGACATGATAATCCTCCATTTTTCATCAAGTACAGACCGATCCCCTCATACCAGGAAGGCAGGCATCGGCTATCAGGAATTTCCTGAAAAGCATACCCGGCCGTGATGTGGAGTCAATGAAAAGGCGGCTTTCGTTACCGTCGGTTACGCACGGTTACCCCTCGTGATGGATGGGTTTTATGCGAAGGGAGAAGAAGAAGCGGAACGGTAACCGGGGATGGGAAACCGTTCCGCTTGGGAGGTCAATTCATCAGACATACGAGAACACGTCAATCCTTCAAACGGCTGGCATTTCCCTGATCTGTTTCAGTCTGCCGATCAGCGGGAAGTTGAATGGCTGTTCTGGCCGCCTTTTCTGCCGGCCTCCCGTGCTTCTTCAGAGGTGAATTCATGTGCCGTGCCTTTTTCGTGGGCTGCTTTACCGCCCTTGCTGGCGATTTTGCGCTGCTCTTCAGGTGACATGGCGGCAAAACCGCGTTTGCCTGATTTGTCAGCGTTGTTCCGGGAATTTTGATTGTTGCGCATGGTAGTCTCCTTTGCCTATCGGCAGTTGTTGAAATGAGTTGTTTGGAACAGCGCCCGCACATGAAGTTCTCTCCAAAAAAAATATTTATTTCCTCTGGTTTTTCGACGGGATCAATACGAAAGAAACGATGCCGCCACATCCTGGAACTTTCCCGAAAAAGTCTGCATGCAGGGCACTGAACCAGGCACTCTGCCCTTTTTCCACGACCGAAAAACCGGAAATTTCACTTTACGCTTTATTTCCAGGTTGTTTTCAGGTTAGTCTTGTTGTTACCCCTGACCTCTCACACTATTCATTGATGGAAAATCTGTAAGGAAAGGAATCTCGTATGAAAAACATGACAAGAAAGCTTCTGCTTCTCTTTGCCGTCCTGTCCCTTCCGCTGGCAGGTCTGGCCCAGCCGGGTAAAATAACTGCCCCGGATCTCAAAATCCCCGCCCTCACCTTAAGCAACGGTGTGAAAATGCCTGCACTTGGCTTTGGCACCTTCACCCTGAAAGGGGATACGGCTGAAAAAAGCGTGGCAACAGCCATTTCGCTGGGATACCGCCTGATTGATACCGCTGCGATTTACGGCAATGAAGAAGCCGTAGGCGCAGGCATCAGGAAAAGCGGGGTTGATCGCTCCACCCTCTTTATCACCACCAAGCTGTGGGAGAGTGACGCGGGCTATGAAAATGCGAAAAAAGTACTGGAAACCTCGATGAAAAAACTTGGGGTGAAATACGTCGATCTCTACCTCATCCACTGGCCGCGCGGGGACATCAAGGGCTCATGGAAAGCGATGGAAGCGCTTTACGAAGCAGGCAAGGCAAAAGCCATTGGCGTCAGCAATTTCGAGCCCGAGCAGTTGAAAGAGCTGATGAAGACCGCCCGCATCAAACCGATGGTCAATCAGATCGAGTTTCACCCCTTCTTCCAGCAAAAAGCCGCACAGGAAGCCAACGAAAAGCTGGGCATCAAAGTCCAGGCATGGTCGCCTTTTGCCCAGGGAAGAAACAATCTCTTCACAAACCCGACCCTGCAAGCCATTGCCAAAAAGCACAACAAAACCGTGGCCCAGGTAACCCTTCGCTGGGAAGTGCAAAACGGGCTTTCCACCATTCCCCGCACCTCTGAACGCGCAGAAATGGCGGAAAATCTCGGCATCTTCGATTTCACACTCGACGCAGCCGACATGGAGAAAATCTCCACGCTCGACACGAAAACCTCGCTTTTCCCGGAATGGCGAAAAAAATAGAAAAGACCACCACCCTGCAAAAAATCCCGCTTTCGCGGGCTTTTTTTACGTGCTGCTGCCTTCATGATGTCTGCTGCATATAAGGATAAATCCACAGCCCGTTGTCGTGCCACTCGGCAATGAAAATCTTTTCCAGTGTGAAGCCCTGTCTCTCGATTTCTTCCCGGAGCCAGTTTTCATCCTGTTTGATAACTGCGAGATTGTCATAATCGATCTGCCCGTTTTCGATCACCACAATCGCCATTGCCTCGTCACCCTTTGTCACAACCGTCATCTGGCCGTTATATTCAAACCATACGTTCCTGAGTTCATCCAGATTGGGATGACCGCGCTGGTGCAGCAGCATGATGAAATCCCTCACCGATATGCGCGCCATGCTGAAATTCCTGTCGAGGACTTTTCCATCCTGCATGAGCATGATCGATTTGCCGTCGACCACGTTCTTGATCGACCAGCGCTTGAAGGATAAATAGCGCACCCCCAACAGCATGGCCGCCCACATCCCCGCCACACCGAGCAGCATGACAACAGAGACATCAGGATTGTAGATCGGCCCGCCGATAATGGCGCCAAGGACAATATTTCCCACCTGGTCCAGCGCGGAAATCGGCGCCAGCGCACCTTTTCCGGAAAGATAGATATAAACAAGCAAAACCACCAGGCCAGCAAGCATTTTGAGTGCAATATTCCATGATAAGGCAAGTTCCATGCCGGTATTCCTTCCACGGTGTCGACGCTCCTATTTTTGCGGATTGTTCGCCCAAGGGTTCTGAGACAAGGCAAAACATGCTGAGATTGCTGATGCGCAAACGCTTTTTTCGAACGCTTTGCCCCTGTACCTGTCATAAGGAAAATATCGTGCGGGAAAACCCTTCAGAAAATGCAAGCGGTGCGTAGGTGATAATGGAAATGAATACGGGGCCAGATACCGGGCAAAACAACGATTGGGGTTATCACGGCCATGTCGGCCCATCCCGCTGGGGTGAGCTCGGGGATAAGTTTGCCGTCTGTAGCTTCGGCAGTGAGCAGTCGCCCGTCAATACCGAAACCGGAGACGCCGAGCCGGCCGATCTGACGCATATCACTTTTCACTACACGCCTTCCGAATATCGCATTGTCAATAATGGCCATACCATCGAAACAGATTCGCTGATCAACCCGGCGGCGCTCTTGCCGTCAAACAGGGATTATTTTGCCGATAAGGGATCGCTGACCACCCCGCCCTGCTCGGAAAACGTCCGGTGGTGTGTCCTCATTGCGTGACGGCATTACCTGACCGCTTTTATGCCATTTTCCGGGCAACCATGCCCATCAGCTTTTCCACGCGGACAGCGCCGTCTTTTTTGCGCGCAGGCTCCCTGTAGTCGGCGATTTCAAGGATCTGCAAGGCGGAAAAGGCTTCACGCAGTGATTCTTCCGAATAATAATGCTCCCCGATGGCAACACCATTCAATATGGTGGACGGTGTGATGCCTTCCAGTGTAAGGCCTTCCGGCATGAACGCATCAATCTGCTCCGGTGTGAAGCTTTCCCGCATGAGAACAGCAAGCTGCTTGATGCCGTATCCTTTCAGGATCAGTATGCCACCCGGCTTCAGGGTATGTATGCAGTTCTCGAAAAGCACGGCACGCATGGCAGGGGGTGCAAAATTGGCGTTGATGATGATGACCGCGTCATACTGTTCCGGCTGCCAGTTCCATGTCTCAACAGAGGATACGTTGTACATGACGGAAACGCCTCTGGCGTCAGCCAGTTGCCGGGCTTTTTCCACCGCACTCTCGCTCGCATCAAAAGCGTCGACAATCAGTCCCTTTTCAGCACACCAGACGCTGTTTCGCCCTTCTCCGTCGGCTACCAGCAATACCCTTTGCGCTTTTTGCATAAACCCGGACCGTGACTCGAGATATCTGCTGGGAGGGATGGCATGGAAACGGGCACTCCCGGCCGTGTCCTGGCTTGCGGCTTGTTCGGCTGTGCTCATAACCCCCTCCTCTTGTGTGTTACCGGTCAGTACAGGTATTTAATCCTTTGCTGTTGATTGACGCAGGTATGGCAAAAGAAAACATCCTTTATCCGTGGCATTGATCTACAGCCCCAGATGCTGGTCAGGTTTGCCCGGCGTCTGACATCCCGGGACTGAACCTTGTTATGCCATACGACAACATTTTTCTGCTGGAGTGCCTCATGCAGACCCATTTCACTCAGGGTGATACTGCCGCCAAAACCAATCGTGCTGCGTTGCAGTTTTTTGGCGAAATAATCCGTGGCTTCTTCCCTGGTCGGGAAGAACCGGGTGGTAAAACCGTGGTTTTCAAAGTTCTGCCTGATTGTCTGATAATCCATATGCCACTCCTTTTCTGATCCCACGTATTGAATATAACATGGCAGCCAGCTTATTGAGAATGGGCATGGAAAACCTGTTTTTATCTGCTTTTTTCCCTGTGAAAAGGGCAAAATAAAAGCCGGAGAATCCGGCT